>JAGWMQ010000016.1 GCA_028873125.1 Verrucomicrobiota bacterium | reverse complement strand
GAGATTCGTTTCCCTCGACGTCTTCAATCGTGTCGAATTTCTCGATGTGCGCGAGGATGTTCGCAATTTCGGGTTCGTCGTAACCGAGCCGGCGCAACGCATCGGGCACGCCGCGGTTGACGATTTTCAACATGCCGCCGCCGGCCAGCAGCTTGTACTTGACCAGCGCGATGTCCGGCTCCACGCCGGTCGTGTCGCAGTCCATCAAAAACGCAATGGTGCCCGTCGGCGCCAGCACGGTGACCTGCGCGTTGCGGTAGCCCGTCTGCCGGCCGCGGGCGAGGGCACGGTCCCAGCAACGGCGCGCCTCCTCTTTCAAAAAGCCGAACTCCTCGCTCGGATGGATGTCCTCGACGGCGTCCCGGTGCAATTGCATGACGCCGAGCATGGAAGCCACGTTGTCGTTCGCCAGCGGTTTGGAAACGTGCGCGCAACGGGCGTCGCGGTAGCCCGGAAACGCGCCGAGGGTCGCCGCGATTTCCGCGCTCTGCTCGTAGGCGTGGCCGGTCAGGATGGCGGTGATGGCGCCGGCCAGCGCGCGGCCCTCGTCGCTGTCATAGGGCAGGCCGTAGCTCATGCACAGCGAGCCGAGGTTGGCGTAGCCGAGCCCGAGGGTGCGGTAGATGTGCGAGTTCTCGGCGATGTCCTTGGTGGGGTAGCTCGCGTTGTCCACGACGATTTCCTGCGCGGTGATGAAGATGCGCACCGCGGCCTTGAAACGTTCCACGTCGAACTTGCCGTCCTCGCGCTTGAACTTCATCAGGTTCAGCGACGCCAGATTGCAGGCGGTGTTGTTGATGAACACGTATTCGCTGCACGGGTTGGTCGAGTGGATCGGCTCGGTGCCCTTGCACGTGTGCCATTTCTGGATGGCGCCGTCATATTGCATGCCCGGGTCGCCGCAAATCCACGTGCCCTCGGCGATTTTGTAGAGCAGCCTGGCGGCGTCCTTCTTTTCGAGCGGCTTGCCGGTAGTGACCGCGCGCGTCCACCATTCCCTGCCCGCCAGCGCGGCGTTCATGAACTCGTCGCTGGCGCGCACGGACAGATTTTCGTTCTGATACATCACGCTGCCGTAGGCGTCGCCGTTGTAGGAGCCGTCGTAGCCCTGCTCGATCAGCGCCCAGGCCTTCTTTTCCTCCTTCTGCTTGGCGTCAATGAATTCCTCGATGTCCCCGTGCCAGTCGCGCAGCGTGTTCATCTTGGCCGCGCGGCGGGTTTTGCCGCCGGATTTCACGACGTTGGCCACCTGGTCATAGACTTTCAGAAAGCTCATCGGGCCGCTGGGCCGGCCGCCGCCGCTCAACTTCTCGCGCTTCGAGCGCAGGGGCGACAAATCCGTGCCGGTGCCGGAGCCGAACTTGAAGAGCATCGCCTCGCTGTGCGCCAGGCGCATGATGCTTTCCATGTTGTCGTCCACCGACTGGATGAAGCAGGCGCTGCACTGCGGGTATTCGTATTGCGTGCGGGCGCGCTCGGCCTGGCCGGTCCGGCGGTTGAAAAACCAGTTGCCCTTGTCGGAATTTTTGCCGATGCCGTACTGATGCAACAGCCCGACGTTGAACCACACCGGCGAGTTGAACGCGCCGTATTGGTTGAGGCAAAGCCAGGACAACTCGTCGTAAAACACCTCGCCGCCGGCCTTGCTGAAATAGCCGTCCGCCACCCCCCAATCGGCAATCGTCCGGCAGATGCGGTGGATGAGTTGGCGCACCGAGGTCTCGCGCTCGGAGGTGTTTTGCTCGCCGTAAAAGTATTTCGAGACGACGACCTTCGTGGCGAGCAGCGACCACGACTTGGGCACCTCCACATCCTCCTGTTTGAAGATGACCTTGCCGGCATCGTCGGCGATCTCCGCCGTCCGCCGCTCCCAGTCCACCTGGTCGAATGGCTTGACATTGGAATCGCTGAAAACGCGCTCGATGGACAGTTTCTTCTTCACGGCGTCCTTGTGATTTTTCATTCCGCGCGTGACCGATATTTTGGAGGCGCGCCGGCGCCCGGCGCGGGGCGCCGACGCCAACATCTCCTCGCGTGCGTCAATCATGTTTCACTCCATTCAATGTTAGACGTTAATGCCCGGCGCTTCAAGCGAAGCGGAAGCCCTTGGACTTCCCAAACGGCTCATTTTCCAAGAAAATCAGGCTGTTTTCCAAGTTTTTGCTCCCCCAATTAGTTGGGGAACAAAAGGCATCATACCACTACCTGTTGTGCTTTCAAGGAAAATTTTCAAGAAAGTTACGCAAACGATATTCCCAAGACAAATCCGCCGGATTCGCCGGGCCGGAGTTGAAGAATTGAAACTTGTTCCCCGCGGTGAATAACCAGCCGGTGGATTTGGGGAGACGGGCATCGGATTCAGCAATCGTCCCGTTCGGGAATCGAAATGACCGCGCTCCAACGCCGGGATGGGGGCCGGGTAGGAGTTGGCCTTACCCGATTTGAGGTGCCTCAGCGCCGGCTTCGACTAAATCGCAACCGGGGGCGCCTCTGCTTGGGATTGAACTTTCTGATCGGCTCGATGGTTTTCGGTCTGGCCTTCGGCGCCAGCACGATCGGACACCCCTCGTAGCCGAACGCCTTGCGCAGTTCGCCGGCCAGGTATTTTTTGTAGGATTCGGAAAACAATTCGCCACGGTTGACGAACAGCAGGAACGTCGGCGGCGCCTGTTTCACCTGGGTGGCGTAAAAAAACTTCAGGCGGTGGCCGGCGACGCTGACGGGCTGGCGGCGTTCCACGGCGTCGCGCAACGTGCGGTTCAAAATCGCCGTGGGAATCTTTTGCCGCAACTGTGCGGCCACGTAACGCACGGCTTCCAGCAGCCGCTCCAGGTGAAAACCGGACTTGGCCGACGTGAAAATCACCGGCGCGTAATCGAGGAAGAACAATTTTTCCTGCACCCAGGCGCCGAATTCGGCGAGCGTGGACATTTCCCCCTCCTGACCTTCACGCCGCTCCTTTTTCTGGCGCCGCCGGATTTCCCCCTGGCGCGCCTGGCGGACGGCCTCCTCGAACAAGTCCCATTTGTTGACGACGACGATGCATGCTTTCTTGTAGCCGACGATTTTGTCGCCGATCTTCTTGTCCTGTTCGGTGATGCCCGCCTCCGCGTCCAGGACCAGAATCACAATATCGCCGCGGGCGATGGAATCCTCGGCGCGCTGCACGCTGAAGAACTCGATGGAATCGTTCACGCGCCGCGCCTTCCGCATTCCGGCAGTGTCAATCAGGACGTATTTCTGCCGAACGCCGTCGGTCTCCACCTCGAATGGCACGTCAATCGCGTCGCGCGTCGTGCCTGGGGCGGGCGAGACGATGACGCGCGAGGATTGCGTCAAGGCATTGATGATTGAGGACTTTCCGACGTTCGGTCTTCCGATCACCGCCAGTTTCAGGACGGCGGGAGTCTCCGGTTTCAAGCTTTCCGCCTCAGGCGCGCCGGAGTTCTCCTCGCCGGGAACCGGAAGCTCAATATCTGCAACGGCCGCGTCCACCAATTGTTCAACGCCCCCGCCGTGGATGGCGCTGACCGGGAACAGCTTCTCGAAACCCAGTTCGGCAAACTCGGCGAGGCCTTCTTCCGCGCGCGCCGTGTCCACCTTGTTGACCGCCACCCAAACCGGCTTTCCGCTGCGGCGCAATTTGTCTGCGACCTCGCGGTCCAAGGGCACGAGGCCTTCCTGCACGTTGACGACAAAAATAATTCCTTTGGCGGCTTCGATTGCCAGCTCGGCCTGTTCCAGCGCGGCCTCGGCGATCAGGTCGCCGGCTTTTTCGCCCCGGACCAGACCCAGCCCCCCGGTGTCCACGAGCGTGAACGTTCTTCCCCGCCATTCGGCCTCGGCGCTGACGCGGTCGCGCGTGACGCCGGGTTGGTCGTGGACAATGGCAATGCGCCGGCCCACGAGGCGGTTGAACAAGGCGGACTTGCCCACATTGGGCCGTCCGACGATGGCGATTAGATCGGGCACGAATCCAAGGTAGAAGATTCAGCCGCCGCCCGAAATCAAAATGAGCCGCTGCGGCAACTTTTGCGGGAGCGCTTCCGATTGTGGCGGCCTCGCGGACAGCCCGGCTTGCCCTTCCGCCAGGAACGCATCGCCGGGACGCGCTCCTGGCGGATTCGGTTTAACTGACCTTCACTTCGATTTGTTTCGGACGGGCCTTTTCGCTCTTGGCCAGACGCACCCGCAACACGCCGTCCTTGAACTCGGCGTTGACCTTGCCGGCATCCGCGTCGTCCGGGATGCTGAAGCTGCGTTCAAACCGGCCATAATAGCGTTCCAGCCGATGGAACTTGCGGCCTTTTTCCTCCTTCTCGGCCTTGCGTTCGCCCGAGATGGTCAACGTGCCGCTTTCGACGGTCACCTTGACGTCGTCCTTCTGGACTTCGGGCAACTCGACCTTGATCAGGTATTCCTTGTCGTCCTCGGCAATGTCCACCAACGGCGCCCATTCGGGCACGGTGATGTTTTCTTCGTCCGTGGTCAGACTGCCGCGATGGAAGGAACCCCAATCGAGCAGGGACGACATCCGTCGCTGCAAGTCGTCCATATCCCGGAACGGATTCCAACGAGTCAATGCATTCATACGATCAATCCTTTCTTTGTGCAGACTGGTTAAAAAGTTGAACACCGCAACCGCGTCTGCCAATCTTTCCGGTTGAAGTGGGCGAGGAAACCCGCGTCTTTCACCCGAATTGCGCGTCCTCATGCTTGAAAGCAATGCAGTCGGAGTGCCAATTAAATCATATATTTGTAACGAGCTAAAAATCAATATATTATCAAATCCGTCAGTCGCTGATTAGAGCCTGATCTGTGCCATTATGAAACAAAGCCGCACCGGGCGCGAGCGCCATTACGACTCATGTTGAGGCGACTTCGGCGGGCGGTTTTGCCGGAAGCATTCGGTGCTGCCGCCGGATTCAGGGCAAGGAAGTTCGCAGGTCAAAGACCACCAACCGTTCGTTTTGCAACAAGCACCGGAAATGGGTGCGCACATATTCGGCAAATTTCCGGTAATGCTCCAGCCACCAAAATGCCGGCCAGCCGAAGACCATGAAATTTGCGCCGTGCTCCTTCCGCATCCGCTCCAATTCCCTCAAAGCCGTTTCATCGTCCGGCGGCGGACCCCAGTACTGGCCCTCTTTCTCCAGAAAGGGGAGTTGCCGAAGCCGCTCGCAAATCTGCCCGCCCCAATTGTCGTCGTCCAGCAGGATAAAAGTTTCGCCGGCGGGAATGGCTGCGGCGATTTCCTGCGCGGATAGAGCAAGCCGATGCGGCCAGGATTGGCGTTTCCAGTTTTCCGGCTTGATCGCCGCGCCTTGACGCGAAAAAAAATCGCTCAACAAGCCGCACAGCAGTTCGTACACCTCCATGTCCCGCCGCAGCTTCTGGAAGAAGGGCTGGCCGGCATAGTTGTTCTTGCCGTGGACGCGGTAAAGTCCCTGCGGCTCACGCACCAGCCGCGTCCGTCCGGACACCCAGCCCAAGGTGATGAGATAGGAATCGGCGCAAATCCGGTATGGTGCCTCCGGCACGGGCATGATCCGCTCCAAAAAGCGGCGCGTCCAGGCGTTGCAAGAAGTCGGCGGCGTGGCCACGCACCACGGCCCACCGGCCAAAACTTCGTTTCTTAAATCACCTTCCGTCAACGACAACCGCGGGCACATTTTTCCGGTGCGGTGGCCTTCCTCGTCAATGACGTAAAGCGGCCAATGCGCCTTGATGACTTGCGGATCGCGAAAGACCTCCACCGCGCTCGCGGCGGCGGTCGGAAACAACGCGTCATCGGAGTCCAATATCAAAATCACCTCGCCCCGGCTGCGGCGGAATCCGGTGTTGAACGCCGCCGCCTGGCCGCGATTTTCCTGCAGCACCGGCACGATCCGGTCGCCATAACCCGCGATCACCTCCGCCGAATGGTCGGTCGAACCGTCGTCCACCACGACGACCTCCGTGCGCGGGTAATTCTGGTTGAGGGCGCTGTCAATGGCCTCCGGCAAAAACCGGGCGTAGTTGTAACTGTCAATAACGATGCTGACCAGCGGCGCCTTGCTCATGCTCACATTTTCAAAAGTTGAAAGACCTCCCCAAAACGCGTCCTGGCCGCCAGCGCGCCGCGAAATTGGTTCAAGCCGCGGACGGCTTGAACGTAATCGAATTCGGCCAGTTGCGACCGGTGGGCGCGCAGCGCCCGCAACTTGCGGGCCATCACCGCGCTGATGTGTTCCACCTCGTCAAACCGGCTCATCGGTGTCCAGACTTCGTACCCGCGCAATTTCGGCGGCGCCATTCCGCCGCGACGCAAGGCCCGGCGCACAATGGCCAGCGCCGCTTGGTGATCGGGATGCCATTCCTGCGGGTGCGGCAGGTAAATCAGCCCCGGCTTTTGTTGTTGGAGGATCGGATACAAGGCGGCGGCGGCGGCGGTCACGTGTTCCCCAAGCGTCCAGTCCGGTTGGCGCAAAAAATGCAACGCCGACAAACCCAGAATTTTGGCGGCGCGGCGCGCCTCGGCCTCGCGAATCTTCCAGGCTTCCTCGCGCGGCCGCTTTTTCAACCCCAGTTCGCCCGAGGTCAAAAAAACGGCGCTGATGCGGTCGCCGCGCCGCGCGTGCAAACACAGCGCGCCGCCGCAGCCGATGACTTCATCGTCCGGATGAGGGGCCATGACGAGAACGTTCACGGGAAATTATTTCTTCGCGGCCAGCCGTTCATAAACGGCGGCGTATTCACGCGCCATGCGCTCCGCCGAAAAACGTTGTTCCGCCCGCCGGCGGACGCGGGCGCGGTCCAGTTGCAGGGCCGTTTGGACCGCCGGCAAGAAGTCCTCCAGCGAATCGGCCGAGGACCCCGTCACCCCTTCGTCTACAATCTCCGGCACCGCCCCCAGGCGCATCGCGGCCACCGGGGTGCCGCACAGCATCGCCTCCAGCAGCACCAGCCCGAACGCCTCGGGATATTGAATCGGGTAAAGCAACGCCCGCGCGCCGCCGAGCAGTTTATCGCGCTCCGCGCCGCGGACAAAGCCGACGTACTCGATTCTTTTGCCGTCCAGGAGCGGCTTGACTTTTTCCCGGAAGTAGGAATTTTCGGGTCCGGCCAACAACAGGCGCAGGCCCAGGGCCTGCGCCGCCTGGATGGCCTGGACAGGGCCCTTGCCCGGAACAAAACGTCCCAAGTAGCACACGTAATCTCCCGGCTCCGGTTGAAAGGCAAATTGCGCCACGTCCACGCCGTGCGGGATGACCGCGCAGGGCCGCATCTCCGGGTGTCCGCTCCATTGATGCCGCGAGATGGCGGTGACGTTCGAGCGCGGCGAACGGGACCACAGTCGCGCTGCATTTTCATCCGGCACGATGTGCAAGGTATGCGCCAGCGGCGCGCGGGAAAAGGGTTCCAAGGGAATGCCCCACAGATAGGCGTGCGCGTGCAACACGTCAAACCGGGACGATTCTTTGACGGCCCGGCATAGATTGACCCATTCGCACAATTGCCAGTCGTCAAACGAGCCGGGTGCGCCGTAGGGGCCGGGCAGGGTCTCGACGAATTCCCCCGGAGCGTCCGAACCGCCACAGCCGAAGACCGTCACGGCGTGTCCCAACCGCGTCAATTCGCGCGTCAACAGCCAGACCAGCGCCTCGACGCTGCCATGGGTGTGTTGCAGGACGGGCGTTGCCAAGGTGGATATTTGGGCGATGCGCATTAGACTCTCGGTTGGCTGAAATCCAGCAGGGTGGAACTGATGTCCGCCAGGGCGCTGTCGAAGCCGTGCCGCGTAAAAGGTATGCTGCCCGCGCCGACGCCCGCGCCAAAGTCGAGAGGGCGCCGGCAGGCGTGTTGTTGCGCCAGGCGCAGGGCCACGACATAGGCCAAGGGCGAATCGTCGCCCGCCAACGTGTGCCACCACATCAAATCATAGATGTAGGCCCGGCTCTCGTCGTAGAACCGCTCGACGGAGCGCGAGTCTTCCCGCTGACACTTCACTTCCCAATCCGCCTTGACCGCCGCGGCCCCGCTCTGGCAGCGACGTTCAATTTCTGCCGGGTCGTTACAGTTGAAAAACCGGGCGAGTTCCGACACCAGGCTCAACTTCAGGTCCCGAAGGCCGCCGAAGAGAATCGTTTCCCGCCAGACGGCCTTGTATTCGTCCATCCACTGCTGTTTTCGCGCCTCGAATTCGTCGAAGGTGAGACGGCGGTCTTCGACTGACTGCCACAACTCTTTCAACTTATCGGGCAACAGTTGGCTCATAATGATTCCACCGAGGCCAAGGAAGCATCAATACATGGCCGCTTCAAGCAAACTCGGCAGCACGCGGCCGGTGGCAAAGACTTTTTCCGCCAGCGCCCGGGCCGCGCGACGGTGGCGCTCGTAATCGGAATTGACCTTCTCCACGGCCAGCCGAGCCGAATCCACATCGTCAAAAGTCAGCAGTCCCTCGCCGACCTGCAGCCAGTCGCCTAGGCCGGTGTCCTCGACGGCCACCGGCCGGCCCGACGCGAGGTAGCAGACACTGCGGTCGCTGAACCAGCCGCCGCGCATCTCGACGTAGCCGTGTTTGGGCACGCCAAATTCGGCCCGCGATTGCTGGATGAATTCGCGGTACCTCGCCGGCGTCCGGGAGATCACTTCGCCGGGCGCCACTGCCCAGCCGCGTTTCGTCAATTCCTCCGGTTTGACACCCATGAGGGCAATGCAAAATGTTTGCGGTGTCAGCTTCGGCAGACCGATGAATTTTGGAAACTCCTGGTCGCGCTGGCCGAAGGATCTTCCGCCGTGGCTCGCCTCGCGGAAGCCCTGCCAGCGCATGATGGAAGTGAACTGCGTGGCCGGAGAGTCCGCCACCGGCCATTCCGGCAGGAACACCGGCGGCAGGGTCTTCAGCCACGGACCGCCGTTTCGCGGAATGAGGCAATCCGCCACGCCGAGGCGTTGGGCAACCGTGAAGCGCCGTTCGCACCGCGCGACGCCGTCGGCAACGCCCTGGTCACCGTTGGCGATGGCGATTTGCGTGAAGCCGGGATCCACGTCAATGAACGCGCGCCGGCGCGGCAGATCATACTCCGGGCGCCACAGCCAGAGCGGCGCGGCGCGCAGGATGAGGAGGTCGGCCGCGGCGCAGATTTCGCGGAACTGCTCCAGCGCCATGCCGCGCGCGCCGGCGCCGGCGCGGTAAATCCAGCGTTTGCCGAAGCCGAACGGCGCGAGGCAGGCCCGGACACAGGCGGCGGGATATTCGAGTTCGTAATTCCATTCCGCCTTTTCCCAGTCCCAAACGAAAGAGGTGTCTCCGCAGTCTTCGAGATACCAAACCTCGTGGCCGAGCGCGCGCAGGCCCAGCAGGTATTGCAGGTTCGCCCAGGCCTGACCGCCCAGACCGGAGCGTCCGATGGTGCCGGCGAGAATGATTTTCACAATCCGGCCCTGTGCATCAAGTCGCCGACTACTCTTTCGGCGGCGAAAAATTCGGCGGCGATTTCCCGCGCGGCGCGGCAGTGCCCTTCATAATCACCTTCAATCACGTCCACCGCCTTCAAAATGTCGTCCATCGTTTTGAAGCCGAACAAGCCCTTTCCGGTCGGCAGAAATTTGCTGAAGCCGGTTTCCTGGGTGATGACGGGCCGGCCGGCGGCGAGATAGCAGGCGCTGCGGTCGCTGAACCAGCCGGTGTGGGGCCGGGTGTACTGGTCGCGCGCCACGGTGAACTCGCCACGCGATCGCCGGATGTAATCACGGTAACGGTCCGGGTCGCGGGAGATTTCAATGGAATTTCTCTGCAACCAGCCGTGGCGGTTGAGCAGCGCCTTGACCTCGTCGTCCACGGTCGCAGCCAGTTCAAATTTCACCGGCCGGCGTTTCGGCAAATCCAGGAATTTTTCAAACTCGCGGTCTTTCGTCCAATACCACTTCTCGCCCCGCCACTCGATGTCCTTGCCCTTGTTGTGCCAGGTGGTGATGGTGTTGAACGTGTCACCGCCGCGGACCGGGCCGTCCCACCATTCCAGCGCCACCGGCTGGCGCGTGGGCAGCCACCGGCATTTTTCCACGGGCACGCCGCAGTCGGGGGCACCGAGGTTTTCGCCGAAGCTGAACAGCGTGTCGTGGGCGGCCAGCATGTTAATCGTGCCGGCGTCGCCCTTGGCCGCCTTGACCTGCAAGGCGAAGGGATCGGACTCGACGTAAATCCGGCGGGGGATGGCACGGTGCTCGTCGCGGATCTCCTGGGCGCCGGTAATGTTCAGGAAGGCGTCGGCCTCGCGGTAAAGTTGCTTGATTTGCACCTCGCTCATGCCGTAGCACCGGCCATCCGGATAGTTTCCACGAAACGCCCATCGGCCGCCAAAGCCATGCGCCTGCAAGGCCGGCAGGACCGTTTGGATGTTGCCGGTGGCATCCGGCGAAAGGTCGTTGAGCCGGGGATCGTAAATCCAGCGCGCCGAATCTTCGATGTAATAGGGATCGTAGCCGAGCCGCCGCAGGCCGACCAGGTAATGTAAAAACTGATAGGTGACGCCCGCCAGCGGATACCAGAACAAGATGCCGAAGACGATGATTTTGCCTTTGCGCGGCGGTGGCTCAAGCATGGCGGCTCCTTTCTTCGGCATTGAGCGGGCGGATGACCCGCGCCGGATTGCCGGCCACGATGGTAAACGGCGGGACGCTTTCCCTCACCACCGATTTGGCGCCGACCACCGAGCCTTCGCCGATGGTCACGCCGGGCAGCACGCAGGCGTCAAAACCGATCCAGACGTTGCGCCCGATGCGAACCGGTTTGGCCGGAACATCGGCGCAGGCCAGGCGCGGTTCGCGCGCCGGGATCCGTTCCAGTTCCCGGCGCCGCTCTGGCGCATCCAACGGAACGCGATACGTGTCCATCAACACCACGTTCCAGGAAATCAGCGCGTAATCGCCGATGAGAATTTCCGCGTCGCAGATGATGCGCGCGCCGTGGATCAGCGCGCACTCGCCAAGTATCACGCGCCCGCGCGGGCCGACGTCGAACATCGTGCCCAGATAGGTCGAGGCGCCGCGGCCATACTCGACGCCGCCCGGCAACCGGCTGCGATAAAAATGGAAGCTGAACGCCGTCTCGCAATAAGCCGTGTCGTCAAGGACCACGTTCTCCGGAACAGTCCCCGAATACCAGTCCCATTCGAGTTTTCGGTCCGCGGTCACGGCATGGTTCCAATGATTTGCGCCGGATTGCCGAGCACGCGGGCGCGCGGCGGCACGTCGCGCGTGACCAGCGAACCGGCCTCAATCCACGCGCCGCCGCCGATGCGCACGCCTTTGAGAACGGTCGCGTTCGGCCCGATCCACACGTCGTCCTCGATGAGGACCGGCAGCTTGGGAATTGCCGGCCGCGGCCGGCCCCCGCCCAGCGGCGAGCAGGCGAGGGCGTCGGCGACGCGTTCGGCCGGAGCCAGCGGATGAAAGTCGGTGTCGGCGACCGTCGTGTTCCAGCCGATGACGACATAGTTGCCGATGCGCACTTCCAGTTCGCAGAGCAGGACGGCGTTGGTGAAGTAACAGAAGTCGCCGATGGTCATCCGGCCTTTTTCGCCGAGATCGAAATGCACGCCGTCCATCGTACACTGCGCGCCGATGACCAGCGCGTCCGGCTCGCGGCTGTGAAAGCGCTTGAACGCCAGGTCGCCGGTGATGACGGTGTCGTTTCCCAGCCGCACGTTGGCCGGCGGCGCGCCGTGGGTCCAGCGGCCCGGCGCAAGGGCGGTGATGGTTTCGTGCTTGGCTTTCACAGTGCTAGGTGTTTAGGTTTCCGGTGCGAGGATTGTCCAGCATTTATTGCGCCTGCACCCGATAAAACCGGGCCGCATTTGTGCTGGAGTCGTTGATGGTTGCATCCCCGCCCACGCCGGGGAAATTGGTCAACACCTGCCAGTTCACGGGGCCGAGGGAACCGCTATACCACACCGTGTAATTCACGCCGGTCTCGGCAAAGAACGAGAAATCAAATCCACTCGCCGGCGAAACAACCGGCGCCGTCAGCACGGTCGCCGCCGGTGGCGACGACAAGGTCGCCGCCTGCCAGGTCACGTTGCCATAGAACGGGTCCAAAACGATGGCCGGACTCCAACGGACATTGAGCGTCGCGCCCGCATTGGTGGAGCTGTAAATGAAAGTATAGACCGCGTAGCCGTTGCCGTATGCGGATGAAAGCGACTCGTCGCTGTAGGAGACCGCGCTCCAGTCGCTCAACCAGGCGTCCATCCGGGCATGGTCGCCGTAAAGGCCGGCATAAACTTTCAACTCGCGCGGCGTGCTGGTCGCAGGGACGGTCAACTGAAACGCCGCCGGCGGCTGGTTTGTACTGTAAAGAAAAATGCCAGTCGTGGTGCCGCTGGTGCTGGCCGTCGGCGCGCCGTCCGTCCAACTGTAGCTGGTCAAGTTGTCCGAGTAGCGCAGAAGATCGGTGGTGGTCGCGTTCAACACCTGGACATCCGGGATGAGCAGCGTCACCCCGGCCTTGCGGTCCGAATTGGTGGCCGAGAGCAGGCCCCAATGCACCCAGTCCAGCGCGCCTTCCGCGGTCAGGTCCAGGTTGGCCGGCGGCGCGACGACGCTGCCGGCCAACGTTCCGCCGCCGGTGGTTACAAACACCCGCGCCGGGAACGAGGTGATGGACAAACCCCCGTTGTCCGAGGCCACGGCAACGAAGTTGTAGGCGCCGCCAGGCAGGTTGCTCACGCTCACGCCGAGAGAACCCGAATTCGTCTGTCCCAAAATCGTGGCGCCGTCCAGCAAGGACAAATTGGTGATGAACCCGTCGCTGTCCGACGCCGTGGCCGTCAGTGAAAAAGTCGCCGGGGCCGCGAACACCGAAGCGTCGGCCGGGGCGGTGACGGACACTGACGGCGGCGCGTCTGGACCGGTCGAAGTGGCGGCCTGTAAAGCGAGATAGCCGGAGGTGTTGGTGCTCGTGAAAGTGACGGTCAGCATCTGGCCGGCCGAGTCGGCCTGAAAATTGATGGTATAGACGCCGTTGGATGGGCCGCCGTTCAATGAATTGTCGGTATAACTGGCCGCCCCGCTCAAGCTGGCCGTCAGGGTTCCGTTCACCCCGGAGGTGCCGACGTAAATCTTCAACTGCTTCATCGTGATGTCCGCCGGACACTGAATTTGAAAGCCGGTTGGAGCGTTGCCCGAATATTTATTCTGGTCGCCGTAAATATACACGCCGGTCCGCGTGTTGGTGGCAGCCCGATCCAGCGAGGCGCCGTCGCTCCAGGTAAACGTATCCAGGCCATTCGTGAGTTGAAACGGCCCGTCGTAGTAAGAACGCGAATTCAGGTCGAACGGCGCCAAAAAGGTATTGGTAATCTGCGGCGTCACACCGTATTTGCGCTCGACGGTCCACGCGCTCTCGAACCCCCAATGCACCCAGTCCAACGCGCCGGCGCCGGTCAGGTTGACGTTGGTTCCCGACGGCAACGGCGTGAAGGAACCGGACAGCGTCGCGGCCCCGGCGGATGACAAATACGTCCCGGCGGCCAACCCGCACAGAAGCGAAAATGCCAAAGGACGCATTTTCACCGGCAGGCGAATTGAGCGGTTCGGGCGCCTCATTGGCTTTCTCCCGGCAGAGTTCTCCGGGATTCGGGGATTGGCAAGTTAAAATGGCGTCACATCAGTCCCCCGTCCCGGCAAACTGGATGCGGTGAAATTTCGCATATCGGCCACCGCGCCGCAGGAGTTCCTCGTGCGTCCCGCTCTCGGCAATGCCGCCGTTCTCCAGCACGATGATGCGGTTGGCGCGCCGTGCCGTGGACAACCGGTGCGCGATGACCAAGGTGGAACGGCCCTGCGCCAGGCGGTCCAGCGCCTGAAGGAACGCCGCCTCCGATTCGGCGTCCAGCGCGCTGGTCGGCTCGTCGAGAATCAGGATGGGCGCGTTCTTGAGCAGGGCGCGCGCAATGGACAGGCGCTGCCGTTCGCCGCCGGAAAGCGTCGCGCCGCGTTCGCCGACGACCGTCTGGTAACCTTGCGGCAGGCGCTGGATGAAATCATGCGCGCTGGCGGCGCGCGCGGCGGCTTCGATTTCCGCCCGCGTCGCCTGCGGATGGCCGTAGGCGATGTTTTCGGCAACCGACAGCGGGAACAGAAACGGCTCCTGCAAAACGATGGCGATCTGCCCGCGCAGGCTCTTCAACTGCGCGTCGCGGACGTCGTGTCCGTCCACCCGCACGCTTCCCTGCCAGGGATCGAAAAAGCGCGGGACCAGGCTGACCAGCGTGCTCTTGCCCGCGCCGGTCGGGCCGACCAACGCCACCGTTTCGCCGGGTTCCACCGCCAGACGGATGTTGCGCAGGATGGGCCGGTCCGGTTCGTACCCGAAGGTGACGTCTTCAATCTCCACGCGTCCCCGGAGGGCGGGCAACCGTGTCGCGCCGGGTTTGTCAGAGATTTCGCGCTCGGTTTCCAGCACTTCGCGGACGCGCCGGACGCTGCCGGCGGCGGTCTGGATGGTGGCCGAGGTGTACATGACGTTGGCCAGCGGATCGTAGAGCGAACCGAGGTAGGACAGGAACAGCACGATGGTGGCGACCGGATCCATGAGGGTGTTTCCGGCCAGCGCGTGGCGGGCGCCGAGCCAATAAATGCCGGCCGTCCCCACGGCCGTCGCCAGGCCCATCAGCACCTTGAACCGCAATTGCACGCGGGTGAGCGTGAGGGTGGCGGCCAGCGAGGCGCCGGTCGTCTGTTGAAAACGGCGGTCGTTGAGTTCCTCGCGGCAAAAGGCCTGCACCGCCGGAATGGCCGACAAGGTCTGCTCGGCGACCTCGTAGATGCGCGACTCGGTTTCCTGTTCCACGTAACTGAGCCGGAGCATGGGCTGCGCGTAGAGATAGAAGATCAGGAGCATGTAAGGCGCCACCGCCAGCGCAATCAGGGTGAGGGTGGCGTCAATCCGCCAGAGAATGCCGAAGATCACCACGAGCGTGACCAGCGAGGACACCACCGGCAGCAGGGCGTCCTTGACGATGAGCGAAATGCAGGCGCTGTCGGCGGTGACGCGCCGGAGATTGTCGCCCACCGACCGGCTGGCGTGAAACCGCAGCGACAGTTGTTGCAGTTTCGTGAACAGGTCGGCGGCCAGGTCGTAAACCATCCGCTGCCCGAGGCTGACGTTGGCGAAAGCGTTGGCCAGGCCGACCAGCCAGCTCAACAAAAAAATCACCACCGTGGCCGCGACACTCCAGCCGATGAAATGCTTCAAGGTCGGCGCGCCCGGCAGAAACTCCACCAGCCGGGAGGCCCACGCCGGCATCGCCTCGCCCAGCAATTGCGCCCGCAGCACGGCGATCAGAAAGACCATCGGCCAGGGTTTCAGCACGTTCAGCCCCACGTTCAGCAGCATCGTCGCCAGCACCGCCACCAGCGGCAGCCAGCGTCGGAACGCGTAACGGAGCGCCCACCGGCAGAGACCCACCACGCCCAATTGTGCTGTTGGTTTGTTCACGGAGCGATCAAAGTTGCGACGGTCCCAATTGCGCCGCCGGCAGCGGCGGCTTCCCGGTGTCAAACTGCAGGTGATGCAACCGCGCATAAAGCCCGCCGCGGCCAAGCAGTTCGGCGTGCGAGCCGCTCTCGGCGATGGCGCCGTTTTCCAATACGACGATGCGGTCGGCGCGGCGGACCGTCGAGAGCCGGTGGGCGATGATGAAGGTGGTCCGGCCCTCCATCAGCCGCTCCAGCGCCTGCAGAATCGCCTGTTCGGTTTCGGCATCCAGCGCGCTGGTGGGTTCATCCAGGATCAGGACCGGCGCGTCCTTGAGCAGGGCGCGCGCGATGGACAGGCGCTGGCGCTCGCCGCCGGACAGGGTGACGCCGCGCTCGCCGAGGACCGTGTCGTAGCCTTGCGGCAGGCGCTGGATGAATTCATGCGCGTTGGCGGCCCGCGCGGCGGCTTCGATTTCCGCGCGCGCGGCGTCCGGCCGGCCCAACGCGATGTTCTCGGAAATCGAAAAGGGAAATAAAAACGCCTCCTGCGCCACCAGCGCGATTTGCGACCGGAGGCTCCGCAATTGCACGTCCCGCACGTCCTGGCCGTCCACCCGCACCCGCCCCTGCCAGGGATCGAAAAAACGCGGGATCAGTTGGACCAGCGTGGTCTTGCCGACGCCGCTGGAGCCGACGATGGCGAGCGTTTCCCCGGGTTCGACCTCCAGCGAAACGCCGCGCAGAATCTCGTGACCCGGCTCGTAACCGAACGTGACGTTCTCCATCCGGACCGCGCCGCGCGCGCGCGGCAGGGCCTGCGCGCCGGGGCGTTCGGCCACTTCGGGCGCCGCCTCAAGAATTTCGCTGACGCGGTCCACGGCGGCGCTCAATCCCTGCAGCGCGGTGGGGCCGCCGGCGAGCGTTTTCATCTGGGTTTGCAGCGAGCCGAGGTAATACAAGAAAACCAGCAGGCCGCCGACGGGCAGGCGGTGCTCGGCCACGTGCAGCGCGCCGACCCAGAGGATGACCGCCGTGCCCAGGGTCGCAATCAGGCCGGAACTGAGGCTGTTGAGGCTGCCGATGAGCGTGCTGCGCTGCTGGGCGCGGATGACGCCGTCGGCGAACCGCTGAAACCGTTCCTGCTCGCGTTCCTCCTGAACGAAGGCCTGCACCACGGGAATGCCGGTGAGCGTTTGCTGGATGTGGGACTGGATGCGGATTTCGATGTCGCGCTTGAGTTTGGCCGCCAGCCGCAGCGGCTTGCTGACCAGGAAGGACGCGCCGACCATGAAGGGCGCGACCACGAACGCCAGCAGCGTGAGGGTCGGATCCAGCCCCGCCATCAAGAGCGCCATGAAGATCAACATCAGCAGCGCGTGGCCGGGCGTGAAGAGTGCCGTGTCGAACACCTGATAAACGCACCAACTGTCGCCGGTCACACGGCCCAGGGTGTCGCCGACCGTATTTCGCGAATGGAAGAGCAGCGAACGGCGTTGGAGCCGGGCGAACAAATCGGCCGCCAGGTCATAGACCATGCGCCGCCCGGCAAAGGTCCACCACTGGGTGAGCACCACGTCCAGCGCGCTGTTCAACAGGAACAAGACGAGGCCGCCCAGGACGGCCACCCAGAGCAGGACGGTCTTGGTGGGTTCCAGCGCAAACCATCCGAGGGCATGGTCCAGGACCTCCGGCGCGGGAACTTTGCCGAGGACATGGTCGGCCAGCAGCTTCAGCGGCCAGGGCTGCAACGCCGCCAGCGCCGAGGTCGTGACCGTGAGCGCGAAGATCAGGACAAAGTGGAACCGTTGCCTTCGCGCATACTGGAGCAATCGTCGGTATTTTTGCATTTCCAGGCCGCGACGTTTTTACCAGAAGCCGCCGCGCGGGACAACCCAACCGCGCCGTTACGGCTCCAAAACCCGGTAGAAGCAGGTGGCGTTGGTCGGAGCTTGGTTGGTCACGCTCGTCATTGTTCCGTTCCCGGAAAAATTGGTGAGCGTCTGCCAGGAAACGGGATTGAGCGAATAGGTGTATTGGACGGTGTAGCTCTGGTTCGTCTGGGTCTGGAACGACAAGGCAAAGCCACTGCCGAGCCATCGCGGATCCACGATTTGCACCGCCGCGGGCGGCGGGGGCGGTACGGCGCCTTGCAATGTGGCCGCCTGCAACGTCACGTTGCCGTAGGTCAGATCAAAAAGATTCACGGCGCGATACCTCACGATCAATTGCTGGTTGGTGGAGGCGGCGGTGTAGTTGATGGTATAAACCGCGTAACTGTTGCCATAGACGTTGCTGACCGAGGTGTCGTCAAAGGGCGGCGCGCTCAGGTCGCTCAACCAGGCCTGAAATTCGCCCTGCGCGCCGTAACCGCCGACATAAACCCGCAATTGCCGCGGCGAGAGGTCCGCCGGCGCGGTGAGGAGGAAACCGTTCGTCTGGCCCGTGACGAACACGCCGGTGGCGGTGTTGGTGGCGGCCGACGTCGGCGCTCCGTCGGACCAGGAAAAGGCGGTGTAATTGTCCGAGTATTGTTGAACGGCGTTGGTGCCCAACTCGGTGAAGTTGCCGATCTGACGCGGCACGGAGCTTTTGTAATCGAAACTCGTGTTCGTGGTCAGGCCCCAGTGCGTCCAGTCCGCCGTGCCTTCGGCCGTGAGGTCCACCGACGACGGCGGCTGGGCGACGGCGTTGGTCTGGCCGCCGCCGGCGCCATAGACGAAAACGTCCACCGGCTGGCTGCGACCGCTGGCGCCGCCATTGTCGGCCGCCAGCGCCGTCACCGTGTAATGGCCCTTAGGGACGTTCGCCCAGGTGAAACTGTAGGGGCTGGCCGCGACTTGTCCGAGCAGGTTCGTGCCGGAATAGAAGGCCACGTTGGTCACGGTGCCGTCAAAGTCCAGGGCATCCGCGCTCAGGGTGATCGTGGCCGGCGCCGGGAATGCGGCGGCGTTCTCGGGGCTGGCGATGGCGACATACGGCGGGTTGTCAGCATTGGACGCTGTCAGAGCGGCGGCTTGCAGCGTGACATTGGGCGCAGCCAGGGGCGACCCATAAACTTTCGCAAGCGTCCAGATGACGGTGAGTGTCTGGTTGCTGGAGTCGGCCGCGAAGTTGATGGTGAAAACTCCGCCCGGTCCGTTGGCGGTGTTGTTCACCGTGGCATTGGGGGCATTGGTGAAATTGGGCGCGCTACCGTCGCTCAAGAACGCGGTGAATTGTCCTTCCGCGGCAAACGCCCCGACGAAAACTTGCAGCGTTCTCTGCGCCGTGTCGGCCGGAACAGTCAGTTGGAACCCGGACCCGAACGGGACGTAGTCGTAAGCCCAGACGCCGGTGGGGGTGTTGGTGGCATTGGTGGTGGGCACGCCATCATACCAGGTGTAGCCGTTGGCATTGTTGGTGTACTGATACGCCGCCAGCGTGTAAGAGGAATTGTCGCCGACCAAGGTGAAGTTGCTGATCTGCGGCGCCACGTCCGCTTTGCGGTCCAGACTGTCGGCGGTGTAAAGCCCCCAATGCACCCAATCCAATTTTCCCTCCGCCGTCAAATTCACGTTGGACCCGGCGGCAATGGGAGTGAAGGTCCCGGTCAGAGTTCCCGCCCGGCCCATCCCGGCGAGGTGGACAAAGAGAGCCAAGCCGACCGTTGAAAACAAAAATCGGTTTGCACGCATAAATCGCCCGTTGAATTTACCGGCCCCGCTACCATTTCACGGCTTCCGCGTGCCAGTCGAAGAAGAGTTGGTTGCGCACCGCCCCATGCACCGGCCGGTTGGGCAGTTCCCACCACCACGACACGCTCGGATTCAATTGGGGCAGCGCCTGGTCCACGTCCGAGATGGCAAACACATTGCACGGGGACTGGTAGCCGCCGACGGCGCTGAGTTTCATCGGCTCCAGACCCGTAGCCGGGTCGCCGAAGGGCCGCACCTCCGAATTGGTCGGGTTCGGACTGATGTTGGGATTGTCGAAATAGACCTTCCGGTCAACCAGAGACGTCAGCGCCGGCGCCTCCTGTTCAAAGGCCGGACAGACAAAGACCTTGGCGACGACCATCTTGGGCGATGGCTTGGGCTGGCCGAGGTCGGTCGCGATAAACCAGATCAGTTCCTCGCTGGAATTGATGTCGTAGCTGGCCATGGCGCCCGCCCAGGCCGGCCCCGGCAGCGAGTCGCGGTTGTCGTCCGCGTACATCTGGAGCGCCACGCCCACCTGTTTCAAATTCGAGGCGCATTGCGTCTGAAGGGCTTTGGCCTTGGCCTTGGCCAGCGCCGGCAGAAGCATCGCCGCCAGGACGGCGATGATGGCGATGACCACCAACAGTTCGATCAGAGTAAAACCGGCCTTCTTTTTGGACGCCTCCATAGGTTTGCATTCGTCCGTCGGATCAAGGCCCGTCCTCAATAAGTTCGCGTTTACAATCCAACAAACTGCGCTTAATATGTCCGGCAATGTCATGCTTGTCAATGCACCGGGAGGTTGAGGTTGGCTGCAACGCACCACCCGCCGGGTGTGTCGTCTGGTTGCGGCAGCAAAAAACGAGCCAGCGCCGGCGGTCTTGGGCCTCGCCTCAGGCCCGTCGGGACAGGGTCTCGCCGTTGGACGCCCTGTCCAATTTCATTCCAGGACTGAACGCGCCTTCTTGCCGGCAGAAGCTCGGAACACTGATTGCTTTGCCGGGCAGGAACTCAAATCAGGGGCGCACAGCGGCCCGATCTGTCGCGGTTGTCACGCCGGCAGGGCGGTCAGTCGCGCGTCTCAAGAGGCTATGCGATTCTTGAATCGCCATCGGTTCTTTTTGATTTTCCTGGGTGTCCTCGTCTTCTGCGACGTCTTGGTCGTCCGCCAGTTTCTGGTCAATCAGTGGGCCCACGCGAATCTGCGCGAAGATTTCATCCTGCTGAACGGCCAGAACCGTCCCCGGACCGCCGAACGGTTGTATCAACAGTTGATTCAGGAACTGCCGGGCCTGCCCGTCCACGTCCTGCTGGAGGATGATCAACGGCTCACGTGGCTGGTGGACCAGACGCATCCCTCGTCGGACGACCTGGTTTGGAAATACCACATCAGCGTGCAGAATGAACTCCAGCGGCGCCTCCCGCAGCGGATGAGGCGCGCGCTCAAACGGGCCGGGAGCGAATGACCCCTCCGGCGCCGGCGTTGAATGCCAGTCCAATCCTCCATGCCAGAGCCTGTGACTCCGGTGAATGCCCCGTCCGACCGGGTGGTTGTGGACGGAAAGTTTTTCCGCCTCGGCCCGCGAAAGTTCCACCTGAAGGGCGTCACTTACGGTCCCTTCGCCCCGAACGCGGACGGCGAGACGTTTGCCCCGCCGGAGCAGACGGCGCGCGACTTCCGGCTGATCCGCGAGTTGGGCGCCAACGCCCTCCGCGTCTATTATCCGCCGCCGGTGTGGTGGCTCGATCTGGCTGCGGAACATCAACTGAGGGTCTTCGTGGACA
Source organism: Verrucomicrobiota bacterium (assembly GCA_028873125.1). Classification (GTDB taxonomy): domain Bacteria; phylum Verrucomicrobiota; class Verrucomicrobiia; order Limisphaerales; family UBA11358; genus UBA11358. Next base: position 21,333 of record JAGWMQ010000016.1, on the reverse strand, counting down.
TTCCCTGGCCCAAGCACCTGTGCTTTCTGGACTCCAAGCAATCACGGGCCGGGGCGCGCCGAACGGTACGAGACACGGTGGCGCGGACCCGGGGGCATCCGGCGGTTTTCGCCCACAGCGTCGTCAATGAAATTCCCGCCGACATCGTGCGCTGGAGCGGGACCCGGCGCGTCGAAAGGTTCATCGAGGAATTGCTCGACCAGGCCAAGACGGCGGACCCGACCGGCCTGTTCACGTTCACCTCCTTTCCGCCCACGGAATTTTTGCGGCCGGCCAACTCCGATTTCGTTTGTTTCAACGTCTATCTACACCAGCCCGACGCCCTCGAGGGGTATCTGTCACGGCTCCAGACCCTCGCGGAAGCGAAGCCGCTGGTGCTGGGCGAATTCGGCATGGACTCGATCCGTGAAGGCGAGGCGCGCCAGAGCGGGTTTCTGGCCTGGCAGATCGAAGGCGCGTTTCGCAGCGGCCTGGCCGGCACGGTCGTCTTCAGCTTCACGGACGACTGGTTCCGGGGCGGACAGCAGATTGAAGACTGGGGCTTCGGTTTGACCACGCGAGACCGGCGCCCCAAGCCCTCCTTCCACACGGTCCAGCGGCATTACCGCATCGCCCCTCGATTCCCGCTGCGTCCGGAGGCAAGAGTCTCGGTGGTCGTCGCCACTTACAACGGCGCCCGCACGCTCCGCAACTGTCTCCAGTCCCTGACCCGGCTGAACTATCCCGACTACGAAGTCATTGTCGTGGATGACGGCTCGACCGACGAGACACCGGAGATTGCCGCCGAATTCCCTTCCGTTCGCTGCCTTCGGCAGGCGAATCAGGGTCTCTCCGCCGCGCGCAACTCCGGCGTCCGCGCCGCCACCGGCCGGATCGTGGCGTTCACCGACGACGACTGCCGGGTGGATGAGGACTGGTTGTACTATCTGGTCGGCGATCTGCAGCGCGGCGGCTTCGCCGGCATCGGCGGGCACAACTTCCTGCCTCCGGAAGATTCGCCGGTGGCGGCGGTGGTGGCCGCCTCGCCCGGCGGACCGGCGCACGTCATGCTCACCGACCGCGACGCGGAGCACGTTCCCGGCTGCAACATGGCCTTTTACATGGAGGCGCTGGAGCAAATCGGGCTGTTTGATCCGACGTTCCGCAAGGCGGGCGACGACGTGGATGTTTGCTGGCGCCTGCTCGCCTGCGGTCTGAGGCTCGGCTTCAGCCCCGCCGGTTTCGTCTGGCACTACCGTCGCTCCACCGTGCAGGCCTATCTCAAACAACAGGCCGGCTATGGCGAGGCCGAGGCGCTGCTGCTGCGCAAACACCCGGACCGTTTCAATTCCCTCGGCGGCGGGGTCTGGCGCGGGCGGATTTACAACACCGCCAAGGCCGGCGTCATTGTGGGAAGGTCGGTGATCTACCACGGGCTTTTTGGCAGCGGATTTTTTCAACGGCTCTACGCGCCCGAACCGTCCCTGCCGCTCATGCTCTGCACCACGCTCGGCTATCACGTCTTTGTCACCGTGCCCCTGCTGGTGCTTTCGGTTTACATGGGCTTCCTTCTGCCCGTGGCGCTGGCCAGCTTGCTCCTGTCCCTCGGGGTCTGCGCCGTCGCCGCCGCCCAGGCCCATCTGCCGCGCCACAATCGCCGTTTCTGGTCGCGCCCGTTGATCGCGCTGTTGTTCTTTTTGCAGCCGCTCGTGCGCGGCTGGGCGCGTTTCCAGTGGCGCCTGCGCACGCGCAGCAACCGCGGCTCGCGCCTGCCGGAAGTCCCGGTCGCCGCCGCTGCCGACGCGCCGGGCTTCCTGTGCTACTGGGCCCAGGGAGGCGTGGAGCGATACCACCTTTTGCGCGGCATCCAGGAAGGCCTGGAGCGCTGTGCCTGCGCCTTCGAACCGGACACCGGCTGGGAAGGCTACGACCTGGAAATCACGGGCAACCCTTGGAGCCGGCTGCGCCTGACCACGGTCACCGAGGAACTGGAATTGGGCAGGAAGAACTTCCGCTGCCGGCTGGAAACGTTCTGGTCGTTCCAAGTCAAATGGTTGTTTGCCGCGCTCGTCGTGGTCGAGGCGCTCGCCATTGCCGCGCTGGCGGAACAACTCCCCTGGCTGTGGCTGCTCCCGGCCACCCTGCCGCTCTCGTTCTGGTTTGTCGCCGAGCAAGGCCGTGATTTTCAATTCGTTGTCGCGGCGCTGATTGATGACGCGGCCCGGCGCCATGGCCTGGTCCGGCTTCCGGACGCGGACCCGGGCAACCGAAAACCCGTTCCCGTGGAGGAGGATTCCGAGCGAGTAGCCGGCAAAGTCTGTCCACCAACCAGAGCGGTCGCTGATTTGCGCACCGGCGGAGGAACGTTTCCGCGGCAGGATTAAGCCGCCCGTCCGGCGGGCGCAAAACATCGCGGCGGCGCAGCCCCAAGAAGGTTGCAGACCAATTGAAATGCGATATGGTGGTCGGGATGGCTGCCACGGGAATCGCGCCGACCGGCGTCGGAGCGGCGCGCGGCGCGAAAACCGGTGCGAACAGCAACAAGATGGATCCGTTTGGACGCATAATTGACTACCTGCGAATCTCGGTCACCGACCGGTGCAACGAGCGCTGCCTCTATTGCATGCCGGAGGGCTACAAGGGCTGGGAACGCCAGCCGGACCATCTGACCGCCGCGGAACTCATCCGCATCGTGCGCGCGGCGGCGGGCCTGGGGTTCCGCAAGTTCCGCCTCACCGGCGGCGAACCGCTCGTGCGCGGGGACGTGCCGGACATTGTCCGCGCCATGACGGAAATCCCCGGGGTCGAAAGCATCGGCCTTTCCACCAACGGCATGAAGCTGGCGGCGCAGGCGCAGCCGCTGCGCGAGGCCGGCTTGCGCACCGTCAATGTGAGCCTCGACGCGCTGGACCCGGAAATTTACCGGCGCATCACCGGCGGCGACGTGGCGCGCGTGCTGGCCGGCATCCGCGCGGCGGTGGCGGCGGGCTTCGAGCGCGTGAAATTGAACTGCGTGCTCATGCGCGGCGTCAACGAGCGCGAACTCTGGCCCCTGGTGTTGTTTGCCGCCGCGCACGGCCTTCCGCTGCGACTCATCGAGCTGATGCCGGTGACGACGACGGAGGTCCTGACGGAGAGAAATTTCATGGCCTGCGGCGAAGCGATGCGGGTGCTGGAACAGCGGGATGAGATGGCTCCGCAACCCGACCGCAAACTCGGCCACGGCCCGGCCAGGTATTTCCTGCTCAAACAGACCGGCGCGCTCGTCGGTTTCATCGGCGCCCTGACCAACCAGCATTTCTGCGACCAGTGCAACAAGATGCGGCTCACCGCCGACGGCAAGGTGCGCCCCTGTCTCGGCAATCACATTGAGGTGGACTTGCGCTCCGCCCTGCGGCGCGGCGCAGACGACACCGTCCTGCGCGAGTTGCTGGAGACCGCACTGCGGTTGAAGCCGTGGGAACACCAGTTCCGCAATCAATACCAGCCCTGCCGTCCCATGACTGCCATCGGCGGCTGACCGGCCAGCCCCCCACATGGAGAGACCCCGCCCCCGTGCGTGAAATTCACGCGCCGATGCGTGAAATTCACGCATGGATGCGTGAAATTCACGCATGTTACACTTGACAAAAATTCAGAGGGCCGGTTTTTCGAAGGTTTTTCGCCGGGCGAGGTCATGGCACCGAATCTGCTGGAAGAGTCTCTTGTAATTGTCTGTTGACAACGCGCGGATTTCGGATGAAGACTGCGGCTGTCACCGATAACACCAAAACCAAACACCAGTTAGTTGCATATGAAAAAAAGTCTGAACCATAAAAAGGCTTTCACGCTGATCGAATTGCTCGTCGTGATCGCCATCATTGCCATCCTGGCGGCCATGTTGCTGCCGGCGCTGGCGGCCGCCAAGCGCAAGGCCCAGCAAATCAGCTGCGTCAACAACCTCAAGCAGTGCGGCCTGGCCTTCCGCGAGTGGGAAGGCGACAACAACGACCGTTTCCCCATGACTGTCTCGGCTTCCGCGGGCGGGGCCGGACAATATGACTATTCCGGCGGCCCCAGTCCTTCGCTCATGGCCGCCGCCGGGGCGCCGTACGGCGCGCCGACCTTCAGCGAGCCGGCGGCCTTTGGCGTGATGTCCAATGAGTTGAGCACGCCCAAAATTGTAAACTGCCCTTCGGACAGCCGTGGCAGCGCGGCCACGAATTTCGCCACCCAATTCTACACCGGCCTGAGCGGCACCGGCATCGTCGGTGCGTCCGACTATGCGACCCAAGGCAAAAACAACTACGGCTCCTGCAGCTACTTGGTCGGTGGCGACGCCATTGACACCCAGCCGCAGACCATCCTCACCGGCGACCGGAACTGGGCCAGCGCCGGCAGCAGCACCGGCGTCAGCGCCAACAACAACAATCCGGGCGCCACGGGCAAATACATGACCATCGCGGGCAACGGCACTTCGTTTACCGGCGGCGGCACCGGCGGCAGTTCCGCGATCAACACCTGGGCGTGGACATCCAGCGACCTGCATGACGGCCGCGGCAATATCGGATTGGCCGACGGCAGCGTGCAGCAGGTGACCGTGAGCGGATTGCGTGACGCACTGCAGGCCGCCACCAACAATGCCGGCCAGGCCGTGGTTTACAATTTCCCGCAGACTGTCCAAGGACAGTAACCGGGATTTGATTTCAACACAAAGCAAGGCGCCCGAAAGGGCGCTTTGCTTTTTTGTTCTCTGTCATTTCCAAGGCCCCGGCGATTCTCGAATCGCGCATGGGGGCTTTGAACCCCAGGCGGGTAGGGCGCGCCACTCCGCGCGCGCCGGCCCGGGTCAAAACCTCTCCTTCATCATCGGCGGCGCGCAGAGGACTGCGCGCCCTGCCCGGAGATTCAAGGGAAACGTCCAGGCCGGGCGCCATCATTTCAACGCATTGCGCCGCCCGGCGAAAAAATTTTGCAACAGGGCGCGGCACTCCGGTTCGCGCACGCCGCGGGTGATTTCGCAGCGGTGGTTCAGCGTTGGAAACTGCAGCAAATTCAGCGCGCTGCCCGCCGCGCCGGCCTTCGGGTCGCCCGCGCCAAAGACGACCCGCGCCAGGCGCGTGTGGACGATGGCCCCGGCGCACATCGGACACGGCTCCTTGGTGACGTAAAGCGTGCAATCCGTCAGCCGCCAGTCGCCCGCCGCCTCCTGCGCCTGTGTCAACGCGAGCATTTCCGCGTGCGCCGTGGCGTCCTTGAGCAGTTCCACCTGGTTGAAGGCGCGCGCCACGATGCTGCCCTCGCGCACGATGACCGCGCCGACGGGCACTTCCCCGGCCTCGCGCGCCCGGGCCGCCTGGCGCAACGCCTCGCGCATGAAAAAGTCGTCGCTGTGCAGGTCAATGATCGGCTCGTCCATAAGATCAAGAAGGAAGAATGCGGCAGGCGGAATCAAAATTCAAACCCGTCGGGGGGCCGCGCCTCTGCGTCTTCACTCGGCTTTCTGGCTGGCCTCCTCCAGCGTCCAGTCGTTTCGCCCGTCAGGGTGGCAATGGCAGTGGGCCGCGAAGAAGCCGCCGCGGAATTTCCAGAACCACGGCCAGATCTGCTCGCGGTCGGTCTGCGGAATGTGCAGGCTGGAAACCTGGTCGCGTGGAAAAAACTGAAACCGTCCCTCCGCATGGGGCGGCGGCAGCGCGGTCAATTTTTTCTTCACCTCGAACAGGAACATCAGCCAGTGCGTCCGCCCTTGATAGCCGTGTTCGCTGACCAGCCCGGTCAAATGCAGATCGCCCGGGGAAAATTGGACGCCCAACTCCTCCCCCGCCTCGCGGCAGGCGCAGGCATAGGGCGACTCGCCGCGGTCCATTTTCAACTTGCCGCCGCACGGGCTCCAGAAGCCGCGGTTGGGCTCCTGCGCCCGTTCGAGCAGCAGGATTTCGCCGCGCTCGTTGAAGCAGTAGAGCAGCGTGGCGACTTTGTAGGGCAAAACCAAGGACATTTATGATTTACAATTTGCGATTCACGAATTGCGCGCGCCTCAATTTAAGAAAATGGCTCGTAAATCGTAAGTCGCATATTGTAAATTCTTCAATCATGAAAATGTTCAGCATCGCGGCCCTGGCCGGTGACGGCATCGGGCCCGAAGTCATGCGCGAAGCCATCCGGGTCCTTCGCGCCGCGGAAAAAAAATTCGGCTTCAAACTCGACATCACCGAGGCGCCCGTCGGTTGGGCCGGCATTGACGCCGTCGGCAAGGCGCTGCCCGACGTTACGCTGACGCTGTGCAAAAAATCAGACGCGATTCTTTTCGGCTCGGTCGGACTGCCCGACCGCGATCCGACGATTCCCAAGGAGGAACGCCCCGAGCGCGCCGCCTTGCTGCGCCTCCGCAAGGAGTTCGGCCTGTTTGCCAACCTGCGCCCGGTGCGGCTGCCCAAGGCCCTCGCCCACGCCTGCCCGCTGACCAGGGAACGCCAGGGCGACGGGATTGACATCCTGGTGGTGCGCGAACTGACCGGCGGCCTGTATTTCGGCCGGCCGAAAAAGACCGAGGACCTCGGCGGCGGCAACGCCCGCGCGACCGACACGATGGCCTATAGCACGCCGGAAATCGAACGCATCGCCCACGTGGCGTTCCGCGCCGCGAAACTGCGCCGCAAAAAGGTCACGAGCATTGACAAGGCGAACGTGCTCGAAAACGGCGTGCTCTGGCGCGACGTCGTCACGCGCGTCGGCCAACATTATTCCGGCGTGACACTCGAACACATGTTTGTGGACAACGGCGCGATGCAACTCATGCTGCGTCCGGCGCAGTTCGACGTGATGCTCTGTGAAAACATGTTCGGCGACATCCTGAGCGACGAGGCGGCGGCGCTGGCCGGTTCGCTCGGCATGTTGCCCAGCGCCAGCCTTGGCGCCACGAGCGGGGAAAAGACCTTCGGTTTCTACGAGCCGGCCGGCGGCACCGCGCCGGACATCGCCGGAAAAAATCTGGCGAACCCCATCGCGCAAATTCTCTCGGCGGCGCTCATGCTGCGGCACAGCCTCGGTTTGAACGACGCGGCGGCGGCGATTGAAAACGCCGTGCAGCAATCCATCGAAGCCGGCAATCGCACCGGCGACATTTTCAATCCCAACGAAGCGGGCGCGCGCCGCGTGGGCACGCGCGAAATGGGCGAGGCGATTGCCTCGGCGTTGCGATGAATCGCCGGCGCCGGCGCGAATCAGCCGGTTGACTTTTCATTTTCCAAAACGGGAATGCCGGCGATGAGAGCCGCTTACATCAACGAGCTGGATGGCGTCGGGCAAGTTGAAGGCGCGGATTGACCGCGTGTTGCCGCTCTCGCAAACCGCCGATGCGCACCGCTTGCAGGAGGCGAGCACGATCCAAAACACCGGCGCGCTGGCCGGAAAAATCGTGCTGAAGCCCTGAAGCCGGACCGGGCGACTCCGGTCCTACCCGATGAACGCCGCGTGAACGGCCTTCATCGCTTCTTCCCCCCGGGCCAGATCAATCACCACGGAGAGTTTGATTTCGCTGGTGGAAATCATGTCAATGTTGATGCCCGCGTTGGCCAGCGTTTCAAAGAGTTTTCCGGCCACCCCGGAGTGCGATTTCATGCCGACGCCGACGATGGACAGCTTCCCGATCTGTTCGGCCACGATGACCTCGCCATAGCCGATTCCGGTTTTCAAACCGTCAATGACCTTCCGCGCCTTGAGCAGGTCCGCCTTCTCGACGGTGAAGGAAATGTCCGTCTGCGGCGTGCCGGCGCCGTGGCTGATGTTCTGGACGATCATGTCCACGTTGACGGCGGCGTCGCCCAGCGCCTTGAAGATTTTCGCGGCCACGCCGGGTTTGTCCGGCACGGCCACCAGCGTGAGTTTGGCCTGGTGTTTGTCGAGCGCGACCCCGCGCACGACCACCTCTTCCATGTTTTTGGTTTCTTCTTTCACAATCGTTCCCGGATGTTCGTTGAGGCTGGAGCGGACTTCAAAGACCACGCCGAATTTCTTGGCAAATTCCACCGAACGCGACTGCATCACCTTGGCGCCGAGGCTGGCCAGCTCGAGCATTTCGTCGTAGGAAATCTCGTCCAGCTTCCGGGCGCCCGGCACGATCCTCGGATCGGCGGTATAAACCCCGTCCACATCCGTGTAAATCTGGCACAGGTCGGCCTTGAGCGCGGCGGCCAGGGCGATCGCCGTCAAATCCGATCCGCCCCGGCCCAGCGTGGTGATCTGCCCCTCCGGCGTCTCGCCCTGGAATCCGGCGACGATGACGACGTGGCCCTGGTTCAACAACTCGTGGACCTTCTTGGGCGTGAGGTTGTGGATTTTGGCCTTGGTGTGGACGCCGTCGGTGACGATGCCCGCCTGGGCGCCGGTAAGGGACACGGCCGGGACGTTCAGCGCATGCAAGGCAATGGCCGTGAGGGCGATGGTCTGTTGTTCGCCGGTCGCCAGCAGCACGTCCATTTCGCGCTCGCTCGGCAGGGGCATGATCTCCTTCGCCAGCCGGATCAGGTGGTCGGTCACGCCGCTCATGGCCGAAACGACGACCACCACCTGGTCGCCGCGCGCGCGGCAGGCGGCCACCCGCCGGGCGACGTTCTTGATGCGGCCGGGGTTTCCCACCGAGGTGCCGCCGTACTTTTGAACGATCAATGCCATGCTGAAATCTGCCCAGCCACGCGGAATCCCTCCGCGAGCGCGCGTCTGTCGAGCGGTTGAAAATAGCCGTTTGAACGCGATTTGCAAGACGGGGTTCATCGCGGCAAACGCCGGCAACCATGCCGGACCGGAGGATGGATTCGGTCCAGTCCAGGCAAAACCTTCTTTGGGGAAAATGTTTTTGGCGCATTCGATCAACCTGAACTATGTTGAATCACCGGGCCTGCGGGCGCAGGCTCGCCGATATCAAAACCAAAGAAGAGAAAGGACATCCAATGCCAAATGAAGCCAACATGGAACAACTCGGAACCAATTTGAAGGAATTGTCGCACGACGCGGAAGAGATGTTGCAGGCGACCGCCGGACAGACCGGCGAAAGGATGAAGGAACTTCGCCAACGTTTGTCCACGGCCCTCGACACCGCCAAAACCACCTATCACCGGATCGAGGAAAAAACGGTTGCCGGCGCCAAGGTGGCCGACAAAACGATTCGTGAACATCCCTATGAGTCCATCGGCGTCGCCGCCGGGATCGCGTTCGGCGTGGGACTGCTGATCGGCGTGCTGGCCGGTCGCCGGTGACTTTTTGCAGGCCGTTCTCGCCGGCCATGGGACCACAAAAAGTCGGAACCATGCGGCCTGGCAGAACATCGGCCGGGGGCGCGGAAAGCCGTGTCCAAGCGTTGCTCGTCGTGCCTGAGTAGTTCCCACGATTCTCGAATCGCGCATGGAGACTTCGAACTGAAAGGCGCTTGCGCCGGCGCGCCAGCGTCTTGGAGTGCGGTGGCAGAGCGCAGCGGCGACAGTGCCTTGGGATTGGTGTGGCGCCCGACGAAAGCGGCGTGGCGCTTCGCTTCCCGCCGCACTCCAAGACCCGGCGGCACTTCGGGCGGTTCATGGAGAGTTTCGGCGCCGGCCGTTTTGTTGCAGGGCAGGGTGTCAGGCGTGTCTGGCCAGCAGATAGGCCTTGAATTTTTCGTAATCCGCGTCCAACCGGTCGTAGTCCTCGGGCAGATTCTCGGCCGCGGAAATTGCCGGCGGTACTTCCGGCGAAAGGCCGAGCGTCTTTTCGATTTCCTCCGGGAACTTTGCCGGATGCGCCGTTTCGAGGATCACGGCGGGCGAGCCGTGGGGCGATTCGTGTTCCTGCCAATCGAGAAACCCGCGCCAGGCGACCGCCCCGTGCGGCTCCAGCAACAACCGGTATTTCCGCCAGGCGTCGCAAATCGTCGCGCGCGTGCGTTCGTCGGAGACCGAACTGGAGAACAGGTCGCGTCGCATCGCAGCCAGGTCGGGCGCGCGGTGGATGTGGCCGCTCTCGTCCATCCAGCCGCCGTAGACCGCCACCAGCCGCGCCAGGTTGCTCGGATGGCCGACATTCATGGCGTTGGACAGCGAGTTGCGCGAGGGGAAAATCTTTTCGTAATGGCCGCTGGCGAGAAAACGCGGGAAGGCGTCGTTGTCGTTGACCGGCGCGATGATTTTTCTCACGGGCAACCCCATCTGCCGCGCCACCACCGCGCCCATCATGTCGCCGAAGTTGCCGCTCGGCACCGAAAAGACCGTCGGCTCGCCCGATTGGGCCATGCGCGACGCCGCGTAAAAATAATAAACGCTCTGCGGCAGCAGGCGCCCGATGTTGATGGAGTTGGCGGAAGACAGCGGAATGGTTCCCAGTGCCGGATCGGCAAAGGCGCGTTTGACCATGTCCTGGCAATCGTCGAATTTGCCGTCCACCGCCACGGTGCGGACGTTGTCGCCGAGCGTGGTCATCAGTTTGCGCTGGCGCGGGCTGACCTCGGCGAACGGAAACAACACGAGGACGCGGATGCCGGGCACGCTGTGGAAGGCGTGCGCGACGGCCGAGCCGGTGTCGCCGCTGGTGGCGGTGAGGACGGTCAGTTGCCGCCGGTCCGCCTGCAAAAATCTTCCCATGAGCCGCGCCATGAGGCGCGCGGCAAAATCCTTGAACGAGGCCGTCGGACCGCGGTCGAGCCGGAGGACGTGGACGCGGTTGTACACGGTTTCGAGCGGCACGTCGAAGTCGTAGGCGTCGCGGCAAATCGCGGCCAGTTCGTTCCCGTCCATGACGCCCTCGGTGAATTTGGAGAGGACGCGGCGGGCGATTTCGGGATAAGGCAATCGGGCGAATGCGGCGATTTCGGCCGGGGCCAGGTTTGGGAATTTTTCCGGGAGATAAAGCCCGCGGTCGGGCGCCAGCCCGCGCAGCAGCGCCTCGCGCAGATTGACCGCGGGTGAACGGCCATTGGTGCTGTGAAGAAGGAGGGCAGCCATTTGGTTTTAACCACCAATAATATCAGATGGGCACGAATCAACCGGCGCGGAAGCGCACTCACTCCACAAGCAATTCGTGCTCCTTGAAGGCCATTCGAAGTTCATTCAAAGGTTTCCACCCGCAACATGACCGGCTGGCCCTTGACGACGGACAATCTACCGATCTTTTTCAACGCGCCGGCGACCGCGCCGTTGGTCGCGTGGTGCAGCATGAAAATCAACGGCACGCTTGCGCCTTCGTGGCCTTCGGGCTGGATGACGGAGGAAATCCCGATGCGCGACTCGCCGAACACCGCGGCGATTTTGGCCAGCACGCCGGGCTTGTCCACGACGTTGAGCCGCACGAAATACGACGAGACAACGGCCTCGATCGGCAGCACCGCGCCGTCGCACTCGTGCGGCACGAACGGCGGCACGCGGTGTTTGGAGACGAATTTCAAATCCAGCGCGGCGTCGGCCAGGTCGCTCAGGACGGCGCTGGCCGTGGCGTCCTTCCCGGCCCCGCGGCCGTAAAACAGCGTGTCGCCCACGATGTCGCCGCGCACGAACACGGCGTTGAAGACATGATTGACGCCGGCCAGCACGTGCGCGTTCGGAACAAGCGTCGGATAAACCGACACCTGCACCCGGCAGGAGCTTTTTTCTTTTCGCTTTCCGCTTTCCGCCATTTTGATGATGCCCAGCAGCTTGATCGTGTAGCCCAGTTCATCGGCGAACTTGATGTCCAGCGCCGAAATGTGCCGGATGCCCTCCACGTAGATGTCTTCCGGCCTGACCCAGAAACCGTGCGACAGCGAGGCGAGGATGCCGATTTTGTGCTGGGAATCCCAGCCGTCAATGTCCAGGTCCGGCGGTGTCTCGGCGTAGCCCTGCCTCTGGGCGTCGGCGAGCACGGCGCCGAAGTCGGCGCCCTCGAGTTTCATCCGGGTGAGGATGTAATTGCAGGTGCCGTTGACGATGCCGTAGAGGGCGGTGATACGGTTGCCGACAAAGCCTTCCCGCAGCGATTTGATGATGGGGATGCCGCCGCAGACGCTGGCCTCGTAATAGAGATTCGCCCCGTGTTCTTTCGTCGCGGCGAACAGTTCCTCGCCGTGCGCGGACAACAGGGCCTTGTTTGCGGTGATGACCGGCTTGCCGAGCCGGAGCGCGGACAGGATGATTTCTCGCGCCAGGGTCGTGCCGCCGGCAAGTTCCGAGACGATGTGAACCTCAGGGTCGTTAACCACCTCCCGCCAATCGGTCGTCATGAGCGAGCGGGGAATCTCATAGGGCCGCGGCTCGTTGAAGGCCTTCACCGCGACCTTGCGGACAGCGACCGGGACGCCGATGCGCAAAGCCAGGAGGGCGCCGTTGAGCTGGAGGGCGTGAAACACGCCGCTGCCCACGGTGCCGCCGCCGATCATGCCCAGGTTCACTTGCTGCATGGGCGGACCAGTCTGCCGCAGACGGAACCGGCGGACAATTGAATTCTGATGCAAGCCGGAGGAAACAAGGGTTTCTCAAGCCGGCCCGGCCACTCCGGGCGAAGTCAGACCGCCATTGAACGATTGAATCACCGGACGTTGCCGTTCTTGCGCGACATCAGGTCCCACGCGGCCTGATGCCATCTTCTCACCAGCTCACCGGCACGGTCATTTTTTTGCCGAACCGGTTGTGATAATGCAATTGCCGGTGGCGCAGGCCATATTCGTGGACGAGCCGGGTGAGTTTCACGTCGTAGCAGCAATACTCGGCGATGTCCGCCAGCCGGCCGTCCTTGAACCACCGGATCGCCTGCATTCCTTCGGCGGTCTTTTCCAGGCCGAAGGTGGCCGTCGCAATCGAGTCCAACGACAGCCGGTGCTGGAGCTTATTCTGCAACTCCACCATCATGTCCAGCGTCGGCAACTGACGCAGATCCAGCGGCGTGTAGCCGTGCAGCACCTCGTAATCGAACCGCAGCACGTTGAAGCCCACCACCAGGTCGGCGCGCTGCAGGTTCCCGATGAGATCGCCCACCTCCCTCTCGCCGTAAATCCGGTATTCGCCGCGGGCGGTGCTGAAGGTCACCCCCACGCTCATGCCCATGCGCGAAATGTGGTTCCAGCCGCCAACCTCCTCGGCGGACTTCTGCGTTTCCAGGTCGAAATAGACGATGTTCTTGGCCACGACGCACAAATTTACAATTCACGATTTACGATTTACGAGCTTTTTTACGATTCGCCAGGCCGCGCAAACCGCAAATCGCAGACCGTCAATGAATCAAGGCTTGCGAAATTTCCCATGCCGCGCCAAATTTCGTTCATGGCACTGACTCCGTCCACCATGCTGCCGCTGGGCACGGCGGCGCCCGATTTCAAACTGCCGGACACCGATGGAAAAACCGTCTCGCTGGCGGATTTCCGGGACAAGCCGGCGCTGCTGGTGTTGTTCATCTGCAACCATTGTCCCTACGTGCAGCATATCCGCCGCGGCCTGGCGCAACTGGCGCGGGACTACCAGCCGAAGCACGTCGGCATCGTCGGCATCAACTCCAACGACGTGGAAAATTATCCCGAGGACAGCCCGGAGAAAATGAAGGCGGAAGTGAAGTCCGCCGGTTACATTTTCCCGTATCTTTACGACGAGACGCAGACCGTGGCCAAGGCCTACCGCGCCGCCTGCACGCCCGACATCTACCTGTTCGACAAAAATTGCAAGCTCGTCTATCGCGGCCAATTCGACGACAGCCGTCCGGGCAATGGCATTCCCGTGACGGGAAAGGACCTGCGCGCGGCGCTCGACGCCGTGCTTGCCGGCAGACCGCTCCCGCCCGACCAAAAGGCCAGCATGGGATGCAACATCAAATGGAAGGTCGGCAACGAACCGGATTTTTTCTAAGGTCGAAGGCAGAATGAAGAATGCGGAAATCAGCCGCCACGAGCGAGCTTTGAGAGTGTGACGACTGATTTCTGCATTCCGCCTTCTTCATTTCCTGGGCAGCTTCTCATCCACCATTTCGCAGAGCGCGTGCATGAGCAGCTTCTGGCCCTCCTGAATCCGCGCCGTGGAATCGCCGGGCACAATCAAGTCAATCGTCGCCGCGCCCTTGGTGAAACCGCCGTCGCGGCCGAGGAAACAGACGCTTTCAAGGCCTTTGCGCCGGGCTTCTTCGAGCGCCCGCAGGATGTTTTTGGATTTGCCGCTGGTGGTGAAGGCGATCAGCACGTCGCCCTTTTCACCCAGCCCCCAGACCTGCCGGGCGAAAATTTCGTCGGCGTGATAATCGTTGCACACGGCGGTCAGGAACTCGCCGTTGGCAGTGAGCGAAAGGGCCGGATAAGGCCGGCGGTCGTCGCGGTAGCGGCAGAGAAATTCCGTGGCCAGGTGCGTGGCGTCCGACGCGCTGCCGCCGTTGCCGCAGACGAGCAGCTTGTGGCCGGAAGTCAGGCAGGCCAGGACCGTCTCCGCCGCGCGATTCAGCGGCTCTTCCAAACTGGCCAGACTCCGCAGCGTGGCGACGGCGTCTTCAATCGCCCGTTGCAAATGCATCATGCAGCAAGGTTAATGGCGGGCCGTTGAAAGAAAAGGCGAAAGGAGGGATTCTTTCGTTGGGTTCACCAAACGGGCGCGGAAATCGCGTGAGCCTCTGTCCATTCAACCGTCCGATTGGATATGACGGAACTTTGCAGTTCAAAATGGGGAGCACAGCCGTCCCGGTTGCACCAGTCGGCGTCGCGCCGACTGGACCGCGCGCGATCGAGTCAAACAAAACCGTGTGGTTTCGGCGCGCTTGAGGTGTTCGGCGGGACGCGTGTGCTCCCCAAGACCAACCGCCTCGTTGGCGATCTTCGCTTTGGAAACTTCACCAACAATTTTGGACTTGAGGGGGCACTATTCCGAACTTTCAAATCACACCGTCGCGGTTGCTCCGATTGCAGAATCGGAAGTGGTTAGGCCAAGCGACATGATGGCGATAGGCGACGTTTTTGGCGGCGCGGTTACATTCATGCGCGGATCTTCGACCGATTGGAACGCATGGTTCCGCCATCATCGCATAAAGTATTCCCGTCATCAAGGCCACCTGAACGTGGTGTTTTGCGACGGCCACGTTGCATCGCCGACGCTGCAATTTCTGTTTGAAGACACCAGCGACGCCGCGTTGGACCGTTGGAACCGCGATCACCAGCCGCACCGCGAAGAATTATCGCCGTAATTCCATGAACCGTCCGGTAGGACGCGCAGTCCTCTGCGCGCCGCAAACGGGAAGGAGACGCTTGGCTCCAAGACGGCGCGCACGGAGTGACGCGCCCTACCTCGCCTTTGGCGGTTCAGTGGTTCAAGGCGGCGAGATTTTCCGGGAAATTCCCATTCCGCAAGCGATATCATGCCGCTTTCCGCGCTTGAGTTTTTCACCACGCCGGTTATTTTTCAGCCATGCCGATTTACGAATTTCATTGCGAGAAATGCGGGCGCGAGAGCGAAATCCTCGTCCGTTCGTCCAATTGGAAGGGCGCCGAATGCCCGCATTGCGGCTCGAAAAGGCTGTCCAAAAAACTGTCCACCTTCGCCGCGGCCGGCGGAGGCGGCCCGGCTCCATCGGGCAACGGCGGCGGCCATTGTTGCGGCGGCAGTTGCCATTGCCATTGAAACCTTTCGGTGGCACCCGCCTCCGGCGGGTTCAATTTGGCGTCGCGCCGAATTGCGAATGGCAGGTGACTTGAAATGGCAGGCGGCTCACGGTGAAACAAGCCGACTGATTGGCCTGCGAGTTTCGGGCGCGACGCCCGAAACCACCCGCGGGACGCGGGCGCTACCCGCAAATTTCCTTCGCGCTGGTCCGCCGCAGGTCTTCCACCGCCCAGTCGGGCCGGTGATTTTTTAATTCTTCCAACCCGGCCCCGCCGGTGGCCACGGCCAGGACCCTGGCGCCGATGAATTTTCCGCAGCGGATGTCGTGCGGCGTGTCGCCCACCACGAGGATTTCGTCGTCGCGCAACCGGCCGCCGAGCAGACGCCGGCCGCGCTCGCGCGCCGCGACGGCGATCTGGTTGCGGTCCTCGCCGTCGTCGGCGAACCCGCCGGTCTCGAATGTTTCCCAGAGCCTGTGACGGCGGAGCTTGATCTCCGCGCCCAGACGGATGTTGCCGGTGAGCAGACCGCACCGCGGCGGATGCGGCAAGGTACGCAGGGCCTCCAGAAATTCCGGCACACCGGCGCACCGCCCGCCGGGGCTGTCGGCGAGGATGTGGTCGAGCCAGAAGACGTAACGCTCGAAAAACCGCCGGAAATTCTCCGGCGTTGGCGCGATGCCGTGGAAGCCGAACAATTCGCGCACCAGATTCAAATCCGTCCGCCCGCCGAAGCGGACCCGTTCCACGCCGTCCGGCGCGTTGAACTCGGTGGCCAGCGTCCGGGTAAAGGCCTTCACGCCCGCGCCGCCCGTGTGGACCAGCGTGCCGTCAATGTCAAACAAGACGAGCCGCACCATCCGTCCAGATTAGAGCCGGCCGCGCCCACTGGCAACGCCGGGGCGCATCCCGACAGTTGACAACCGGATTCACCACCGGTCCGGCAGTTTTATTACGAAAAAATGTGCTGGTGTTCGCCCGGCCTTTGCCATAAGCTGGATTGATTCAGGATGGAGACCCGTATGCGGTGGACGAGGTCCTTCACATTAATCGAATTGCTGGTGGTGATGGCCGTCATCGCCATTCTCGCCGCGTTGTTGTTGCCGGCGCTGAACGGCGCCCGCGCTTCCGCCCAGGCCATCGCCTGCCGCAACAATCTCAAACAATGGGCTCTGGCGACGCAGCTTTACGCGGTGGACAACGTGGATTTCCTGCCGCGGGAGGGCAAGCCGACGCCGCTGGAGGCCGATTTGAGCAATCCGGCCTATCAGGCCTGGTATGTCCAGTTGCCGGCGCAGATGAAACTGCCGCGCTATGCCGGCATGTGCTGGCGCACCAATCCGTTCATTGACCCGGGGAAATCGGTCTGGATTTGTCCGGCCAATTCCCGGCGTTGCAATGCCAGCAGCAAGACCAACAACCTCTTCCACTACTGCCTGAACGAGGATGTCAACGGCACCGGCGATTACAATCGTCTGATCAAACTGGCTTCGATCCGGCGGCCAAGCGTCGTGCCGTGGTTGTTCGACAGCAAGAACCTGCCGGCGGTCGGCGGCGCCAACTACGTTCACACCAACCTGCACAGCCGCGGCGCGCAGTTTGCCTTCCTGGACGGCCACGTGGCGTGGTTCAAAAACACGGTGTATTGGAATTTCGCCGCCAACAAGGGAATCACCAACAATTCCGAACTGGCCTGGTTTCCGTAATCCAGTGCGGTGGAACGCGGCGACCTGCCGATTTTGAAACGGTGGACATCTCTGTTCAAGGCGAGGACGCCGCCGGGGGCGCTCGCTTCAAGGCGGCCTCGCGATCCAGGACCGCCAGCATCGCGTAATAGTTGTCCGCCAAAAAACCCTCGTAGCCCCAGCACGTCCCATCCCACGCCTTCCAATCCTTGGTCATGCCGTCACCGCCCCGCCCCTGAAAATTTCCCCTGGCAAAAGACGCCAGCAGCGGAAACAGAATCCGGTCTCCGTCCTGGATCCGGCCCAGATCGTAAAGCGCCGCCAGGGTGAAGTATGAAAAGCAGGCGGTGGCGCCGCCGTTTTCATAAATTTGGAAACCATCGGAACCATCGGCGTTGGTTCCCCCGCCAAACCGGTGATTATGGTCCACATAATCCTTCCGCGCCACGGGAACGAGATTGCCGGGCAGGCCCAAGGCAAAGTTCGTGCAGCCGACCTCCTTCATTTTGGCCAGGAGACGGTCCATGATCGCGTTGGCCTTGTCGTGGGGCGCCAGTCCGTAATGGATGGCAATCCCGTTGACCCAGGGGAAATAGTAGTCATGAAGTTGTCCGTCGGCGCTGCGCCAGCCGGCCAGAACGCCGGTTGCCGGGTCGTAAAATGTATTGAAATAAACCGCCTTCAGCTTGTCCGCCGCCTCGCGGTAACGCCTCTGGTCGTCGGGCCGGTTTGCATGCTGCGCCAGTTGTTCCATGCCGCGCAGCGCCCGATAGGCCAGGGCATTGGCGTAGGCGTCCTGGTGGCCAAAGCCGATGCAGTCCCACCAATTGGCCGGACGATACTTGATGTGCTCGGGCCAGGAACCGGAATCGCCGCTCAACGTGTATTCGATCAGGCCGCTGCCGTCCCGGTCGGTGGACAACATCTTATCGGTCCAGGACCGGAGATGCCCGTAATTCGCGGCCAGCCAGTGATCGTCCTTGCTCCCTTGAACGTAATCCTCGGCGGCGATCAAAAGCGACGGCAGCGTGTCCGCGGCATAATCGGGAAACGCTCCGTGTCCCGGCATGCCGTAGGCATTGGCGCCGGCGATGATCCGGTCCAGCGTTTGCCGAACCATGTCCAAGGCCGTCAGTCCCTCGGCCAGCGGTGGAGTGTGTTCAGCAATGTCCGCATATTCGTAGTAGCAAAAGGCGCAGGTGTCACTGCTCACGTGATTGGCCAACATGCCCCAATGCGGGCTTAATTGAAAAATGTTCAGCCAGTCGCGGCGGAAGCCGGCGAATCGCTCATCCTCCGCAATGCCTGGAATTTTCGGATGAATGGAAACCACTTTCCAGCGATACTCCACCACCGGATCTTCCCGCGTCGCCGCCGGAAAGGTGATCTGAATGACTTTGGTTTGATACGTTGCCGCGACGTAGCCAAGCGATTTTACATCCGCCGGCTCGGCGGTAATCCGAAATGTTCCCTGGTCGGGAAAATGCATGATCACCGGGAGTTGAATGGAGCCATTGGTGTCCGGATGGGCGGAGTTCCATTGCGTAACACCGACTGGAAGCCGATTTGCGCCGTTGGTCCCCATCAAACCAAGCAAGGTGACGTGGCAGATACTGTTGTCGGCTTCAAACTCGAGGGGCTCGGGCGGGTCCGCTGCCGACCAATGCGACACCAGCCAAATCTCGTTCGTCCGCGCTTCGATCGTCCAGCGGGGCGGCGCCGAAGGGGCGACGCCTCGACCGCGATATTCCACCCGGTTTCCGTGCCGCGTGGCCCGGACCGGACGCCACGGCTCCGACGGCGCTCCCGTCATCACCAGCGGAAATCGCTCCTGACCCAGGCTGTCCACGGACAACCCCTCGAATTCCGGATAATTCAGGGAAATCCTCGCATGAAGATACGGGGTCGTCAGATTTACGGAGGATTGCCGCCGATAATTCACGCCCAAGTCGTCCAAGCGCCGTTCGTTGGCCCGAATCCGCCGCCGGAAATCGGGCCAGTCGCGCGCATTTTTGGATGACCAGTCCACCTCCGCCAGGGCGCACAGCCGCGGGAAGAGCATGTACTCGACGTGCGGCAGCGACGGAATCCATTCGGTCCACAAGTTGGCCTGCGCGCCGAGAATATTGGAATCGTCCTGCGGCGGCAGTCCTTCGGGGATCGGCTCGAAGGAATACACCTTGCGCAACGAGAGGTAACCTCCCTGCGCGCGCGGCTCGCTCAGACGGTTGGTGGATTGATAAAAATTTACGTAACAAAACGCCTCGGGCGTCATCACCGCGTCGTGGCCGGCCGTGGCGGCGCCTTTCCCGCCGCCGATCCAGTCCATCACCACCGCGTTGGTGGCCAGGCCGCCCCGCGCGATTTCGCTCCAGCCGATCAGCGTCCTGCCGCGGGCGTGGATGAATTGCTCGATGCGCCGGGTGAACCAGCTCTGCAA
The DNA here is from genome assembly GCA_028873125.1 of Verrucomicrobiota bacterium. Taxonomy (GTDB): domain Bacteria; phylum Verrucomicrobiota; class Verrucomicrobiia; order Limisphaerales; family UBA11358; genus UBA11358. The sequence continues at coordinate 1,688 of JAGWMQ010000016.1, read as the reverse complement.
CTCCGCCTCGTTCGTCAGCCCTTCCCGCTTCATCAGCGCCTGACAACCCGGGTCTTTGGCCCAAACCCCCGTCGGCACCTCGTCGCCGCCGAGGTGGATGTATTTGCCCGGGAACAGCCGGAACACCTCGCCCAACACGTTTTCCAAGAAGGTGAAGGTGGCGGGGTTGGCCGGATCATACACATCGTGAGGCAGGCCGGCCGGAACGTTCGTGCAGCCAAACTGCGGATAGGCCTCCAGTGCCGCCCCGGAGTGCCCGGGCATCTCGATCTCCGGCACGATGGTGATGTGCCGGGCCGCGGCGTAAGCGACCACCTCGCGAATGTCCTGCCGGGTGTAATAGCCTCCATAGCGGCCATCGTGACCGTAGGCCGTGCTGGATTGCGGGTTCAACCCCCAGCCAATGCCGGAGCGCCACGCGCCGACCTGGGTGAGTTTGGGATATTTTTTGATTCCAATCCGCCAGCCCTGGTCGTCCGTCAGGTGCCAGTGGAAGGTGTTCAATTTATACAAGGCCATGACGTCGAGGATTTTTTCCACCTCGGCCTTCGTGTAAAAGTGCCTGCTGACATCGAGCATCAGCCCGCGCCACTTGAACCGCGGACAGTCCTCGATTTGAACGCAGGGCACCCGCCAGTCCGTCCCGGTCACAAGATTCGTGGCGAAAATCGCCGGCGGCAGCAGTTGCCACAGTGTTTGCGCGCCGTAAAACAAACCCGCCTGCGTCGGCGCGCGGAGGACGACGGAGTTGGAGCTGACGAGCAGCTCGTAACCCTCCGGGCCGAGACGGGGGCTGGCGTTTTTGGTCGTCAGCAGAATGCCGTCAGGAACCGGCGCGGTCGAAGCAAACCTCGTTTTAATCGGGAGCGGGTAGCCGGTGGCCGGGCGCAGCCGGGCCGCCAATTGCCGCGCGGTCAGGAGCGAACCGGGGCTGGCGAAAATTTTTGTGCCCCGCGTCAGGTGAAAGTCGCCCGCGCTTCGCTCGATTTGTTGTGGCCGGGGAATGACGGGCACCGTGTTCGCGGCCGCCGCGCAGACGCTGGTTGCCAGCACAACCAGACCCATTCCAAGTATCCATGATTTCATTTGATCCATCCGAGCTTGCACGTTTCGCCTCTGCTTGACCAGAGACAATCCGGTCCTCATCGCGGCGCCGTCCCACGGCGACCCGCGGGGTTACGAGCGGGTGTGCCGGGATATTGCCGTATTGTCACGGACCGGCAATGCGCTGGGGCCGGGGAGACACGTGTTTCAATTTCGGTTGCCCAGCGCGGCCTCGGCATCCGCGCTTGTGGGAAATCAGCGGGTTCATGTCAGAAAGGATCAAGCTGCCGCGTGGCGCAAATCCTTAATATTTTTACGCGGGATGCGGCTTGTACCCTACCTGTATTCGGCCTTCAACACCTATCATCGCCACGGCACCCCGCCCATCCGGGCGCTGGTGCTGGATTGGCCCCATGATCCCAGGGTGCGGGAAATTGACGACCAGTTCATGTTCGGTCCTTCGCTCATGGTGGCGCCGATGTTCACGGGCGAAGCGATCCTGATAGATTCGTGGCGGCGGCTGTTCTGGCTGCGACCAGTTCATCTGGTGCAATAGCATCGCCTGGGCTGATTCGGGTTGGGTGATCCGCGGCAGGCAGATCGCTCCGCCAGCCTTGAGCTTGAACCACACCTCCACTTGCACG
>JAGWMQ010000140.1 GCA_028873125.1 Verrucomicrobiota bacterium | reverse complement strand
AGCCAGTATGCCAACGACGAGGACGCCCTCGCCCGTCTGCCGCACGACAAGCCCGACGTGGTGCTCATGGACATCAATCTGCCCGGGATGAACGGCGTCGAATGCGTGCGGCAGCTCAAGCCGCTGGCCCCGCAGGTCCAGGTGATGATGCTCACCGTTTATGAGGACACCGAAAACATTTTCAACGCGCTGGCCGCCGGCGCGAGCGGCTATTTGCTCAAGCGCACGCCGGGCAGGGAATTGCTGGAGGCCATCCGCGAAGTCCACCGCGGCGGCTCGCCCATGACCACGCACATCGCCCGCAAAGTCGTTTCCTCGTTCCAGCGGACGCCCGCCGCCGCCACGTCCGCCGAGGCCCTCTCGCCGCGCGAACAGGAGGTGCTCGACTGCCTGGCGCAGGGGTTTCTTTACAAGGAAATCGCCGACAAACTGGGCATCAGTTACGAGACCGTCCACACCTACATCCGCCGCATTTACGAGAAACTCCAGGTGCGCACGCGCACCGAGGCGGTGGCCAAATTCCTCCGCCGCTGACGGAAGCCTTCAAATTCCCTTTATTTTCCACGTTTTCCCGTGTCCCCAGAACTGGTGACTGGCAGGGGACATGGCCTGTGTTAAGGTGGCACGGTCATTGCGATGCAAAAACGCAGTACCGTGTGCAGGGCGCAAGTCTGCGGCGCCGCATCCGATGAAGGTTCGCAGCGGCGCGGCTGCGAAAGGTGATTTAAGCGCTTTAGTTCTCATTGGGAGGCCGGAGTAGTGTCCGGCCTCTTATTTTTCTCCCGACGAATCTGCTTTCTCCTCATTTCCATATCGTGTTTAGTTCCCGTCCTTATGAGCAAGACCGCACTGCTGTTCGCCGGGCAAGGCGCCCAAGTCGTCGGCATGTGCAAGGATCTCGCCGAGGCCTTTCCGACGGCGAAAGGCTGGTCGGACCGCGCCAACGCGACGCTGGGCTATGACCTGGCCTCGATTTGTTTCAATGGTCCGGAAGCCGAGTTGACCAAAACCGAAAACGCGCAGCCGGGCATCTTCCTCGTCAGTTGGGTCGCCTTCGAATTGCTCAAGGAACGAGTTCCGAATTTCGAGTTCGCCGCGGCGGCCGGGCTGTCGCTGGGTGAATTCACGGCGCTGGCGGCGGCGGGCGCGATGCGTTTCGAGGACGGCCTGCGTGTCGTGCGCCGGCGCGGGCAGTTCATGCAGGAGGCCTGCGAAGCCACGCGCGGCGGCATGGCGGCCATCATCGGTCTGGACGAGGAGGCCACGCGCGAAGTCTGCGCGCAGGCGGGAGTCGCGCTGGCCAATTTGAACTGCCCCGGGCAACTCGTTATTTCCGGCGAGATCGAAAAGATTGCCAATGCCGTGGAACTGGCCAGGGCCAAAGGCGCCAAGCGCGCCATCCCGCTGCCGGTCGCCGGCGCCTATCATTCGCCGCTCATGGCCGGCGCGCAGCCCAAGCTGGAGTCGGAACTGGCCAAAATTGAGATTTCCGCCACCGCCGTGCCGGTGATTTCCAACGTCAACGCCCTGCCGCACGGCCGCCCGGACGGCATCCACGCGCGGCTGGTGGAGCAGGTCACGTCGCCGGTGCTGTGGGAAAAGACGATGCGCGTGCTGCTGGCCCAGGGATTCACGCAGTTCATCGAACTCGGCCCGGGCACGGCCTTGAGCGGCTTCATGAAGCGGATTGACAAGAAGGCCAAAATCCTGAACGTGGCGGACACAGCCAGTTTGGAGGCGACGGTGAAGGCGCTGAAATGATTTACGATTTGCGATCTACGATTTACGATTGCCTGCCGCGGAAATCATCAACCGCAAATCGTAAATCATCGAGCCAAACATGAGCCAACTTGCCAACCAAACCGCCGTCGTCACCGGCGCCGGCCGCGGCATCGGGCGCGCCATTGCGCTGCAATTCGCCGCCGCGGGCGCGGACGTGGCCTGCGTTTCGCGCACGCGGGAAAACTCCGAGAAGGTGGCCCATGAGGTCCGCGCGCTGGGTCGCCGGGCCTGGGCGCACGCCGTGGACGTGGCGGACGCGGGCGCCGTCCACGCCGCCGTCGAACAAATTCTGGCCGGGTGCGGCAAGGTGGACATTCTGGTCAACAACGCCGGCGTCACGCGCGACGGACTGCTGATGCGGATGAGCGACGCGGATTGGGACGCGGTTTTGAACACCAACCTCAAGGGCGCCTTTCTGTGCACGCGGGCGTTTTTCCGCGCGTTTGCCCGGCAGCGCAGCGGGCGCATCCTCAACATTTCCTCGGTCATCGGCCTCATGGGCAACGCCGGCCAGTGCAATTACGCGGCGAGCAAGGCGGGGCTGATCGGGTTCACCAAGTCCGTCGCGCGCGAACTGGCTTCGCGAGGCGTCACCGTCAACGCCCTCGCCCCGGGCTTCATCGAGACGGACATGACCGCGGTACTCAGCGCCGAAGTGAGGGCAAACATTTTGCGGGAAATTCCGATGGGCAAATTCGGTTCGGTGGAGGACATCGCGGGCGCGGCGCTGTTCCTGGCCGGCCCCGCGGCGCGCTACATCACCGGCCAGGTGTTGGCGGTGGACGGCGGGATGGCGATGTGAGCGGATTGGCGATGGGCGAGATTTAATTCAAACAAGCTCCTCAATCGCAAATCGTGAATCGTAAATTTTTCGATTCGGGGCTTGACGGCCTTGTGCCGTTGTCATAGAGACTGGTCAAATTTATTTATGGCTGACAAACCAATTGATATTCGGGTAAGAGACATCATCGTTGAACAACTTGGCGTGAAACCGGACCAGGTGACGCCGGAGGCGAAATTCGTCGAGGACCTCGGCGCCGATTCGCTGGACATCGTCGAGTTGATCATGGCTCTGGAGGAGGAGTTCGGCATCGAAGTGCCCGACGAGCAGGCCGAGAAACTCCTGACGGTCGGCGACGTGAACAAATACATCGAGGAACACCAGAAGTAACTGGGGTTCCGCGCTTGGGGGCAGTTTCGGCTGGACCGGCTCAAGCTGCCCCTCTTGATTTTATGGCCAGCCATTCAGACCGCCGCGTCGTCGTCACCGGCCTGGGCGTCGTCACGCCCGTCGGACACCAACTGGACGTCTTCTGGCGGCGGTTGATTGCCGGAGATTGCGGGATTGACACCATCCGTTCGTTCGACGCGACCCCCTTTGACACCCAGATCGCCGGCGAGGTGCGGGACTTTGATCCCACCCCCGCCTTTCCGTCGCCCAAGGAGGTCCGGCGCACCGACCGGTTTTCGCAATTCGGCGTTTACGCGGCGCATCAGGCCCTGCTCGATTCGGGTCTGGACCCGGAAAAGGAAAACGGCGACGAAATCGGCGTCATCATCGGCTCCGGCATCGGCGGACTGCAAACCACCGCCATCCAGCACAAGGTGTTGCTGGACCGCGGCCCCGACCGGCTCTCGCCGTTCATGATCCCGATGCTCATCAGCAACATGGCCTCGGGACTGGTTTCCATGTTCTGGAATTTCCGCGGTCCGAACTTCGCCACCTGCTCCGCCTGCGCCACGGCCAATCACGCCATCGGCGAGGCCTGGCGCGCCGTCAAGATGGGCGACGCGCAGGTCATGTTCGCCGGCGGGGCCGAGGCCACCATCCTGCCCATCGGCATCGGCGGCTTTTGCGCCATGAAGGCCATGAGCACCCGCAACGGCGATCCCAAACACGCCTCGCGCCCGTTCGACAGGGAACGCGACGGCTTCGTCATGGGCGAGGGCGCCGGCGTGCTGGTGCTGGAGGAACTGGAGCGAGCCAGGAAGCGCGGCGCGAAGATTTACTGCGAGGTCACCGGCTACGGCAACACCGCCGACGCCTATCACCTGACCGCGCCTTCGCCGGGCGGCGAAGGCGCGGCGCGCTGCATGAAGATGGCCCTGCGCGGCGGCGGCCTGAATCCGGAGGACGTTTCCTACATCAACGCCCACGGCACCTCCACGCCGCCGGGCGACCTGGCCGAGACCCAGGCCATCAAGGCGGTGTTCGGCAGCCATGCGAAGAGGCTCGCCGTGAGTTCCACCAAGGGCGCCACTGGCCACATGCTCGGCGCGGCCGGCGCGGTGGAGATGGCCGTCTGCGCCCTGGCCATCAAGCGTGGGATCGCCCCGCCCACCATCAACTACCAGGTCTCCGACCCCGAGTGCGACCTGGATTACGTTCCCAACGCCGCGCGGGAAATGAAAATCAACGCCGTCATCAACAACTCCTTCGGTTTCGGCGGCCACAACGCGAGCCTGGCCGCAAAAAAGTTTGTCGAGTGAAAATGGGAGACAGGATTTCGGCAGCGGGTGGCTTGGCGGAACGACGCCGTTGAAATGGGGAGCGCAGCCGTCCCGGCTGCGCCAGTCGGCGTCGCGCCGACTGGTTTGCGTGCGCGGAACGCAAACAAAACAGTGTTGTCCCTGCGCGCTCGGCGTTTTCGGGCGGGACACCGAACACGACACGCAGGACGGATGTGCTCCTCAAAAGCAACTGCATGGCGCCAGGATTATGGCCCAAGAAGCGGTGGCTGTCGCCGCCGGGGACGAAGGAACCGCTTGCGTTCCAAGTAACTTGCTGGTTACTTGTGGCGGCAACCATGGCCAAGTCCGCCCCAGCCGGGACCGCCGCGGCGCGCAACCCCGACCGCTCGCGCGAGCGCATCCTGTCGGCCGCCCTCCGGGAATTCGCCGCGAAGGGGTTCGCCGGCGCGCGCGTGGACCACATCGCGCGGCGCGCCGCCATCAACAAGCGGATGCTTTATCATTATTTCGGCGGCAAGCGGGAGTTGTTCCGGGCGGTGCTGCGCCGGAAAATCTCCGAGCGCCGGGCGCTGGCGGACCATTTGTCCGGCGACCCGGCCGAGGGCCTGGCCTTCTGGTTCGAGACAGCCTGCCGGGACGCGGACTGGGTGCGCATGCTGGAATGGGAGGCGTTGCAGGAGGGCGGAGCGGTCATTGACGAGAAGGTGCGTCGGGCGTCGTTGGCGCGCGCCGTGCAACGCATCCGGGAGCGGCAGCGACGCGGCCTGATCTCCGCCCAACTGGATCCACGCCACGTGGCGCTGGCCATGCGGTCGCTGACGATGTTTCCCGTCGCCTTCCCCCAATTGACGCGGTTGATCACGGGACGGTCGGTGTTTGATCCCAGGTTTCAACGGGAGCGCGCGTTGTTTCTGAAACAAATCGCCGCCGTGTTTCGACCGGCGAACGCCGGGGCCAGAATCCACCCGGCGAAGTGAGCAGCGCATGAAAAAAAGTCCTTTCCCTCCCGCCGTTGCCTTCACCTGCGGCGCGCTGATGCTGACCGGCGGCTGTTCCCGCAGGCCGCCGCCGCCGCCCGATGCCGGCGTTCCGGTTTTGGTGGCGACGGCCGTCACGACGAATGTTCCGGTGCAAATCCTGCCTCCGCCGGTCGGCCATGTCCTGGCCTACTCCACGGTGACGATCCGTCCCCAAATCGGCGGCATCTTGCAGGAGGTGCATTTCCAGGAAGGCCAGGGGGTCCAATCCAACGCGCTGCTCTTCACGATTGACCCGCGCCCGTCGCAGGCGGCGCTGGCGGCCGCGCGGGCGAATCTGGCGCGCGATCGGGCGCAGTTGGAAAACGCCAGAATCCAGTTCGCGCGCGATAAAAAATTATTCTCGCAAAAGCTCGTGTCGCAGGACGCCTTTGACACCAGCCGGGCGGACATGGAGACCTTGGCCGCCACGGTGGCCTCTGACGAGGCGGCCGTGACCAACGCCGCCTTGAATCTGGGATTTTGCCAAATCCGCTCGCCGGTGGACGGCGTCACGGGCGCCCTGCAATTCCACCGGGGCAACGTCGTGAAGGCGCCGGACGACACGCTGGTGACAATCGTCCAGATTCATCCCATCTGCGTCCGATTCGGTGTGCCGGAACGGTATCTGGCGGAAATCCGGAAGCAGATGCGCGTCCGGCCGCCCGACGTGTCCGTCGCGTTTGAGGGCATGGACGGGCCGCCGCCGCGGGGCGAGCTGACGTTCATTGACAACACCGTGGACCCGAGCACCGGCGAGATTCAACTGCGTGCGACCTTTCCCAACGCCCATGGCACGCTGTGGCCGGGGCAATTTGTGAGGGTGGCGCTCACGCTGTCGGAATTGACCAACGCCGTGGTCGTCCCCTCGCCCGCGGTGCAGACCGGGCAAGGGGGCGAATACGTTTACGTGGTCAGGCCCAATCAAACGGTCGAGGAACGGCCGGTGACCCTCGGCCCCGCCTGGCAGGACGACACGGTGGTCCGAAGCGGATTGAAGGCGGGCGAAAAGGTGGTCACGGATGGTCAATTGCGGCTGGTGCCCGGCGCGAAGGTGAGCATCAAGGCCCCGGGCGCATCGCGATTGGCCACCGCCTCGCCCGCCACGCCATGAGCATTCCCGCCCTGTTCATCCGCCGGCCGGTGATGACCACGCTGGTCATGCTGGGCATTCTGCTGGCGGGCGTGATGGGTTTTCGCGAGTTGCCGGTGAGCGATCTGCCCAACGTGGATTACCCCACGATCAACATCTCGGCCAGCCTGCCCGGCGCCAGCCCCGAAACCATGGCCTCCGCCGTGGCGACGCCGCTGGAGAAGCAATTGTCCACGATTGCCGGCGTGGATTCGATGTCGTCGGTCAGTTCGCTCGGCTCGGTGTCCATCACAGTGCAATTTACGCTTGACCGAAATATTGACGCGGCGGCGCAGGACGTTCAATCGGCGATTGCCCAGGCCACGAGGCAACTGCCGCCGAACATGCCGTCGCCGCCGACATATCGGAAAGTCAATCCGGCGGATTTCCCGGTCATTTTCCTGGCGATGTCCTCGGACACGCTGCCGCTTTCCGAGGTGGACAATTACGCCGAGAATTTGATGGCGCAGCGCATCTCCATGGTCAACGGCGTGGCGCAAGTCAACGTCTTTGGCTCGCAGCAATATGCCGTGCGCATCCAGGTGGACCCCAACAAGCTGGCGGCTTATGGGCTGGGAATTGCGCAGGTCGAGCAGGCCGTCGAGCAGGGAAATGTGAATCAGCCGCTCGGCGTTCTTTACTGAAAACATCAGGCCTTCACCGTGCAGGCCAACGGCCAATTGAACGACGCCGCGCAATTTCGTCCGCTCATCGTCGCGTATCGCCATGGCAATCCGGTGCGGCTGGAGCAATTGGGCCGCGTGCTCGACAGCGTGCAAAACGACAAAACCGCCGCGTGGTATAACGGCTCGCGCGCCGTCGTGCTGGCGGTGCTTCGCCAGCCGGGCGCCAACACGGTGGAAGTGGTGAATGAAATCAGGAAATTGCTGCCGCAATTCCGCGAGGAAATCCCCGCGGCCGTGAAATTGGACGTGGCGATTGACCGTTCCTACAGCATCCGCCAGTCCGTACACGACGTCGAGGATACGCTGTTCGTCGCCCTTTGCCTGGTCGTGCTCGTCATCTTTCTGTTCCTGCGAAACCTGTCGGCGACGGTCATTCCGAGCCTGGCCCTGCCGATGTCGCTCATCGGCACGTTCGCGGTGATGGCGCTGCTCCACTACAGTCTGGACAATCTGTCGCTGCTGGCGCTGACGCTCTGCGTGGGCTTCGTCGTGGACGACGCGATTGTCATGCTCGAAAACATCGTGCGCCACATGGAACACGGCGAACCGCCGCGGCAAGCCGCGCTGAACGGCTCGCGCGAAATCGGTTTTACCATCGTTTCCATGACGCTGTCGCTCACGGCGGTGTTCATTCCGGTTTTGTTCATGGGCGGGTTGCTCGGCCGGTTGCTGCACGAACTCGCCGTGACCATCGTCGTGGCCGTGCTCGCGTCCGGGTTCGTTTCGCTGACGCTGACGCCGATGATGTGCAGCCGGTTTGTTCATTCGGAACAGCAGAAAAAGCACGGCCGGCTCTACAATTTCTTCGAGCGGTTTTTCAACCGGCTGCGCCACGGCTACGCGCGCACGCTGCAGGCCGTCCTGCGCCACCGCGGCGCCACCATGATGCTTTCGCTGGTCATTTTGGCGCTGACCGCCATTTTGTTCGTCGTGATTCCAAAAGGATTTTTCGCGGACGAAGACACCGGGCGCATCGTCGGAACCACCGAGGCGTCGCAGGACATTTCCTTCGAGGCGATGCGCGCGCACCAACTGGAGGCGATGAAAATGGTCCAGGCCGACCCGAACGTCGCCGGCGTCATCTCCTCCGTCGGCGGCAGCCCGTTGAACAACGGCCGGTTGTTCTTCAGCTTGAAGGAAAAGCGGAAATTGGACGTGTCACAAATCGTCCAGGAGTTGCGCGCCAAGCTCGGGCACATTCCCGGGCTGAATGTCTATTTGAAAGTCCCGCCCGTCGTCAACGTCGGCGGCTTTTCGAGCAAGGGCCTTTACCAATACAGTCTGCAGGATACCGACGTGAAGGAACT
>JAGWMQ010000139.1 GCA_028873125.1 Verrucomicrobiota bacterium | reverse complement strand
GAGGCGACGCCGGCGCAATTCGACGACTGGCGCCAGACCTGGCGCACGGCGGTCAACGGCGGTTCGGGCGAACCGCTGCTGACCTTCATCGCGCGCGAACGCGGCGTGGCCGAGGACGTCTTCCTGCAGCGGCTGGCGGCGTCGCTGGGCTGGCCGTTCGTGGATTTGCACAAGTTCACCGTCCCCACTGAGGCGCGGAACAAAATCTCCACGAAGGTGGCCTTCCAATACTCGGTCCTGCCCGCCGCGCTCAACGACGGCGCGTTGCAGGTCATCGTCAGCGACCCGTTCGACACGGCGATGATGAATGCGGTGCGGTTCGACGCGCGCATGCCGGTGGAGTTTGCGCTGGCCCCCAAGGGCGAAATCGAGAAGGCCCTCAAGAAATACTACGGCGTCGGCGCCGAAACGCTGGACGAACTGGGCGAGGGCGAGCCGATGGAGTTGGAAATCGCCAACGACAAGGAAATCACCGAGGCCGACCAGGAGGCCAGCGTCATCAAGTTTGTCAACCAGGTGATCTGGGAGGCGTTCAAGGACCGGGCCACGGACATCCATTTCGAGCCGGCGGAGGACGAGCTGCGCATCCGCTACCGCATTGACGGCATTCTGCATCAGACGCCGATGCCGCCGCAGCTCAAGCGATACCAGGCCGCGCTCATCTCGCGCATCAAGGTGATGAGCGGCATGAATATCTCCGAAAAACGCCTGCCTCAGGACGGCCGCATCAACGTCCGCATCAAGGGCGAGGAAATTGACATCCGCGTCTCAACCGTCCCGACGGTCTATGGCGAGAGCGTGTCCCTGCGGCTGCTCACGCGCGGGAAGATTTTCCTGAGCCTGGACAAGCTGGGTTTTGCGCCCAAGGACGAGGCGATGATCCGGGAAATCATCGTCAAGCCCTACGGCATCTTCCTGGTCACCGGCCCGACCGGCTCCGGCAAATCCACCTCGCTCTACGCCTTTTTGAGCGCGATCAACTCGGTCCACAAGCGCATCATTACCATCGAGGAGCCGGTGGAATACGAGTTGAAGGGCATCAACCAGATCGCCGTGCGCCCGGAGATCGGCCTGACCTTTGCGATGGGCTTGCGCCATATTTTGCGCCAGGACCCGAACGTCATCATGGTGGGCGAAATCCGGGACCTGGAGACGGCGGAGATCGCCATTCGCGCCTCGCTGACGGGCCACCTGGTGTTTTCCACGCTGCACACCAACGACTCGCCGAGCGCCTTTACGCGGCTCATTGACATGGGCATCGAGCCGTTTCTGGTCGCCTCGTCGGTGGAGGCGGTCATGGCCCAGCGCCTGGTCCGGACCATTTGTCCGTTCTGCAAGACGGAGCAAAAGGTCGAGCGCAATTACCTGCGGCGCATCGGTTTTCCGGAAGAGGAAATCGAAACGGCGAAGTTCTGGCACGGCGCCGGCTGCGAGGAATGCCGGCAGCTCGGCTACCAGGGCCGCAAGGGCATTTACGAACTCCTGATCGTCAACGAGGCCATCCGCCCGCTGGTGTTGGGCCGGGCGCCGGCCACGACCCTCGCCCAGAAGGCCATCGAACAGGGCATGCGGACCCTGCGCACCGACGGCTGGACCAAGGTCAGGGACGCCGAAACCACCATCGAAGAAGTGTTGCGCGTGACCCAGATCGAGGAACACATGGACGCCCTGGTTGGCGACCCCAAGACCGAAATGTGAGCGCGAGCCGGAGATGAAAAGCCATTTTCCACTTGCGATTTGCGATTTCAGTGAGACGCGCCACTCCTCGAAAGGGCGGGACCATCGTAAATCCTAAATCCCAAATCGCAAATCGTAAATTCCAATGCCCCGCTGGACTTCCTGCAACGTGCTCCACGCCGCGCCCGGCGCCAGTCGCCTCTGGCAATTCGACGCCAAAGGCGGCGGTTACACGCTGGGCCGCGAACACGGCGGGGAACGACCGCCGGCCGGCTGGGTCGCCAAATCCTGGAGCGCGCTCTGGAAGCCCCGCCTGAACGTCGCCTGGCTGCCGCCGGAGACCGTCTTTTTCCGCGTCATCGAACTGCCGCCGGGCCCGTTCGACGAAACGCTGGCCATGGTGGAGTTGCAGTTGGAGAAACTCTCGCCCATGCCGGTCGCGCAAGTCGTCTGGACCATCCACATTTTGCCCCGCCGAGCGGACGCGTCCAAGCCCCACCAAGCCGGGAGCGACGGGCCGGGCCAGGGCGAAATGCCGGCGGAAAGCCTGCAAACCGTCGTGGTCGTCATCGCCGCCCGCGCCGCCGTGGAGGAATTCCTAGGCAAACTGGAGGAGCGCGGCTATCTGGCCGACCGCTTGGAGGCGCCGTTTCTGGATCAACTCCAGGCGGAAAGCCCCGCGGCGCCGGCCAATTCGCCGGGTGGAAATGATTCGGAGGCCTGGATTTATCCGGGCGCGCCCGGCGGCCCCGACGCGGCGCTGGTGGCGTGGCGGAGCGGAGGCGTGTTGCGGAACCTGAGCGTGCTGTTGCTGCCGGCCGCCGGCGACCGCGCCAAAGGCCTGAAAGACCAGCTCGCCCAACAGCTTTGGGCGGGCGAACTGGAGGGCTGGCTGCCCGCCCCGCCGCAATGGCATCTGGTGGCCGGGGGCGCGGCCGCCGGCGAGTGGGAGCCGCTGTTGCGCCAGGCCCTCGACCAGCCGGCACGGCTCAGCGCGCCGTTGCCGCCGGCGGAGCTGGCGGCGCTCACCGCGCGCCGCGCGGCCGCGGCGAATCCCCGGGCGAACCTGTTGCCCGCCGAATTCTCCACGCGCTACCACCAGCAGTTTGTGGACCGCCTGTGGCTGCGCGGGCTGCTGGCCACCGGCGCGTTGTATGCAATCGGCGTGGCGATTTACCTTGGCGCAACACAGGTGCTGGCCTACCGCACCCATCAGGTGGAAGGGCAGGTGGCCGCCTTGAGTGGCAGTTACACCAATGCCCTGCAACTCCAGGCGCGCTACAACGTGCTCAAGGAGCGCGAGGCGCTCAAATACGCGGCCTTGGATTGCTGGAAGGTCGTCGCCGAGAGCCTGCCTTCCGGTTTGACGCTCCAACGTTTCAGTTTTGACGACGGCCAGAGACTGGTCCTGTCCGGGACGGTTCCCTCCGACCAGATCAGCCAGATCACCGACCACTTTTTTGATGCCGTGCGCAAGGCGCAGGTCAACGGCCGGCCGATGTTTAGTTCGTCGGACAACGATGTGCCGTCTTACCGGCAGGTCCGCGGCGAGGTCAGTTGGAACTTCGCCCTGGCACTGAGCCGGTCCGAGGAGGGCGCGCCTTGAAAAAGTATTTCGCGCAACTGCGTCCGCTGGAGCGGCGGCTGGCCGTGGGCATCGTGGTCGGGCTGCTGCTGGTGCTGAACTATGTGTTCATCTGGCCGCATTTCTCGGATTGGGGCAAGTTGCAGCGCCGTCTGGACGTTGCCCGCCAGAAGCTGGCGCTTTACCGGAAGGCCATCGCGCAGAGCACCCATTACGCCGCCCGGGTCAAAAAAATGGAAAGCCAGGGCGAGACCGTCGCGCCCGAGGACCAGGCCATCAATTTCCTGCGCGCCATCCAGTCGCAATCCGTGCAAAGCGGCGTGGCCATCGTCAACAACTCGCGCACGATGAGCAGCACCAACGAGTTCTTCATCGAGCAGGTGCAAAACATCCGCGTGGTCGCCAACGACCAGGAACTGGTGGATTTTCTTTACAAGCTCGGCGCCGGCGCCTCAATGGTCCGCGTGCGCGACCTGGAGTTGCAACCCGATCCCGCGCACCAGCACCTGGACGCCAACATCCGCCTGGTGGCCAGCTATCAAAAAAAACTGCCCGGCGCAACTCCGTCTGCCTCCAACGTTAAGAAACCGTGAAAACAACCCCGTTGACCCTTGTCGCGCTGCTGCTTTGCAGCGGCTTGGAACTGCCCGCGCAAATCACCCCGCCGCACGTCACGCCCGCGCCTCCGTCCGCCCCCGCCGGGCGGGCGGGCTACACCTATAATTGGACGGACGTGGACCTCAACCAGGTGCTGGAGGTGTACGCCCACCTGGTCGGGAGGACGGTGTTGCGTCCGGCGGGATTGTCGTCGCCGCCGATGGTGCTGCAGACCGAGGCGCCGCTGACCAAGGAGGAGGCCATCGAAGCGTTGCAGGGGGTTCTGGCGCTCAACAACATCGTGCTGGTCAACGTGGGGAACAAATTCGTGAAGGCCGTCCCGGTGGCGGACGCCGGAGGGGCCGCCGCGGCCTTCAGCGACAAGGCCGCCGCCCAACTGCCCGACGTGGGCCAGTACGTGACCCACATCGTCCAGTTGAAATACATCCTGCCCAGCAAGATCGCCCCGTTGCTCCAGCCATTCGCCAAGCTGCCCAACGGGCTGTTCCCGATTGACGACAACAACATCCTGGTCATCCGCGACTATGCCGAGAACGTCAAGCGCATGTTGGAATTGATCAAGAAAATAGACGTGAACATTCCGGAGGAATTCGTCTCGGAGGTCATTCCCATCAAATACGCCCTGGCCGGCGAGATCGCCAACGCCTTGAGCAGCCTCGGCAGCGGCGGCGGCGCGGTCACCATCGGCAGCCGCTCCGGCGCCGGGGCGCCCTCGGGCCGCGGGGGGATGCCTGCCGGCAGTCCCTTCGGCGGCGGCAGTCCCTTTGGCGGCGGTTCCCCCTATGGCGGCGGCAGTCCCTATGGCGGCACGACGGGCTACAATCCCATGTCCCTGGGGGATCCAACGCCCGTGCCGGCCAATGCCTCCCAGGACAACGCGAGCTATTCCCCAATGGCCCTGGGTGATCCTCCGGCGCCTGCGCCGGCCAACACCTTCCAACAGCGGCTGCGGGACATCATCAGCCGCGCGGCGTCCGGCCAAAGCGGGCAGGTGCAGATCCTGGGGCCGACGAAGATCATCGCCGACGAGCGGAGCAATTCCCTGCTGGTCTTCGCCACGCGCCAGGACATGAAGACCATCACCAACATCGTGGCCAAACTGGACGTGCTGCTGCCACAGGTGCTCATCGAATCCGTCATCATGGACGTTTCCCTGAGCCACGGCTGGAACTTCGGCGTCTCGGCGACGCAAAATCCGAGATCGTTCTCGTCCAATCCGCAAGTTTCCGGCGGCGGCGGCTACAACAACGGCCAGACGTTCTTTGATTTTGCCAACAGCGCCCTGGGCACCAATGCCAGCTCGGTTTTCGGCAACCAATTGTCCAGCGGGTTGAGCTATTTCGGAGACATCGGCCAGAGATGGGATGTGGCGCTCGAGGCGGCGGCCAATGACAACAATGTGACCATCATCCAGCGTCCGAGCGTGCAGACTTCGCAGGCCCGGGCGGCGTCCTTTTTCGTGGGCCAATCGGTGCCCTACCAGGAAAATGCCTATTACGGCGGCAGCTACTATGGCGGCGGCACCTCCTATGCCTACATGCAAGTTGGCATCGGGCTGGCTGTCACGCCCTTTATCAACCCCAACGGCCTGGTGGTAATGGACATCCAGCAGCAGATCAGCGACCTGGTCAGCAGCACCGGACCCGGCGGTGTGCTGGCGCCCACCACGGACACCCGCACCCTCCAGTCGGAAGTGGCTGTCAAAAGCGGCGACACCATCATGCTGGGGGGTTACATCAGCACCGATCACAAGCGGGGCAAGAACGGCGTGCCGATACTGCAGGACATTCCCCTGCTGGGCAACCTGTTCAGCAGCCGCTCCGACTCCAAGGACCGGAGTGAGTTGATCGTGCTCCTGCATCCGACCGTTCTGACCAGCCCGGACGTGGCGGCCGCCGAGGTGGACAAGGAGATTCAAACCCTGCCGGGCATCAGCCGGGCCATGATCGAGAACAAGATGGATGAGCAGAAGCAGATGGAAAAGGTGCGGACCGAACTTCAACAGGAAGGCGGCGCTGCGCAATATCCCCCCGCCGCTCAAACTGTCCCGGGCGCAACGGGCAACGGCAATGCGACCGGCCTGCCGCCGGCATCCCATCCGCCGGCCGGCGCTGTGAACGCCGTCCGGCAGTATGAGTCCGGCCCCAATCTGCCGCCGGCTCGTTGAAAGGATGAGCCGTTATAGAGCGTATGGCCGACAAGGCGCTCAACCGCCTAAAACGCCAACGCAAAAGCCAATTCTTCTCATGCGCCGAAGGCCTCTGCCGATGCGTCGATGACCTCCTCCCGTCTGGCGGCGTTATCTGCGGGCCGTAAGATACCATCTCCCCCTGTCCCACGTCATCTTCCCGGCCACCCAAGCGTATTCCCACCGGAATCTGCCATCTTCCCGCCCGCCGGTGGCATCTTTTCGCGCGCCCAAGCCACCTTCCTACGGGAAGAGGCGATCTTTCTTAAGGATGGCGTGGCGCGCCGTTCACACCGCGTTCGGCGGCGCAACCATTGGTCAAAACATTTTTGCTTCCGCAAGAATCCATTCCGCCCGCTCGGCCGGGCGGGACATCGCAGCGCGATGTCTCTGCCACAATCTGGTTCATTGAAGGTGTGGAAATGAACCAAAATGAACCGGAAGGTCAACGCCGCGAGGTGAGGCGCGCCGGTCGAAAGCGTCTTTCCCGAAGACCGGATAGAGCGATATTAGAATTTTCTGACCAAATCATGCACGCGCGCGCCCAACGCTCCGGCAATTTTCACGAGGGAATCCACCGACGGAGATTCTTTTCCTCGTTCAACGCGACTGATAAAGATGGCCGAAAGATCGGCTTTCTCCGCCAATTTTTCCTGAGTGAGATTGGCCTTTTTACGGATGGCGCGAATGGCTTCACCCAAAAGGCGACGGTGTTCTTGTCGGGCCGACATGGCCGGTTAGAGAACGAAAAACCCGGCAGTGCAACCATGTCGTTAACGCCTATTTTTCTTCTTGCCTTTCGCCAAGAAACTATTAGAATAGCGCGCAGATTGGGACGCAAACCAAATAGAATTTATGAAAACCACAATCGGAAGGAATGAAGAAGTTTCCCGAAAGGCTGTCGTCCTTTTGGCCCGCGCCCTGGTGGTGGTGGGCTTTTTGTTTTGGGCAGGCGGCGCGTCGGCCACGCCTTGGGCGGTGGTTGAACGCGGCGCCAACCACAACCTCTGGCAACGGACCACCTATGAAACCACGCCTTCGGGCCAGACCATTTCCCATGTCCACCAATACATCCAGATCGAAACGGGTTTGAACCACTGGCAAGATAATCAATGGGAACCGTCTCTGGCACAAATCGACCTCCTGCCCGACGGCACGGCGGCGGCGACCAACGGCCAGCACCAAGCCTATTTCCCGTCCGACATCGCCCAAGGAGTCATCAAGCTCGTCACTCCCGAGGGGAAGGAATTGCAAGTCCAACCTTTGGCGCTCAGTTATTTTGACGGTAGCAACAGCGTGCTGATCGCCGAATTGACCAACAGCGTGGGCGAATTGGTGGCTTCCAACCAGGTGCTCTATCGGGGCGCCTTGACCGGGCCCGACGGATTTAAGGTGGACCTGCGTTACACCTATACAAAAGCCAGTTTCGAGCAGGACGTCATCATTGAAGACCAACCGCCGGACCCGGCGTCGCTGGGCTTGAATAGCAATGCATTGCTCCAAGTGACGACCGAATTTTTCAATCCGCCGCCACCTGAAGTGACGCAGGAAACCGTGCCGACGGTGGTCGGCAATCTGACAGACGACCAGTTGAGCTTTGGAGTGATGACAATGGGTCGTGGCAAAGCCTTTCTGCTGGGTACCAACGCCACACCGGCGGGAGTAGAAAAGCAATGGTTTAATTTGTCAGGACAACAGTTTTTTGTGGAGGAATTGCCGGTGGCCGCGATCCGCAATGAACTGGACGCCTTGCCATTAACCGCCTGGCGGAACAAGACCGGTCGCGCCCTCTATGCGGTGACCAAGGGCATGGCCATGCCGCCGCGGCCTGCAGCCAAAACTACGAACAAAACGCGGTTCCTGGCGCAAGCCACTCCGCCCAGGCAAGGGTTCGTCTTGGATTATGTGGCGATGTCCTCACAAACCAACTGGACCTTTCAAGGAAACACTACCTATTACATCAGCGGAACCGTCAATTTGTCCGGAACGAACACATTCGAAGGCGGAGCAGTACTTAAATACACCAATGGAGCTTCATTGAACCTGTCGTTCGGCTCCGTGCTCGACTGGCGGGCAGCATCGTATCGTCCTATTATGTTCACTTCGAAAGATGACAATACGGAAGGTGAGAGCATTTCCGGTTCCACAGGTAATCCGACAAATTATTACGCTTCCATAGCGCTCGATTTCATTGTAGGAGCCCCCATCACGTTGAGTAATGTTCGTATTGCCTATGCCCAGCAGGCTGTCGCAGCTTATACCACACCTTTGACGTTGTATGATGTTCAATTCCTCGATTGCAGCAACGGCCTCAATTTGAGCTATTCATCGGCATATTTGAGGAATGCGTTGTTCG
>JAGWMQ010000138.1 GCA_028873125.1 Verrucomicrobiota bacterium | reverse complement strand
GCGGGTTTTTCAAGTGATTCTAAAATATTTTCGAAAGTATCAAAATCTACTCTGCCGTCTTTATGTGGATCAGCAAAAAAATCCAATTCTGCACCTGCGTTTGTAATTGTATCGAAATATGGATTTTTCTCGCATTCGTCGCGATGGTTATACGGGTTACTGCTGGGATTATACTGCCGGCCTTTTTGATACACCCAAATGAATGGTTCGTCTTTTTTGGCGATAAACCCCTTCAAATAAAGTTTTGGCAAAACATGATGATTGTGCTTCGTATCCATTTATTCGCTTACGCAAATTAAAATTTAATCCGTGTTCATCCGTGTCCATCCGTGGTTAAAATTTATTTCCGCACACGCTGCCGAATCTCGATCAACTTCTTCATCACGTCGAACAGATTGCCGTGCCAATCCTTCGTGCCGAAGGCGTCGTGCAGCTTCCGGTAAAGCGGATACAGTTCGCGGTAGGTTTCGTGCGCCTTGGTGGTCGGCTTGAAAATTTTCGGCTTCAACCCGCACATCGCCTTTTGCGCCGCGGCGCAATCCTTGTGCGCGCCGGCCACGACCGCGCCGGCGATGGCCGCGCCGAGGGCGCAGGACTGCGCCGAGCGGCTCACCTTCATCGGCCGCCCCGTCACGTCCGCGTAGATCTGCATCGTGATGGCGCTCTTCTCCGCGATGCCGCCGCAATTCACCACCTGCCCGATCTTCACGCCGTATTCCTCGAAGCGGTTGATGATGGTCAGCGCGCCGAATGCCGTCGCCTCGATGAGCGCCCGGTAAATCTCCACCGGCGACGTGTACAGCGTCTGGCCGACGAGCAAACCCGTGAGGCGCTGGTCCACGAGCACGGTGCGGTTGCCGTTGTTCCAATCCAGCGCCAGCAGGCCGGATTCGCCGGGCAGGAGTTTTGCCGCCTCGGCGTCGAGGTTCCGGTGCGACAATTTTTCGCCGTGCGGTTTGATGTAATGGACCCACCAGTTGAAAATGTCGCCGACGGCGGACTGCCCGGCTTCGAGGCCGAAATAACCGGGCAACACGCTGCCGTCCACGATGCCGCACAGGCCGGGCACGTCCGCGAGCCGTTCCTTGTTCGGCGAGACCGCGATGTCGCAGGTGCTGGTGCCGATGATTTTGACGAGGATGCCGGGCTGGATGCCGCTGCCGACCGCGCCGAGGTGCGCGTCGAACGCGCCGACGGCCACCGGAATCCCCGTCCTCAGCCCGGTCTTCTTCGCCCAGCCTTCCGTGAGGCCGCCGACGGCGCGGTCAATCGGATGCACCCGGCCGGGCAGGCGGGAGCGCAACAGGCCCAGTTTCGGGTCGAGTTGCGAAAGAAATTCGGCGTCAGGGTAGCCGTTCCAGCCGGCGTTCCACATCGCCTTGTGGCCGGCGGCGCAAACGCCGGCGGTGAACTTGTCCGGCGCTTCCGTGCCGGTGAGCATGGCGGGGATGTAATCGGCCAGTTCCACCCACGAGTGAGCGGAGGCGAACACCTCCGGCGCGGTTCGCAGGCAATGCAGGATTTTGCTGAAGAACCATTCGCTGGAATAGGTGCCGCCGCATTTGGCCAGAAATTGCGGACGGATCTTTTTGGCCAGTTCGGTGATTTCCGCCGCCTCGGCGACGCCCATGTGGTCCTTCCACAGCCACGCCATCGCCGCCGGGTTTTTGGCGAACTTTCTGTTGAACGCGAGCGGCTGGCCGGCGGCGTCCACCGGCAACGGCGTGCTGCCCGTCGTGTCCACGCCGATGCCGATGACCTGCTCCGGCTTGAAGCGGCGCGCATTTTTTTTCGCGTCGGCCAGCGCCTTCTTGATGGTGATTTCCGCGCCCTTGAGGTAATCGGCGGGATGCTGCCGGGCGAGGTTCGGGTCGCGCGCGAGGATCACGCCCGCGTCGCCGTGTTCATAATGCCAGACGGCGGTGCCCACTTCGCGGCCGTTGGCGGTGTTGACGATCAGGGTGCGAACGGAGTTTGTTCCGTAGTCCAGACCAATCGTGTATTGCTCGTTCATGGCTGTGGTTGCTCCCCATCCCCGGGCGACGGAAATCCGGTGCTATCCCTTTTTCTCCGGCCCTTTCTGCCACGCGGCCATCCGGGCCGACTGCCGGTTCCATTCGGCGTGGATCCGGGGCGCCTGTTGCCGCCACCCGGCCGGGGTGAACACCCGCCAATAAACCGAATAGCGCTGGTGTTGCAAGCGATAAAACGGCGCCAGTGTCACGTCCCCGGGCCGGCCCAGATTTTTCGTGCGGAAGACCAGCGGTTGCGCCGTGGCGTGGATGTGCCGCAGCAACGAACCCGGTTCGGCGACAAACACGGGAACCGGCGTCGCCGGCCACTTCACGAACTCGGTCTGGTCCGTCGCGTAAACGTCGGCGGGCATCCCGTTCGTGCCGAGGTCGCCGGCCAGCACAATCGGGCCGTAAAGCAGCGCGACAATGTTGGTCGTGCCGGGCAACGGCTCGGCGTGCAGTTTCATCGGCAACTGCACGTCCACCCGGTCGCCGTCGCGCCATTCGCGGTCAATCGTCACGTAGGAGCAGGGCTGGCCGGTGACTTTCTGCTTCCGGCCGTTCACACGGATGGAGATTTTTTCCGCCCACGCCGGCCAGCGGATTTTCAGCGCGAACTGCGTCGGCTGTCCGCACTTGAATTGCAACTGCGTCGTGTCGCGGTCCGGGAATCTCGTTTCCTGGCGCACAACGAGATTTTTCTCCGGCCACGAAAGCTCGGACGCAATGAACAGGTTCACGTAGAGCGAGTCGTCGCCGTGAAAATAAATCGCCTCGCCGTAGCGTGCTTGGTTTTCCATGCCGGTGCCGACGCAGCACCAGAAGGAGTCCGTCGGCGTCGAGAAGGTCTTGAACCCGCCCGGCTCGAGCGACATGAGATAGACGAACATGCCCGTCTTCGGGTCCTGCGAGGCGAGGATGTCGTTGTAAAGCGCGCGCTCGTAAAAATCCATCTCCGTGGCGGAGGGCGACCACTCGAAGAGGTGCTTGGTGAGCTTGAGCATGTTGTAGGTGCAGCAGGTCTCGCAGGTGGCGGCGTCCAGATGCCGCGCCCACTCGTCGGTGGGAAAGAAATGCTCACCGTCGCCGTTGCCGCCGATGGCGTAGGACCGGTGCAGGGCGACGCGGTCCCAGAAGAATTTGGCGAGGCCGGCGTAGCGGGCCTGGCCGGTCAACTCGTAGAGCCGCGCCGCGCCGATGATCTTGGGGATCTGGGTGTTGGAATGTTTGCCGGACAGATCGTCCCGGCCGGCGGCCAGCGGCGCCAGCACGGCGTTGTCGTAGAATTTTTCGGCCAGTTCGAGGTAACGCGGGTTGTCCGTCAGGGCGTAGAGGTTGGCCAGGGCCTCGTTCATGCCGCCGTATTCACAGACCAGCATCTGCTGCCATTGCGCGTCGGAAAGATTCTTGGTGGTGGCGTCCACCCAGTTGGCCAGATTCGTGGCCACCGCCAGCGCCTGCGCGTCTCCGCACAACTGGTCGGCGTCAATCAGCCCGGCCAGTTCCTTGTGGATGGTGTACCACGGCGACCACCCGCCGTTGAGGCCGAAGCCGCCGGTGTCAATCTCGCCCCGGGCGACTTTGCCGAAGATGTCCTTGCCCTTGGGGATGGCCGCGATGTAGCCGTTGCCGTTGGCCTTCTGGCACTCGGCGAGCTGGCTCACGATGTAAGTGACGCGCGCCCGAAACTGTTTGTCGCCGGTATCCGGATACATCCGCGAACAGGCCGAGAGATAATGGCCCAGCGTGTGGCCGGCCAGGCCGGAAGATTCCCAGCCGCCGTACTTTTCGGCCTTGGGCTTCAGGCCGGCCTCGGAGCGGAACCCGCTCAACAGCCGGTCCGGCTCCAGACTTAACAGGTATTTGGCGTCCAGTTCCATCGCGCGCCGGAACGGGCCGTCCAGCAGCCGCACGTCGTTCAGGGGAAAGGGCCGGGCGCGCAATTCCACCGCCGATTGCGCTTCGCCGCGGCCGAGCCAGGGGGACAAGAGCAGGATGGAGCAGATGGCCAGCCGGCGGATTTTCATAATTATGCGTGGTGATAGACCTCCCAGCCGAGGTATTTGCCCAATGCCTCTTTGACGCCCGCGGCGATGCGCGTGGGATTGATGGCGACGTGATGCTCGAAGCCGTTTTCGCAAATGTGGCGGAGCAGCCTCTGGAAGTCGGGGATCTTCACCACGCCGTAGCCGCCGAAGGTCTTGAGCGGATCGTCGGTCAGCTCCCCTTCGCCAAGGTAGGCGCGGATTTTGCCGGCAAAATCGTCCGTGCTGCACCGCAAATAGGTGAACCCGCCGGCCTTCACCCGGCCCGCCACCGTGCCGTAGGTGTTTTCCTTGCCGACGGTGCCGGCGATGATTTCCTGGTAGTCCATCACCGGGGCACCCTCGCCCTTTTCCACAAACACGTCCTTGGGCAGGTTGCTGCAATGGAAGACGACGCCCTTGTCCGGGTCCTCGCCGTAATTGTTGTTCCAGTCCACCAGGGCGCTGGGCCGGCCGCCGGCCTGGGCCAGGGCATACATGGCCACCGTGCCCATGATGTCCACCTCGCAGGCGCTGCTCATCAGCAGGTTGCTCATCATGCTCATCAGGGTGCAGGGCACGACGCCGAAAAACTCCTCCATGGCCGTCCAGCACTGGATGGCCGTGGCCTGGAGCTTCGCCTGGCGCATCCATTGGTCCACCGCCACGCCGAACTTGGCCATCTTCAACAGCGCCGCCGGCGGGATGCTTTTGGCGGTGACGTAGTCTTGAATCTCGTGCAACTTGGCGTTCACGGCCGCGTCGTGGTCCTTCATTTTTCCGACCCAGCCGAACAGCTCGAACAGGTCGAGCGTCTCGACGCTGATGCCGGACTGCTCCAGCAGTTTTTCGGAATAACGCACGGTGTTGAATGCCGCCGGCCGGGCGCCGAGCGCGCCGATGCGCAGGTTTCTGAGCGCCTTGAGGACGCGGCAGGTCACCACGAAATCCCGCAGGTCCTGCTGAAAGGCCGGGTGGCCGGGCGCGCAGGTGTGCAGCCGCGTGAGCGTGAAGGGCAGGTTGTATTGGCGCAGGTTGTTGCACACGGACATCTTGCCGCAGAAGGAGTCGCGCCGGTCCCGGATGGTCATGTTCCGCGGGTCGTCGTTGAAGGCGTGGATCAGGACCGGCACGCGCAGGCCCGACCAGCGCAGGGCGTTGGCCACGCCGCGCTCGTCGCCGAAGTTGGGCAGGGTGACCAGGATGCCGTCAATCCGGTCCGCGTTTTGCCGGAACAGCTCGGCGCATTTCCGGGCGTCCTCCGGGCTTTCCACCGCGCCGAATTTCGTCGCCTCCGGAGAGAGGGCGACGGCGCCGAGGCCGTTCTTTTCGAGCACGGCCAGGATTTCCCGGCGTCCGGCGTCGCAGAGGTGCGCCGGAAAAAAACCGCGGTTGCCGATGAGGAGGCCGAAAGTGACTTGGTCACGCATATCTTCAATTCCAGTTGTTTCGCGGACGCCAGACTACCCGGTTCCCGATCCCTTGGCCAGCCGCGGTTGCCCCCGCGGGAGGCCGACACATTTTGACGCGCGATCATAACGCCGGCGCGTGGAAGTCAAAACGCCATTTCACGAAAAAAAACCGCCAAAATCCGCACGGGGCGGACAGGCCCTACTTTTGACCCGGCGGGGAAACGGACCGTGCCGGGTTTTCGCCGTCGCGGTTCGTGTAAACCGGCCAGCCGTCCGCAGTCCAGGCCAGTCTCCCCAGGCCGAGCTTGGGCCGCCCGGAGTCCTTGCCGTCGTAGTAGTGGCAGGTGAACCAGTCCGTCCGGCCTTCGGTCAGAATGCCCATATGGCCTGGCCCGATGTAGCGGCCGGAACTCTTCAGGAACAGCGTGCCCCCATCGTCGAGCAGGTCCGTTCCCGTGCGGTCCAGATAAGGCCCGGTGACGGCGCGGCCCCGGCCCACGCGGATGTTGTAGGTGCTGAACACGCCCTGACAGCACTGGCCCCAGTTGACGAAGAGGTAGTAAAAGCCGTCGCGGTAAAACAGATAGGAAGCCTCGATCCTCCGGTGCCAGGCCAGCGGATAGATCGGTGAATCTGGCGCCAATCGCTTGCCGGTCTTCGGATCGAGTTCGGTCAGTTTGATGCCGCTCCAGTAGGAGCCGAAGCTCATCCAGAGCCGGCCGCGGCGGTCCCGCAAGAGGCTCGGATCGATCGCGTTGAAATTCACCCGCGGGCTGGACTGGACGACGAGTCCCCGGTCGGTCCATTGGTATTTCGGGTTGCGCGGGTCCAGCGTGGGATTGGTCGCCAGGCCGATGGCCGAAGTCTGGCTGCCAAACGTCGAGACGGCGTAGTAAAGATAGTACCGCCCATTCAGCCGGAGCAGATCCGGCGCCCAAAAATATCCGTGAAAGCCACGAATGGTGTTGGTCGTCCAGGACGGCGGCGTGGAAAAGACCGGCGGCCCGGCCACCCAATTCGTCTTGTCCGCCGACGACATGCTGGGAATGCCCCGACCGGTGACGAACAGGTAATAACGCCCGTCGCATCGGGTCAGGGTGGAGGGATCATGCACCCGTTCCAAGCCGCCACGCACCGGTTCGAAGGCGCGGGCGGGCAGGACACACAGGCCGAGCGCCGCATACAAGCAAATTCGCGCCCGAGCGACAACCGTCTTGGCGTTGAGGTTATGTGCTCGGGGAGCTTCGACGATTTTGAAATCGCGCATCGGGACCATGAACTCCGCGTCGTCCGTAGCGCGGGCGTCCTCGCCTGCGGGTTCACCCGGCGTCTCGCGGGGTGTTGGGGCTGGCGGCGAGATGCCGCCGCAACCCGCAGTCGGGACGACTGCGCTACGAGGTCCATGGAAAGCGCGCCCGTCCCAGGCGCGGCCGGACGCGTCACGTGTCCAGCACTTGGGCGCGCCATATTTCACGGAAAATGGGGCGCGGAGCACGTGCCTCCCGCGATTTCGATTTTCTCTTTCAACCGGCGCGGCTGCCATAGGCTTTGCGGTAGGCGAGCGGACTGATTTGTTTGACCGCCCGGAAATAACGGGCGAAATGCTGCACGTCGGGAAAGCCCAGGGAATCGGCGATGCGGGCCACCGACATCTCGGTCTCCACCAGCAGCCGCGCGATCTGATCGGTGCGCACGCGGCGGACGTGGTGATGGATCGAACAACCCAGCTCCCGCCGGAAGCGGATTTCCAGCGCGCGGCGCGACAGCCCCGCGGCGCGGGCCACGTCGTCCACCGCGATGTTCTCCCGCGCATGATCGCGGATGAATTGCAGGGCCTTGGTCACCTGCGGATCGGACAGGGTCATGATGTCGGTGGAGCGCCGGGCCACGACGTGGGTGGCGGCCACGGTGATTTTGGAGGGCACGCGCCGCGAGCCCCGCAACAGGCGGAAGAGCACCAGCGCCGTCTCGTAGCCGGCGCGCTCAAAATTGATGACCACGCTGGACATGGGCGGGTCGGCCAGGCCGCAGACCACCTCGTCATTGTCCGCCCCCACCACGCCCACCGCGTCTGGCACGGCCAGCCTCGCCAGCTTGCAGGCCTCCATGATCTGCCGGCCGCAATCGTCGTTGCAGGCCATCAGCCCCACCGGTTTGGGCAGGGACTGCAGCCAGGCGGCCAACTGGTGGCGTTCCTCGCGCCAGACCCGCGTCTCGGGCGGGGGCATGGTGTAATCCTGCGCCTCGAATCCGGCCCGGCGCACGTGGCGCGCGAAGGATTTCCAGCGGGCCGCCGACCAGGTGAACGATTCCCGGCGTGGCAGCGGCGTCGTGGCCTCGCCGTAGCCGCAAAAGGCGAAGTGTTTGAAGCCGCACTGCAACAGGTGCTCGGCGGCGATGCGGCCGATCTCCGCCGAATCGGTCACCACGTTGACCATGCCGGGCACCTCGGTCCGGCTGTGGCCCACCACCACCGCCGGAATGCCCAGGTCCAGCACCTCCTCCAGCTTGTCCACGTCCCGCAAGATGATCCCGTCCACGTCCAGCGCCTTGAGCTTGGGCCAGGCTTTCTCCAATCCGCCCGGCTCCCAATAAAACGACCAGGGCCCGTAGTGGTGGGCGCATTTGGCAATGCCGCACAACATCGCCCGCCCCGACGCCCGCGAGGATTCGATGAGCAGGGCGATGGTGGGGATTTTCCTGGCGGCGCGGCGCGGGACCATTTTTGCGCCGTTGACCCTGCCGGCGGAAATTTTGTTCAACTGCGATTTATTGGGCGCCACGGCGGTCAGTTTATGATGGAACCGTGTCGAAGGCAATGCGCCGGGTTTGTTGTCTGGCCACCGGATGACTTACCCCATTTTGGCAAACGTCTTACATTTCTTGGCGCGAATCCGCCGTTTTATTGGCAAAATCCATGAAACCGTGCCTGCCAGATTGGAATCATCAGAGGAAATTCGTTGACAAGATGTTTGAATCAGGTTCTAATGACCGCATTCCGCCAGAAAGCCAAAAACTGCTATGAAAACGAACCTTCAGATTCTCACGGGACTCCTCTTGATTTCCGTTCCCTCAACGCTCATCGCGCAGGCCC
>JAGWMQ010000137.1 GCA_028873125.1 Verrucomicrobiota bacterium | reverse complement strand
CACGTCCATTTGATTGACACCCCCTCGCTGCGGGCAGAATTTCGCGCGGGACAGGGACCGACTGCGCTTGCCTACGATGGCGTGCATCCTTCGATCTTTGGGCACGCCATGCTCGCCTGTCACCTCGCCGTCGAAGTCGAAAAAGCCCTATACCGCAGGAGCCGGCATTGAGCACGGTAAATCGCCCGGAGATCGACCGGCGCACCCATTCCTGGCGGCTTCACACGGGGCGATTTTCCTCCTACCAAATCGTCAGTCCCCCGTCCACGGTCACGATGGAGCCGGTGGCAAATGAGGAAGCATCGGACGCCAGGAACAGGATTGCGCCCTTGAGCTCGTCCATCCGTCCGTAACGCTTCAGGGGAGTGCTGGCGGTGATCCGCTCCACGATTTTAGGAAACTTTGCGCTTGCGGCGGTTTGCGCGGTGTGAATGTAACCCGGCGCGATGGCGTTGACCCGGATGTTGTATTGCGCCCATTCCGACGCCATGCCGCGGGTCAGGTGCGCCACGCCCGCCTTGGCCGTGCAATAAGCGACGTTGTGCCGTGGAAAAAGGTTGCTGATCACCAAACCGGAGATGGAGGCGATGTTGATGATGCAGCCGCCCCGCCCTTGCGCGATCATCTCCCGGGCCACCCGCTTTCCGAAATAAAAGAGGCTGGAGAGATTGGTGTCTATGATTTTGCGCCACAGGTCGTCGCTGAGTTCCTCCAGCGCGCAGCCTTCGGAAGGTGCGGCCGCATTGTTGACCAGGATGGCGACAGGTCCCAGGTTTTTAACCGTCGCCTGAACGAAGGCGTCAATTTGAGCGGCTTGCGTGACATCCACCTGCCCGAAACAGGCCCGCCTTCCCAGATTCCTCACTGCCTTGCAGGTTTCTTCACCGGCGGGGACGTTGAGATCACAAATGGCCACGTCCGCCCCGGCCTCCGCCAACGCCAGGGCGTGTTGCCGGCCCAGGTTCTGCGCGCCGCCGGTGACGATGGCCACCTTTCCGGTCAGCTTGAACAGATCCAGCGATTTCATGCGAACCGTTCTCAGGTCTCCGGCCAGACTTG
The DNA here is from genome assembly GCA_028873125.1 of Verrucomicrobiota bacterium. Classification (GTDB taxonomy): domain Bacteria; phylum Verrucomicrobiota; class Verrucomicrobiia; order Limisphaerales; family UBA11358; genus UBA11358. The sequence goes on along the minus strand of JAGWMQ010000137.1, from coordinate 7,537 downwards.
CTCGCCGAACACCGACTTCCAGTCCGCGAGAAATCCGTTCATGCGCTTGTCGGTGAAGGCGTGCTCGAACAATAGTTTCAGGAATTCAAACCGCATCGTGCAGATGTCGGTCCCCGCCACCGCATATTTCCCGAAAGAACCCGGATAGCGGCCCGCGGAGAGGACCCGGGTCGGGAAACCATAGTTGCGGAAAATCTGTTTGACCGGCGCGATCAGATTCACCTCCTGATCCAACTCAAGCTCCAGCGGCCCGTTGAATATGGCCACGACCTCCGCGCCGGCTTTGCCGCAGAGATAGGCCTGAGCCACCGAAGCCACCGCCGTGACGGCCAGCCGGATGCCCGGGATTTCCTTTTTCAACTCGATCAAGGCTTGAATTCCCGCCGCACCCATCGGCAGCTTGACGATAATTCGTTCGGAAAACCGGTGCAGCCAGCGCGCCTGGGACTTCAGTCGTTCCCGGTCGCGCCAGCCTATTACCTGGCAGAACACCGGCCCAGGGGAGGCCTCCAACACGCGCCGCAGCGTTTCCTGCATGTCGTTTCCGCCCTTGGAGATCAAGGTGGGATTGGTCGTAACCCCGTCAATGATTCCCCATTCGCGGGCCTGGAGAATTTCCTTTGGATTCGAACTGTCTATGAAGAGTTGCATAAGATGAAAATACAGTGGCTTGAGGGTCAGGAGTTGAAAAGGTCTTCGGCCAGCCGGCAGAGATAGTCGCAGATGCGCTCCTGGCAGGCGTGATAAAAGGCGGGCGCCAGCCGGTAAAACTCGTGCCGATGCAGGAATTGGCCCCTGGCGTTGCGGCGGCCGGGAAACGCGAAGCTGTAATGGTGGAAAACGGCGTCCGCGCGGGAAGGGCGCGGGTTCTTTCGGGAGCGATGTTCCTCCAGGCATTGGCGGGCAAAGGCCGAGCCTTGGAGCGCCTCCGCCTCGGCGTATTCATAGGCATCCTGCCACCAGCGTTTGAACAATGCCGGATAAAATTCCTGCAACACTTCGGCAAAAATCAATTGCAGCATGGGCGAGACTTTGAAGTGATGCCAGCCTTGCGTGGCGCGCTGGATCACCCGCCGCGGGGCCGCCGTCAGATCGTCGCCCGAATGAAAGTCCAGCATCACTCCGAATTCCTTGGCGATGGCGAATTGCGGCCGGATCCGGGCTTCCAATCCCTCCAGACCGTCCGGGCATCGGTAGTCCACCCCTTTTTCCACGCCAAAGTTGGGCGCAATGTGGGTCAGGACGATCTCCCGGCGCCGCATCTCCCGGAGCAGGAAGAGGATCTCTTCGTCTGATGTCAGGCACGCAAACGCGCTGATTTCCGGCGGATGTTCGTCAATGGTCAATTCCAAATCAAACCCGTCCGCGCCCTTGAGGGTTTTGATGTAGTCGGACAGTTCGGTCAGCGAGGCCAAGGCGTTCCAGTATTTGCCGACGAATTTCCCGATGGCAACCCGGTCAAGCGAATAGGATTTGCCGCCGCAGCGGAACGTTTTGCCGTGATACTCCAACACGCCCAGGCGCTCCCGCTGCTCGGGAATGTGTCGCGTCAGACATTCTTCCGCGTGGCTGGTCGAGGTGTCCATCAACGCCCCATAATCCAGGACATCCGCCATGTCCAACGTAAAAAAACTGTAGTATCGGGCCGCGCTGATCAGGCGCTTGGCGCGCGCCATCCCTTCCGGCCCGCGCTTGACCTGGATGTGATCGGCGTCAGCGCCGTAGCACAAAGGCAGTTCATATTGGAGGGCGGCCAACACCCCCGCCACCCAAAGCCCCTCATACGTGCTGCCGGTGTAGCCGGATTCGATGGTGCCGAAGCCGCAGGCGTAGTTTTTTTCAGGCGGCAGACCCACCCTCAAATTGTCGAGCAAATTCAGCTCGCGGACGGAATTCTGAATCGCATTGGCGGCGAAGCCGCGTCGGTTCATGGCCTTGAAAATGCCGGGCCAGACCGCCGTGGTCATCCGAGTCCCGATCCCCAGCCTCGGAATGGTGCCCAGCGCCCTGGGGCCTTTGGCGGGGTGGATGCGGCGGCAAAAGCGGGCGATTTCTTTCGCGTGGGTGGAATACGCAACCAGTTGTTCATCAGCCTTGATTTGGACCGCTCCCAGAGGCTCCCCCAGCAGGTGGCGATCATGACCGGGACCGATCTGGAGAAACACTTGCTGCCCATCGGACAATCCAGCCAGCAGAAAGACGTCCCTTTCCACGGTGGCGGCCGAACCTCGGTACAACCAGCATTGATGATTGGAAGGAAAGTCACGCCCCTCGAGAATTGCTTTCCGGACCGTGCGCCAGTCGTAGGGAATGCGCTGCAACGTGCGCCAAGCAGCCACTGGATCCCAAGTGGCGGTATCCAGCACGGCTGGGTTTTCAGCCGGGTTTAACTCAAGGGTGCCAAACTTCATGACAGGTCGTCTCCGGGGCGCGAATGTCAAGACTGGTGTTGCACATAAACGGCCTTGTGGGTCGTGAAGAATTGAATCCCCGTTTTGCCGGCCTCGGGCAGGCCGCGCGCCGATTCCTTGACGCCCCCAAACTCCAGTTGCGGCTCCTTGTAGGCCGTGGGCAGATTGACGTGGCATAATCCCACCTCGCTTTCCTCGATGAATCTTTGGGCCTTGGCGAGGTCCCTTGTGAAGATCGAAGCGGACAGGCCGTATGAGGTTTCGTTGGCGATGCGCAATGCGTCCTCAAAGTCGGAAGCTTTCATGACGGACAGCACGGGACCAAAGATCTCCTCCTGCGCAATCCGCATGTTGGAAGTCACGTCGGCAAAAACCGTGGGCGCGACGAAATAGCCGTTGGCATGTTTTCCATCGTCCAGCGCGTGACCGCCCGCGCACAGGCGCGCCCCCTCGTCTCTGCCGATCTGAATATAATTCAGGATGGTTTCGTATTGCTTGGGACCCGTCACCGGTCCCATGCGCGTGCCTTCGTCCCGGCCGTCGCCCACGACCATTTCCAGGATTCTGGCGGTCAACCCATCGAGAAATTCGTTGTAAATGCTTTGTTCCACAATCACCCGGCTCGTGGAGGTGCACCACTGGCCGCTGCAACTGAACCCGCCGATGATCGCGGCGGCGATGGCCTCATTCATGTTGGCGTCCGCCAGGACGACCAACGGATTCTTGCCCCCCATTTCCAACTGAACCTGCACGTCTCTTCCGGCGGTGCGCCGGGCGATGCCCAAGCCCACCTCGGTCGAGCCGGTGAACGAAACCGCTTTCACCGATGGATGAGTGACCAGGACATCCCCGATGACCGAACCCTGGCCCATGACCAGATTTATCACTCCATGCGGAAAACCCACGTGGTCCATCAGCTCACAAAGCAGGGCGCCGGTTGCCGGAGTCAGATCGGAGGGTTTCAACACGCAACAGTTCCCGGCGACCAACGCCGGGAACATTTTCCGGCAAGCGACGTTCAATGGAAAATTCCAAGGGGTGATCAGCGTCGCCACCCCCAGCGGACGCCGGGCCAAATAACACAATGTCCCCCGGCGCTCGGAGGACAGGTGGTCGCCTCCCAACAGACGCCCTTGGGCGATCTGGTATTCGGCTTCATTGATCGCCGCCCGAAACTCGGTCCGTGATTCGCGCAGGGTCTTCCCATTCTCCAGCGTGATCATCTCCACGAAGCACTCCTCCCGTTCTTCCATGAGCCGCACCACGTTTCGGAGCAGGGCCGACCGTTGCGGCATCGGAGTGTGTGACCAGCCGGCGAACGCACGGCTGGCCGCCTGGAGCGCCTGCTCCGCATCTTCCACCGCCGAAACCGGGGCTTTGCTGACGGTCTCTCTCCGGTCGGCCGGGTTGTGGTTGATTTTCTTTTTGGCTGTGGAGGAATCCAGCCACCGACCGTCAATATAATTTCTTAAAATTTTCATGTTCCCGGCCACCGATCTTGATGCGCCCGCCGCCGCACTCCTGATCCTTTGGCAGCCCGCGCCCGCCCGACTGGCCCGGAGTCGGGCCGGCTTGGAGGCGCGGCTCAAACCTCCACTGTTCGAGCGGCATCAAACACACCGCATAATTTTACAGATAAGACTTGCGGTGACGCCTACGTTTTCCGGCAATTTTTCACTTATTTTCAATTCCGGCGTGGAACGGCGCGTCCGCATCATTCTGTCGTTTGCCCGCCGGATGTTCGCGCGGAGCCGGCGGCCGGAAAGGCAGGGCTGAATTTCCCAAAAAACGCAGTGAATCCGGCGAAATTCGGAAGTGGCCACCCCTCCTGCCGGCTAACCTTGCCAACAGATGTTCGAATCCGAAACAGCAGTTTCGCCACTAAGCTAACCGATGAGATACCGCACCATTTTGCTACTGGGCGCGCCCGGCGCGGGGAAGGGCACGCAGGGGAAAATTCTGGGGGCGATTCCCCATTTTTTCCATTGTTCCTGCGGCGACGTTTTTCGCAGCCTGGCGCCGGCCAGCCCGATTGGCCGCCGATTTCTGGAATACTCGAGTCGGGGCAGGCTGGTGCCCGATGAGCAAACCGTGGAACTCTGGCGCCAGCACATCGGCGCCGCGACCCAGTCGGGACATTTTTGCCCGGAGACAGACACCTTGGTGTTGGATGGCATTCCCCGATCCATCCGGCAGGCTCAGATGTTGGAAGGCACCTTGGACGTCAAAGCCATTCTTTATCTCCATTGTCCGGACATGCAGCAACTGGTTGCCCGGGTCCAGCGGCGCGCGTTGCGTGACAACCGGCTGGATGATGCCAGGTTGGAGGTCATCGCCGCCCGATTGAGAATCTACGAGCGCGACACCCAACCCCTGCTTGATTACTACGGCAAAGAGACCGTTCATCGCATCGACGCCACACAAGCGCCGCATGAGGTGTTGTGTGACATGCTTCAATGCATCAACGGCGCGCCACAACCGGTATCTGTGTGACACCGGTTCAGGCCCGAGTGTGCCGGACGTTCGAGATTGGCGAAACGAGGCCGTGAAAAAAATCGCCACGAGGCGGCCAGGCGTTGGCAGATTGAAGTGTTTCTGTAATTCAACGCGCTCTTAGGCTCAAGATCGGAATTGCGAGTATGAAACCTGACGCTTTGACTCGGAGAGATTGGCTGCGTGCGGCGGGATTGTCCGTTGCCGCCCTGGCTGGAGGATGTTCCGCTCCGAGCCAGTCAAGCCAGGCAGAAAGCTTGCGGTTGGCCCCAATCAAAAGAGCAACCGGGTCGGAGATCTCATCAATGTGCGGGACCCGGCTTGCGCTGGACGGCGCCGACTGGCTGGTGGCAACCGACCCCGACAACGCCGGGCGCGCGCAAGAGTGGTGGAAAGCTCCGCGTCCCGGCGCCAAACCCACCCGCGTGCCGGGGGTGATCCAGGAAGTCTTTCCGGACTATCACGGCGTCGTCTGGTATTGGCGCGAATTTCGGGCGCCGCGCAATCCGGATTTGCAGGGGCGCTGTCTGCTGCGATTCTGGGCCGTGAATTATCTGGCGGACGTCTGGGTCAACGGCGTTTACGTCGGCGGCCACGAAGGCAGCGAAATCCCGTTCACCCTCGACGCCACGTCGGCCATCCGTCCGACGGAACACAATCTGGTGGCGGTGCGCGTTCTCAACCCCGGGAACGAGCCGATTGACGGAATCAAGTTGAGCGAAATACCTCATCGCAATCAGACCACCCAGTTTTCATGCGGCTGCGATTATGATCACGGAGGCATCGAGGATTCGGTTGAATTGCTGGTGACACCGGCCGTGCGCGTCGAGGACCTGTTTGTCCGCGCGGATCCGACCACGGGACTCCTGAAGGTTCAAGTAAACGTCCGGAACACCCTGGCCCGGAGCGTAAACGGGAGCCTTGAAATCAGCGTGGCCCCGGCGACCACCGGAAGGACGCTCGCTGGCGGCTCCTTTTCAACCTCCTTTGACGCCGGCGACACCCGGGTCGAGAAGCAGTTGAGATTGGAAAATCCGCGCCTTTGGGAAATCGGCGACCCGTTTCTCTACCGGATTTCGGCCAGGGCGACAGTCGGGCATTCGGAGTTTTGTGATGAACACTCGACCCGATGCGGCTTCAGAGAACTTCGGCTGAAGAACGGCTATTTTCACCTGAACGGCCGCCGCATCTTTTGGAAGAGTTCGGTCTCGGGCGACATGGCGCCGATCGGCATCCACGTGCCCTTTGATCCGGACTGGTTTCGCCGCGATCTGGTCAACTCCAAGGCGATGGGCTTCAACGCCATCCGGTTCTACGGATTGCCGACGCGGGTCCAGTTGGACCTGTGCGACGAGATTGGCTTGATGGTTTATGAAGAATCGTTTGCGAGCCAGGGCTTCGAAGACTCGCCCAAGATGGCCGGGCGGTTTGACCGCTCCACCGCCGGGATGATCCGACGCGATCGGAATCATCCAAGCGTGGTGGCCTGGGGCCTGCTGAACGAGACCGGCGACGGCCCGCAATTCCGGCACGCCGTCAAATCCCTGGCCCTGGTCCGTTCACTCGACGTCAGTCGCCTCGTCTTCCTGAGCAGCGGGCGATTCGACCGGGTTCTCAAGATTGGGTCCGTTTGCAATCCAGGTTCGACAGGATGGGAATGCCTGCTCGGCGATGAAGGCCAGGATGCTCCTCCGAAAGAGAAAGAACCGTTGATCTATCCCTCCTGCGAGGGAACAGGCGATGCCCACCTCTATCCCCAGGTTCCGCATCGGGCGGACGCCATTCATCTGCTTCGCACGTTTGGCCAAAACACCAGACACAAACGAGTCTTTCTGTCAGAGTATGGCGTCGCCAGCGCGGTGAACTTGGTGCGCGTTGTCCGGGAATATGAACAGCGCGGCAAAGGCGATTGCGGCGAGTGCCGGTTTTACCGGCGCGCCCTGGACCAATTTCTGGCGGATTGGAAGCGCTGGAAGATGGCGGATTGCTTTGGGCGGCCGGAGGATTACTTTGAACAATGTCTGGCCTCGATGGCGGGACAACGGCTCGTGGGCATCAATGCGCTCCGATCCAACCCCTGTTTCATCGGATACGATCTCACCGGCACGTCGGATCAGGGTTACACGGGGGAGGGATTGACGACGGCGTTCCGCGAATTGAAGCCGGGCACGGTGGACGCGATTTTCGACGGCCTGGCTCCGCTGCGTTGGTGCCTGTTTGCCGAACCGGTCAACCTGTATCGGGGACAGCCGGTAAAATTGCAGGCCGTGCTGGCAAATGAGGACATGCTAAAAGCGGGGGTTTATCCCGCGCAACTGGAAGTGTTCGGACCGGGCGCACGCCGGGTCCTGCGGCGCAAGATTGACGTCAAAATTGCAGGCTCTGACCGTCACCCTCCTCCACCACTGGCTCTGCCTGTGTTCGCCGAGGAAGTGTCGGCGGATTGGCCCGGCGGAGAATATCGGTTGGTGGCGACCTTCGAAAGGGGGGCGGCGGCGGCCGGAGGAAACGCAACATTTTACGTCGCGGACCCGGCGGAGATGCCGAAGGTGAGCGCGGAGGTGATTCTCTGGGGCGAGGACCTGCCCCTCAGGCATTGGTTGGATGTTCATGGCATTCCCGTTCGTCCCTTC
>JAGWMQ010000015.1 GCA_028873125.1 Verrucomicrobiota bacterium | reverse complement strand
ACTGGCCGCAAAACGAAGCGCAGATCAGCGGCGACAGTTTCACCTGGCGGGGCTGGGTGAGCGATTTCACCGCCAGCATCACCGCGCAAATGGTGGACGGCGGCGGAAATACGAATATATTGGACGCTGTGGTGGAACGCGACGGACATATCTGGGCCGAGAACCTGCCCTTGAGCAGCGGCGCCAGCACGTTGACGGTGACGGTGACCGACGCCGCCGGCAACGTGGCGGTGACCAACATCACCGTATCCCAGAGCGCCGTGCAGTTGACCATCAATCCTCCGGATTCGGGCCAATTCCTCAATGTCGCCTGAAAAAAGTCAGGTGAGCAAGAAGCGGAAGTTCAATGTCGGTGTCGCATCCAAGATTTTGACAATCCAGTTTAGGGCTATGCACATGACTCAACCAACCACAACACCTTGGCAAGTTACGTCAAGCCAAACCACAATGGGTTGGGTCCGATTGAGCCAGGTTGAGTCATGTGCATAGGCACAATCCAGTTTTGAGATACTATGGGGTTGGTTGCGCCCGTTTCCGTTGCGACGACTTTTTCCGGGGTGGTTCCCCGCATTCCGGGAGTTGGGTTTCTGCACGGCGGCGCTTCTGACGCGCCGCCGTTTCGATGGCCCGCCGCGCCCAGGCGACCAGCTCCGGCGCATGCTCCAAAACGTCCGGCGGCACCTCGTGGTAAGCCATCGTCAGGGCCTTGCCCTTGGATGCGTAGGTGAATGCGCCCATGCCGCGCGACGTGTAGTCTGCTTGCGATTGTGAGTCCGTCTTAAAAAACAGCCGGCCCTCGTCCACAATGGCAAAGAAATGCTCGCCTTGATAAAGCCCGTGGGCGCCGAACATCGCTCGCGCCCGCACGTCCGGCAACGCGCTCAACTGGTCCAGCACAAACTCTTTGAAGGTGTCGTCCGCCATGAATCATCCATCCTTCGTTTCCTCCGTTTTCCCAAACCGGTTTGACCTGAAAATTCCATATCGGTCGTGCTCGAAATGATAGATCTTGGCGACGCCGACTTCAAACCGTTTCAGCCAACTGAATCCGTGGATGCCCACGCTGATGAACATGCCGGCGAGCGGTCCAACAAAGTAGATCCACCAGCCGGACCAGACCCCCGAAATGACCGACGGCCCGAGGCTGCGCGCCGGATTGGTGCTGGTGCCCGAAACCGGCACTTCCAGATAAACCATGACTGCGTAGAGAAAGGGAAAGAGCAGCGGCGTGTAAGGCCGAAGTTTCCTGTGGCCGAGGAAGACGAAGAGTCCGACAACCAAGCCAATCGTCGTAAGAATTTCTCCCAGGAGCGCCGCCCAAACCGGGTGGCCGATCCCCGGCGTTGTGGCGCCAAAGTTGATGCTGCGACCGGACTGCCCCCAGAGCAACAGCGGAACCGACCCGACAATGGCGCCCGCGAACTGCGCCAGAACGTAACCGCACGTGTCCCGGCACGAGAGCCTGCCCTTGAGGTTGAAGGCGAGGGTGACGACCGGATTGACGTGGGCGCCGCTGATTTTGCCAACCGGCGACCATGCGATGAGCGCGCCGGTCGCGCCGAACAAGAAACCCGTTATCAACCGGCGCCACCCGGCGTCGGGCAGCAGGGCCGCGACCGGACTGCCCGCTCCGAAATCCAGGATCACAAAAGACACCCCGATGCCGATGAGCAACGCGGTGCCGATCAGTTCGGACAGGTAGGTCTGCCAGGGAATCTTCATCCCGCGCCAGCATAGACGGGATCAGCCGGTTTCCAGTCAAAAAAGTTCCGTCAAGTCCTGGGAATTTTCCTGTCCGACTTTGGCTTTACAGGCACCGGTGTGTCTGTTCCGATTGGTTTTGCTCATGGTTCCGCAGTTGTCTCACGTTCAGCAGAACCCGAAGAGTCCAACTTGGACACTGGTCCGAATTATGGGGTCCATTTCCATGCGTCACCTCCGCCCTCAACGACAGTCTGGTTACACTGGTTGCAGCCATTCCACACCCATCCCGCAGGAAATTGAAAAAAGTGTTGGCTGGACGCCTTGAACCTGCCACAAGGCAGGCATGAAAAGAAAAAGAATCAAACCAACACGCGGCGGTTTAACGTCTCGCGCCAGATTTGCAATCTCATTCCAGAGCATGAAGCCTCCGAGGTTGCGCGGGAGACGCGCGCGGCGGATAAGTCCCGCGCGTTTAACCCGTGAAGCCACGTGGTGAGTCTGTTGAACGCGCAACTGAGCCATTGCATCGGATTGAATGACTTGTGCGACTAGTTCGGGCTGCGTTCGGGACCGCTCTCGACGATTCACGGAGCCACCGCGCCCAGCCGCGACGGTCTGCCCCATGCCAATCGGGAGCGACCGGCCCAAATGGCCGAAAAACTTTTTCGGCGGGTGGTGAAGCATCTCAAAACCCAGTCGCTGGGACATGAATCTGAACTGGAAAAAACTGACCGCGCTGGCCGCCGACGAACTGGAGGCGACGCTGGCCGAACTGCCGGAGCCGGTGCGCGACCGGGCGCGCGACCTGCCGGTCACCTTCGAGCGCGCGCCCAATGCCGGCTTGCGGGCCGACGGCATCGAGCCCGACACGCTGGGGCTGTTTGTCGGTCCGGATTTTGCCGGCGAAGGCTCCGTGCCGATGCCGCCGCAGATCATCCTCTTTTTGGAGAACCTTTGGGACCTGGCCGAAGGCGACGAGGAGGTGTTTCGCGACGAGGTCCGCACCACCCTCCTGCACGAACTCGGCCATTACCTCGGCCTGGATGAGGGTGATTTGACCGAGCGGGGCCTGGAGTGACACGGCGCGATCAAGATTGGGCGAACGGCCGGAAAATAAGGTGGCTGCTTCAAGTGTTTGGCTGGCGCGACGAGGCCCAACGCCACCAGACGGCGGTGGCGGGACCGCCTTCCACCGCGATGGCGCCGAGGTAATCCACGGCCGGAGAGCATGAGTGCAACACCCATCGTCTGGCGGCATGCGGCCCGCCGGCAAAATGGAAGAACTGCGGAGGCCCGCCGGATGCGGAGCGAACGTCAAGCTGGTTCAAGGATTCGCCAATGCCGTCGCCGGTGGCTTTCAGCAGCGCCTCCTTTCGCGTCCAACAACTGAAAAAAAACTCCGTTCTCTCGCGTTCGGCGAGTGAAAGCCAGTATTTGCGTTCGCCTTCGGAGAAGTAGTTGGCCACGATCCGCCCGGCCTCCGCGACCGGCCGGAGGCGCTCCACGTCAACGCCCACCTCGTGTCTGGCCGACACGGCGTACACCCCGAGCGCGCCGGAGTGGGCCAGGTTGAAATGCATGAACCGTCCGGCGACCGGCCCGGCCAGGCGCGGCTTTCCATGGTCGCCGTACGCAAAAACCAGTTGCGCCGGCTCGACGCGCAGCAACCGGCCCAGGATTTCCCGCAACAGGCCCCGTCCGGCCAGAAAGCGGTCCCGGTCACGCGCAAAGGCAAATCGCCCGGCGCGGGCGCGCTCGTCTCCGGACAACGTTTCCGCAAGTTGCTCCAGCCGCGACGCCGGCAGGTCAAGCCAGGCGCAAAACACGTGAACTTCGCCGTCGGTTGGTTCCATAGTTCGCGGCGGCGGGCTAAATGGAATTGGCGGCGTCATGACCTTGGCACAATAGGAAAAAATACTCCGCATTTCGCGTTCTGTAAAATCGGCTTGAACCGGGGCGGGGGAAGCCGTTGCCGCGCACGATACGGCGCAACGACTGGGCCGGGGAAATGGGCAGCGCCTCCCCGCCCAACACCAGGGTGTCGAGCCTTCGCACGGCCTCCTGCGATTCCGGCGCGAGAACCAGGGTTCTCGCCAAGGAGGGAGTGCACTGCAGTGTGTGACGCCGTGCCGGAGGATTTGTTCCGGCAGGGAACGCCACTGGCCATCGGTTGGCCGGCGGCCGCCGTGGATGGCGGTTGCGGCGCGATCGTCATCAGGCTGGATAACCACCTGGAATCCGCGCGCGAGCGTCCAGAAGAGTTCCAGCACGGAGATGTCGAGCGAAATGCTCGTCACCGCCAGCCACACTCCCGACCTTTTGCCCAGCACGCGGTCCGTGCCGGTGAGGAAATTGACCACGTTGCGGTGTGGAACCATGACGCCATTCGGCGTCCCGGTGGAGCCGGAGGTGTAGAGGACATAGGCCAGGTTGTCGGGCTTGGGTTCTGGCGACTGGCGTCTGGGGGCGGAGCCGGGATGCGCGGCGCGTGAGGCGTGGCCCGCGCCGTCCACGCAAAGCAACTTCAAACCGGGGACTTGAGGTTTAAAACGGTCGCGCAACGTTGCCTGGGTCAGCAACACCGCGGCGCGCGAATCCTTGAGCATGAAGTCAAGCCACTCGCGCGGATACGCCGGGTCGAGCGGCACATAGGCGCCGCCCGCCTTGAGAATGCCGAGGAGACCGGCCACCATTTCCAGCGAGCGATGGACACAAAGGCCGACGCGCGTGTCCGGCTTCACGCCGACCGCCTGGAGGCGGCGCGCCACCTGATTCGCGGCCTCGTTCAGCTCGCCACAGGTCAGTTCCATGTCCTCAAAAACCACGGCCGCGGCGTCCGGCGTTGCGTTCCACCTGCTCCTCGACGAGCTGGTGGACGCACTTGTCCCGCGGAAACTCCGCGTGCGTTGCGTTCCATTCCGCGAAAATTTGCTTTCGCTCCGGTTCCGTCAGCAGCGGCAGTTGCGAAAGGCGCTGCTCCGCGTCCACGGCAACAAGCCCCAGCAGCATCTGGTAATGGCCGACCAGGCGGGTGATGGTTTCCGCGTCAAACAAATCCGCGTTGTATTCGATGAACCCGCCCAGACCCGCGGCGCTTCCCTCGAGCGAAAACATGAGGTCAAATTTGGCCGTGCCGCTGTGAACGCGGAGCGGGGTGAGCTTGAGTCCGGCCAATTCGAGCGGGCGCAGCGGTTCGTTCTGCAGGACAAACAGCACCTGGAACAGCGGCGAGCGGCTCAAATCACGGGCCGGTTGCATCGCGTCCACGAGCTTTTCAAACGGCAGTTCCTGGTGCGCGTGGGCCTCAAGGCAGGTCTCGCGGACGCGCTGAAGCAGTTCGCGGAACGTCGGATCGCCGGACAAATCGCCGCGCAACACGAGCGTGTTCAGGAACAAGCCGATCAACCGCTCCGTCTCCACCGTCGTCCGCCCGGCCACCGGCGAACCGACCAGAATGTCTTCCTGTCCCGTGTACCGGTGCAGCAGCGTCTGCAACGCCGCCAGCAGCAGCATGAACGGGGTGGCCGCTTCCCGCTGCGCCAGGGCATTGAGGGCTGCGGCCAGACGGAGTGGAAAGACAAAGTGCTTTGTGGCGCCGCGGTAAGACTGCGTGGCCGGCCGCGGCCGGTCCGTCGGCAGTTCGAGCGTCGTGGTCGCCCCGGCGAGCTGTCGTGTCCAGAAACCGAGTTGGTCTTCCAAAAAGCCGCCTTGCAGCCGCGCCCGTTGCGCGCGGACGAAACCGGCGTAGTCGGTCTGCAGTTCCGGTAGCGGAGAAGGCCGGCCTCGGGAGAAGGCCTCATAAATCGCGGCCAGTTCGCCGTAAAAAATCCCCATGGACCAGCCGTCGCAAACCAGGTGATGCGCCGTGAACAGCAGCAGATGCGCCTGGCGATCCAGCCGGATCAATTTGGCCCGCAACAGCGGACTTTGCGCCAGATCAAACGGCTGCCGCGCTTCGTCCGACATCAACCGCGCCGCTTCCCGTTCCCGTTCCGCCGGCGGCAGGAAACTCAAATCAACGACCGGGATTCTTATCGAATGCGCCGGCGCCACCACGGCAACGGGCCGGCCGCCGACCTTGTCGAAGGCGCACCGCAACGGCAGGTGGCGGCGGACAATTTCCTCAACCGACCGCTCCAAGGCACCGATGTCCGGTGCGCCTTCGATCCGCAGGGCGGTGGGAATGTTGTTGAACGGTCGCCCCGGCTCCAGTTGCTCCATGAACCAGAGCCGCTCCTGGGCGAAGGAGAGAGCCATTTCGCCGCCGCCTTCAGGGTGGGCGGATGCCGGGCCGGGCGAGGACGCGGTCTGCCGCGCCGCGTCAATTTTTTCCGCCAACTCCGCCACCGTCGGCGCGTCAAACAAATCCTGCAGCCGCAATTCGGTTTGAAACGCCCCGGGCAGCCGCGAGACGACCTGCGTGGCGGTCAGCGAGTGGCCGCCGAGTTCGAAGAAATTGTCATGCACGCCGAGGCGCTCCACGCCGAGCACTTCGCGCCAGATTCCGGCGAGCTTTTCCTCGATGGCCGTGCGCGGGGAGACGATCGGTTTCTCGGAATCGCCCCGGAAGTCCGGTGGCGGCAGGGCCTTGTGGTCCACCTTGCCGTTGGGCGTGAGCGGCAGGGCGTCGAGCAGCGAGAACGCCGCCGGCACCATCGCCTCGGGCAGCTTTTGCTTCAGGAATTTGCGCAGGACCCCGGCCTGCAGACCGGCGCCGCCTTTCGGAACGACGTAGGCCGCCAGGCAATTTTCGCCTTTGGCATTTTCGCCCGCGACGACGACGGCTTCACGCACGTCGGGATGGCGGCCAAGCGCCGTTTCAATTTCGCCCAGTTCAACGCGCTGGCCGCGGATTTTGACCTGGTTGTCCAGCCGGCCGAGAAATTCGATCCGGCCATCCGGCCGCCAGCGGGCGAGGTCGCCGGTCTTGTAAAGGCGCGCTCCCGGAGTGGCGCGGAACGGACCGGGCATGAATTTTTCCGCCGTGAGTTTGGGATGATGATGATAGCCGCGCGCCAGACCCGCTCCGCCGACGTGCAATTCTCCGGGAACGCCAATGGGCACGGGCTGAAGATTCTTGTCGAGGATGAAAACCTGGGTGTTGGCGATGGGCCGGCCGATGGGTGGCGGCTGGGTCTCCGTTTCCGCTGGGGGAACCGGAGTCCACGTCGTGACGACCGTGTTTTCGGTTGGCCCATAATGATTGATCAACGGGCATGGAAGATTTTCTCCCGGCGTGCGGCGCAGCTTGTCGCCGCCGGTGAGCAGCGCCCGCAACGCGCAATCCTCCGGCCACGGTTCCTGCAGCAGGGCCTCGGCGATCGGCGTGGGCACAAACGCCAGCGTGATGCGGGTCTCCGTCAGCCACCGCAGCAGTTTTCCCGCCGAGACGCGCGTCTCTTCGTCGGGAATGTGGATGCTCGCGCCGCAGGTCAGGTAGGGCCACAATTCCCAGACCGACGCGTCGAACGCCGGCGTGGCGGTTTGCGCCGCGCGGTCGGCGGGCGTCACCCGGTAGGTCCGCTGGTGCCACATGATGAGGTTGACCAGACTGGCGTGCTCAATCTCCACGCCCTTGGGCGCGCCGGTGGAGCCGGACGTGTAAATGACATAGGCCAAATTCTTGGAGTTGGGAGTTGGGAGTTGGCGGTTGGCAGTTGAAGCGTGAAGCGTGAGGCGCGAGGTCTGGTCTTCCTCGTCTTTCGTTCTCGCGCCCGATGCGCAATCCGCGCCATCCACGGACAATAGTTTCAAATTTGAACTCCCGATTTGGAGCCGGTCGCGCAGCGACCTTTGCGTCAGCAGCACGGGCATTTTCGCGTCTTCAAGCATGAAGGCCAGTCGTTCGCGCGGATAGGCCGGGTCCAGGGGCACGTAGGCACCCCCGGCCTTCCAGACCGCGAGCTTGGCGGCGACCATTTCCGCCGAGCGTTCCAGGCACACCCCCGCGCAAACGTCCGGTCCGACGCCCAGGCTGCGCAATTCCGCCGCCAGCAAGTCGGCGCGGGCGTTCAATTGGGCGTAACTCCACTGCTTTTTGCCGTCGGCGACGGCGGGCGCGTCCGGCGTTCGCCGGACCTGCTCCTCGAACAGTTCGTGGACGCGCTTGTTTTTTGGAAACTCCGTTTCGGTGTTGTTCCATTCCACGAGGATTTGTCTGCGCTCCGGTTCGGTCAGCAGTGGCAGGGCGCAAAGCGCCGCTCCGGGATCCGCCGCCATGCCTTCGAGCAACGTTTTGAGATGTCCAAGCATCCGGGTGATGGCCGCGTCCTCGTAGCGCGCGCGATGGTAAAGCATGTTGATCGTCACCGTCTCGCCCCCGCAGGCGTCCACGACGAGCGGATAATTGGACTGGCTGCAAATGCCGAACTCACGCTGCGCCCACTGGCCGCTCTGAGCGCGCAACGCGGCGTCCCAGGACGGGTTCTGAAAATTGAACAGGCTCTCAAACAGCGGCCGACCGCGCGGCACGTCGCTCCACCCTTGAATCTTCACCAGCGGCGTGTGTTCAAACTCGCGCAGGGCGATCCACGTGTTTCTCAATCCCGCCAGCCACGGCAGCAGTGCCTGGTTGGGGGGCACGCGGAACCGCACCGGCACGGTGTTGATCAGGAGCCCGACGATGGATTCCGCGCCCGCCACGGTCGCATGGCGGCCTGCGCGCACCGCGCCGAACACCACGTCATCTTCGCCGCTGTAGCGGCTCAGGAGCAGGGCCCATGCGCCCTGCAAAAACGTGTTCAAGGTGAGTCCGTTTTCCCCGGCGATGGACTTGAGGGCGGCCGTCGCGGTCCTGGACAGGCGAACGCGCTGTTCGCCGCGGCGGGTTCCGGTTGCGACCGCCGCCTCGCGGGCGACGACCAGCGGGGTCGGCGCGCGGAAATTCCTCAACGCGGCGCGCCAGAAGTTTTCCGCCATGTCCGCATCCCGCCCCTGCAGCCCGTCAATGAAATCACGGAAAGGCCGCGGCGGCGGCAGTTCCAACTCCTCGCCGCGCGTGAAGGCTTCGCAGAAGGCGAAAAGCTCGTTGAGCAGCACGACCACGGCGCGGCCGTCGAGGAGCAGATGATGAAACGTCCAGAGGAATCGCCACTCCTTTTCGCCGGTGTGGTAGAGGGCGACGCGCAGGAGCGGCGCGCGCGTCAAATCGAACCCGCGTCGGCGCTCGGCTTCCAGGCGCTCCTCAAAAAGCCGGTTGCGTTCCGCCTCGGAACGGCTCCGCCAGTCTTCCTGAGAAAACTCCAGTTCCGCGCCGGGATGGACCATTTGCCGCGGCTCGGCCAGGTCCCGCCAGTGGAAGCTGGTCCGCAAAATGGCGTGGCGCTCCATCACCCGCCGCCAGGCGCGCCGGAACGCCGCGGGATCCAGGTCTTCGCGGAGCGTGCAGAAAATCTGCTCGACGTCCACGCCCGGCTCGCGCGCGGAGAGGTTGTGGAACAACATGCCCTCCTGCATCGGCGAGAGCGCGTAAGCATCGGCCATCAATTCCGTTTTCATCCGGCCATCCTGCAAGTTTGACGAAACCCTAAGCGGGAACGGCGCGGTTGTATAAGTGGGTGAAAACCGCAAACGCACGGGTGAAAGACCCCAGCTTGGTAATTCCGCGAACCCTCGGCGCCCCGGCGATGCGCGTCAAGTAGCCGCGCGGAGTTGCGTGCGGCGGGCGGTCCGGCGACCCCACGGCAGCGGCGTCATCCCCTTCCCGTTCGCGCCGCCTCGCGAAAGGGCGCCGGTTTCCCGCCTTCGGAATTTGGCGGTTTCATTTCGTAAAATGGCGAGTCATTTGCGCAAACTGGCGTTGCCGCGCGGCGCGGGTTTGGGCAATCCTGAAAAGACGCCTGCCATGAAAAGCCGAAAACACTACGCCTGGTCCCTCGACCGGATGCTGATCCTGTGGATCGGGATCAGCGCGGCGTTGACCCTGCGCGCCCAATCGAACCAGGCCGACGTCACCATTCACGCCGACCAGCCGGGCGCGGCGATCAGCACCAACCTGTTCGGTATTTTTTTCGAGGAGATCAACAGCGCCGGCGACGGCGGTCTTTACGCGGAACTCCTGCGGAACCGGTCGTTTGAAGCCTCCACGAACTCGATACCTTACTGGACACTGGTGACGAGCGGCTCGGCGGCGGGGCAAATGAGCCTGGACACTTCGCTGCCGTTGAGCGCGGCCAATCCGCAGTGTTTGAAGCTGACCATGACCGGGGGCGTGGGCGCCGTCGGCGCGGCCAACGGCGGCTACTGGGGAATCCCACTGACCGCCGGCGCGACCTACAACCTCGGTTTCTACGCGCGCGCCGCGAGCGGGTTCGGCGGCGCCCTCCGGGTGTCGTTGGAAGGAACCAACGGAGTCACGTATGCCCAAACGAACGCCACAGGGCTGACCGCCGGCTGGCAACACTTCGCGGTGCCGCTGGTTCCCGACGCGACGGACCCGTCGGCGCGGCTGGCGTTGCGCCTTTTGCAGGCCGGCACGGTGTATCTGGATTTTGTCTCGCTGTTTCCGGCGGCGACGTTTCATGGCCGGACCAACGGGCTGCGGCCCGATTTGGCGGACATGCTGGACAATCTGCGCCCGTCGTTCGTGCGGTTTCCCGGCGGCAGTTGGGTGGACGGCATGAGCCTTTCCAACGCGTATCATTGGGAGCCGACCGTCGGCGATCCGGCCAACCGCACCGAGCGGGCGAACATCTGGGGTTACATGGTCGGCAACGGCCTGGGCTACGAGGAGTATCTGCAAATGTGCGAGGACCTCGGGGCGACGCCGCTGTTTTGCATCAACGTCGGGATGGACGTGCATCAAAACGCGGTCCCCACGAGCCAGCTCGGTCCCTGGGTGCAGGAGGCCTTGGACGCCATCCAGTTTGCCAACGGCGACACCAACACCTATTGGGGCGCGCAACGCGCCGCCGACGGCCATCCCGCGCCGTTCCATTTGCGCTACGTGGAGATCGGCAACGAAAACGGCGGCGCGGCCTACAACGCCAACTACGCCATGTTCTACGACGCCATCAAGTCCAATTACCCGGACATGCGCCTCATCGCCGACAATTGGGGCGGCATTCCCGGCTCGCGCCCGGTGGAAATCATGGACGAGCATTTCTACAACTCGCCGGCGTGGTTCGAGCAGAACGCCGGACTGTTCGACAATGCCAGCCGCACCGGTCCGAAGGTGTTCGTCGGGGAATACGCCGCCACCGCCGGCGTCGGCAACGGCGACCTGACCGGCGCCCTGGGCGAAGCGGCGTTCATGACCGGGTTGGAACGCAATTCCGACGTGGTGGAAATGGCCTCCTACGCGCCGCTGTTTGCCAACCTGAACAACAAGGATTGGAACCCCGACTTGATTTACTTCAACGGCACGCAGGTTTATGGCACGCCGTCGTATTACGTCCAGCAAATGTTTTCGCTGAACCGCGGCGACATGGGACTGCCGACGGACGTGACGTTTTCTTCCAACGTGGCGCCGACGCCCCACGGCGCCGTCGGGCTGGGGTCGTGGAACACGTCGGTTCAATACACCAACATCGTCGTCACCAGCAACGGCGTGACCCTTTACCAGAGCGATTTCACCTCCGACGCGCCGGGCTGGCGCGTCTATAACGGCGCGTGGAGCGCCGGCGGCGGACTCTATCAGCAAACCGCCATCACCACCGATTGTCGCTCGACGACGGGCGACACCAACTGGAGCAACTACACCCTCACCCTCCAGGCGCGCAAGGTCGGCGGCAACGAGGGGTTCCTGATCTTGTTCAACTGGCTGGACGACAACCATTGGACCTGGTGGAACATCGGCGGCTGGAACAACACGCTGGACGGCATCGAACAAATGGTCAACGGCGGCAAATCCCTCGTCGGCAGCCAGGTCACCTCCGACATTCCCATCCGGACCAATCAATGGTATGACATCCGCATCGTCCTGACCGGCCCGCGCATCCAGTGCTACCTTGATGGTCAGTTGGTGCATGATGTCACCTACCCGAATCCCGCCGGACTGTTTGTCTCCTCCAGCTACGCGAGATCCGGCGGCGACGTTATCGTCAAGGCCGTCAATCCCTACGGCCAGCCGGTGGCCACGACGTTCCAGATCAACGGCGTCAACTCGGTTGCGCCCGCCGCTGCGCTCATCCAACTGACGGGCAATCCGGCGGACGAAAATTCCCTGGCCGACCCGACAAGCGTTTTCCCGGTCACCAACGCAATCAGCAACGCCGGAACGAATTTCTCCCTGACGCTGCCGGCCTATTCACTTTCTGTGCTGCGGCTGGCGACCGGCGGCCTGAACACCTTCACCAACCTCCAACTCCAGATTCCGTCGCCGATCAACACCGGCCAAAGCGCGCCGGCAACGTTGTGGGGCTGGAAAACCGGCTCGGCCAGCCCGGTCAACTTGGCCACCAATGCCAGCCATGCCATCGCCTGGTCGTCGGCGGACCCGGGTGTGGCGGCGGTAGATGCCGGCGGCAAGGTCACCGGAGTCGGTCCGGGCGTCACCGTCATCACCGCCACCTACGGCAGCCTGGGCCTGGACGCCACGCAATCCGTGCAGGTCGTCGGCCAGCCGCTCTCGATGGTTCACCGTTACAGCTTCAGCGAGCCTTCGGGAAGCGCGAGCGTCGCCGATTCGGCGGGCGGCCCCGCCTGGAACGGCGCTCTGCCGAACGGCGGAACTTTTGCCAACGGCCAACTGACCCTGGCTTCGGGCAGCCGGCAATACGTCCAACTGCCGGCCGGGATTCTCAGCAATTACCCGGCGGTGACCATCGAGTCCTGGGTCACTTT
Source organism: Verrucomicrobiota bacterium (assembly GCA_028873125.1). Classification (GTDB taxonomy): domain Bacteria; phylum Verrucomicrobiota; class Verrucomicrobiia; order Limisphaerales; family UBA11358; genus UBA11358. The sequence goes on along the minus strand of JAGWMQ010000015.1, from coordinate 31,111 downwards.
CCCGGACCAACTGCCGGTGAACTGTTTCTTCTACGGTTTCGGCAACACGGACGCCGGCGGCGCCGGCGAGGACTATATTTTTTGCGCGCCTCAAGGCGGGCGCATAGCCATCACCGCCGCCGATCCCGGCTACGACGGCGAACAAAACGCCGCCGGCGCCGGCGACTTGAGCTACCACACCAACCTCCACTTCGTGGCGGTCTATGATCCGCCGGCCAGGTATCTGGCCCTTTACACCAACGGCGCGCTGGCGGCGCTGAACAATGCCGTGACCACGTCCATGAGTTCCGTCACCGACGTGCTCAACTACGTCGGCCGGTCGCTTTACAACGTGGACCCGTATCCCGACCTGACCCTCGACGAGTTCCGGATTTACGACGGCGCGCTGACGCCCCGGGAAATCGCCGCCACGCAGGCGCTGGGGCCGGACCAGCCGTTGACCTTCGTGGTCCCCGTGCCCGACGCGGCCGTCTCGTCCGGCCACCTGACGCTGTCGTGGCCGCTGGCCGCCGCCGCCTGCACCCTCCTGACGCGCACCAATCTGGTTTCCGGCGCCTGGACGCCCGTGTCGCCCGCGCCGCAAATCGTCGGCAATTTGTGGCAGGTCATCCTGCCGGACTCCGACGGCGCGCAATTTTTTCGCTTGCAGGAATAAACCGTCACAAGATCCGCGCTTTTGTCAAACCCGCTCCGACTGAAAACTCACATTCTATGAAATTCATCAAAACTGTTCTGTTGATTTCGGCAGGTTGCCTGCTGACCAACCTGGTCTTCGCCCAGGCCGCCATCACAGTGGACGCCGCCAAGCCCGGCCACGCCGTGTCGCCGATGTTGTGGGGCATTTTCTTCGAGGACATCAATCTTTCCGCGGACGGCGGCATTTATCCGGAACTGGTCCGCAACCGCTCGTTCGAGGATTCGGGGCAGCCGGACCATTGGACACTGACCAACGCCCCCGGCGGCAACACCACGATGACGATCGAGGGCGCGCGCCCGCTCAACACCTTCAACCTTCACTACCTGCGCCTGGACGTGCATGGCGGATTCACCCTGGAGAACGACGGTTATTGGGGCATGAACATCGTCCAGGGTGAGGGCTATGCCTTCAAGGCCGCGGCGCGCGGGGAGAATTTTAGCGGCCCGCTCACCGTAAAGATCATCGGTTCCGCGGGCGCGGTGCTCGCCCGGGGGGAGATCTCCGGGCTGACCAGCGACTGGCGTTACCACGCGCTCGACCTCGCCGCTTCGGACAGCGACCCGACGGCGCATCTGGAAATTTCCGGCGCGGGTCATGGAGTCCTCTGTCTCGACATGGTGTCGCTGATGCCGGACCGGACCTGGAAAAATCACGGCCTGCGCGCGGACCTGTGCCAGGCGCTCGACGCGCTGCACCCGTCCTTCATGCGTTTTCCCGGCGGCAACTGGATTGAAGGCGACGACATCGCGCACATGTATCACTGGAAATCCACGATTGGCGACATTGACGCGCGCACGCCGCTCTGGAACACGTGGGGCTACAACACCACCCAGGGCCTGGGCTTTTACGAATACCTTCAACTCTGCGAAGACCTCGGCGCCGAGCCGGTCTTCGGCATCAACTGTGGCATGGCCCTGAACGGCCGCGTCGTGCCGTCGAGCCGGATGGGCCAGTGGATCCAGGACGCGCTCGACGCCATTCAATACGCCAACGGCCCGACCAATTCCGTCTGGGGTTCGCTCCGCGCCCAGGCCGGCCACCCGGCGCCGTTCCATTTGAAATACATGGAAATCGGCAACGAGAATGGCGGGCCGGCCTACTGGCAGCGCTGGGCGCTGTTGGTCAACGCCATCCGCGCGAACTATCCGGGCATCAAACTCATCGCCACCAGCAGTTTGATGGATGGCACGCACCCGCTAAATCCAAGACCGGACATCGTGGACGAGCATTACTACGAATCGCCCGGGGCCTTCATGCGGCGCGCCGGCCAATACGACCACTACGACCGCCGCGGCCCGAAGATTTTTGTCGGCGAATACGCCGTCACCCAGAAGGCCGGCCAGGGCAACCTCCGCGCGGCCGTCGGCGAGGCCGCGTTCATGACCGGCCTGGAGCGCAATTCGGACGTTGTGAAGATGGCCAGTTACGCGCCGTTGTTCGTCAACGTTCACCACCGCGCGTGGAATCCGGACTTGATCAGCTTCGACAGTTCACGCTGGTATGGCTCGCCCAGCTACCACGTCCAGCGGATGTTCAGCAACAACCGCGGCGACGTGACACTCCCCATCGCGGTGGATTCGGGCGAAGTGAAGGAAAAACCCGCCAGCGGCTGCATTGGCGTGGGCACTTGGAACACGGCCGCCGAGTTCAAGGACGTCAAAGTCACCGCGCCCGACGGCAAGGTCTTGTTCGCCTCCGACTTCAGCCGAAACGCCGGCGGCTGGAAATTGCTCGGCGCCGGCGCCCAATGGAGCGTCCAGGACGGCGTGCTGCGGCAGACGGCGCAAAGGGAGTTCATCCGCGCCCTCGCCGGCGACAATTCCTGGACCGATTACACCTTGGAACTCAAGGCCCGCAAACTGGCCGGCCGCGAAGGGTTCCTCGTCCTCTTTCACATCCGCAACGACCAGGACCGGAACTGGTGGAACATCGCCGGCTGGAACAACACCCAGGACGCCGTGGAATTGGACGGCACCCGGGACGGCAAGTCCGGCCACGTCGAAACCGGGCGGTGGTATGACATCCGCGTCCAGCTTCAGGGCGACCGCATCCGCTGCTGGCTGGACGGCAAACTCATCCACGACATTCGCGAGCCGCGCCTGACCACGCACGCCCTCTACGCCAGCGCCGCGCACGACAGCCGGACCGGCGACATCATCCTGAAAGTGGTCAACACCGCCAGTGTTCCGGTCCGCACCGAAATTAACCTGCGCGGGGCGCGAGACCTGACCGGCGCGGGCCGGGCCATCGTCCTCACGTCGGACAGTCCGTGGGACGAGAATTCACTGGCGCAGCCGACGCGCGTTTCGCCCGAGACCGAGACCTTCAACTTCCACGGCGACGCTTTGCGCCGGACGTTTCCGGGCAATTCCGTCACGGTCCTGCGTTTTGCAGAAAGGTGAATCCAAAAGCCGGCGTTGGGGAGCGCAGCCGCCCTCGGGTGTGACAGGACGCGCCCCGCGCCCAGCGTTTTTGCCGGCGGCGTTCGGCGAGCATTCGGGGCGTTCTCCTGTGCCCGGAGTTTCCCGCGAGGGTGCGGAAAACCGCACGCGCGGCGCTGATCGCTTTCCACATTTAGTTTCCCGGAGACGCCGTTGAAACCCGCTCAACGCCCCGAACTTCCCGAAACGGCTTTCTCCGAAAGTCGTTTTGCCTTATGACTCGGCCATGAACAAACGCCGGAAGCCCAAGGCGCCGCCGTCCCCGGCGGCCAACCCGCCGGGCCGCGCGGCCTCCGCGATTCCGCCGGCGGTTGCCGGCTGGAAATTGTGGGCCTTCCGGCTGCTCGCGGCGGTGGGCGCGCCAGCCATTTGTCTGGCGCTGCTCGAATTGATCCTGCGGCTGGCGGGGTTTGGCTACCCGACGGCGTTCCTGTTGCCTTCCTCGCACGACGGCCGGAAAACCTTTATTGAAAACAACCGGTTCGGCTGGCGGTTCTTCGGACCGCAGATGGCGCGTCTGCCGGATCCGTTTTCCATTCCCCAAATCAAGCCGCCCGGCACGGTGCGGATTTTCGTCTTCGGCGGCTCGGCGGCCTTCGGCGACCCGCAGCCGCAGTTCGGCCTGCCGCGGATGCTGCAGGCGCTTTTGAGCCTGCGCCATCCCGGCGTCCATTTTGAAGTGGTCAACGCCGCCATGACCGCCATCAATTCCAACGTCGTCCTGCCTATCGCCCGCGACTGCGCCGGGGCCGGCGGCGACCTGTGGGTCATTTACCTGGGCAACAACGAGGTGGTCGGGCCGTTCGGCGCGGGCACCGTGTTCGGCTCCGAAGCGCCGCCGCTGCCCCTCATCAGCGCCACGCTCGCCCTCAAGACCACGCGCGTCGGGCAGGCGCTGGACGCCCTCCGCCGCCGCATCGAGAAGCCGCCGCTGGACAAGAGCGAGTGGGGCGGCATGGAAATGTTTCTCCACCGCCAGGTCCGGGCCGACGACCCGCGCATGGCGGCGGTCTATGACCATTTCGCGCGGAACCTGGAGGACATTCTCCGCGCCGGCGAACGCCGCGGCGTGGGCATCGTGTTGAGCACCGTCGCCGTCAACTTGAAGGATTGCGCGCCGTTCGGCTCTGAATTCCAGCCTGGACTGTCCGCGCCGGACCAGGCCCGATGGAAAGAATGGTACCAGCAGGGCGTCGCAGCGGAGCAGGCCGGACAGAATCAAACGGCGGAGACGTTTTTCAAGGAGGCCGGGCAGATTGACGGCACGGTCGCCGACCTGCGTTTCCGGCAGGGGGACTGCGCTCTGGCGCTGGACCGGATCCCGGAGGCGCAACGCGACTTCCGCGCGGCGCGCGACCTGGACACGTTGCGATTCCGTTGCGACAGCCGGCTCAACGAACTGATCCGCCAGGCCGCCACAAGCCAGAGAGACCGGCGCGTTTTGCTGGCGGACGCCGCGCTCGTTTTCGCGGAACAAAGCCCGGACGGTCTGCCCGGAGGAAATTTTTTTTACGAGCACGTTCACCTGAACTTCGACGGCAATTATCTGCTGGCCAAAACCATCGCCGCGCAATTGGAAAAATTACTGCCGGCATCAATCAAGTCTCGCCCCGCCGCGGCCCGGCCGTGGCCGTCGGAAGCCGATTGCGCCCGGCGGCTGGCCTGGTCGGACTGGGACCAGGCCCGGGCGCTTGCCGACATCTTCACCCGCCTGACCGACCCGCCGTTCACCGGGCAACTCAATCACGACGCGCAGGTGCGGCAGGTGAAGACGTTGATGGAGAAGCTGGCGCCGGCGACGCGGCCCGCCGGTCTCCGCCGCGCCCTGACCGATTGCGAACAGGCGGTGGCGGCGGCGCCCGGCGACCCGGCCTTGTATGCGCAACTGGCCGCCCTGCAGCAGGCCGCGGGCGACTTGGCGGCCGCGTCGGCCGCGGCCCAACGCCAAGTGGCGCTGCTGCCTAGCAGTTCCGTTGGTTGGGCGCAACTCGGGTTTCTGCTCGCGCAGCAACAGCATTACGAGCAGGCCATACCCGCCCTCCGGCGCGCGTTTGAACTTGATCCGCAGAACGTCTGGGCGCTGCAGAACCTGGCCGAGTCATTGTTGAAACTGGACCGGCGCGCGGCGGCGATACGCGAATTCCGGCGCGCCCTGGCCGTCAATCCGCGCTTCGGCTTGGCGTGGCTGGGGCTGGGCCAGGCCCTCGAAGCGGCGGGAGAAACCAACCAGGCGGAACAATGTTACCGCCAGGCCCTGGCCAACCCCATTCATCGCGCGGCGGAGCTGACGGAACTGGCGCGCTTCTGCCAGAGCCGCGGCTGGTTCGAGGCGGCAGCCACCAATTACGAGAGCGCCATCCGGTTGAGCCCGTTGGACCCGGCCTTGCGGATCGCGGCGGGGCAATGCCTGGCGGCCCTGGGTCGCCAACCGGATGCCGTGGGACAGTTTGGGACGGCGGTGCAACTGGAGCCGGATTCGGAGGCGGCGCGTTTCCTCTACGGCCTGGCGTTGGGCCGCGCCGGGCAGACCGCGGAGGCGGTCGAGCAATTCCGCGCCGCGGTGCGGATCATGCCCGATCTGGTGGAGGCGCGGTTGAACCTCGCCATCGCCTTGACCAAGATCGGCCGCGACCCGGAGGCGCTGGCACAATTTAAGGAGGCGCTCCAACGCAGTCCCACCAACGCGGTCGCGCTCGAATACGTCCGCGCCCTGCGCGCCAAGCTCGGCGCGGAGAAAGCGCGCTGACGGTTTACGCGAAAACCGGACTTGGGGAGCACACCCGCTTCGGGTGTGGCGGGACGCGCCTCGCGTCCAGCGGTTCGGCGCGCGATGGCGTCCGCGAATCCCCGGAACGGTTCGGTGCGCCGGATGTTTTCCACGAGAACTCCCCGAAAGATTCGCGCATTGAACCCCCGAACAATTTCGGTTTTCGGGTTCAGAACAGGGTGTAGATGAACGGCGCCAGGCCGGTGCTCGACAGGAGAATGAGGGCGCCCAGAATCAGGAACACCGCAAGGATGGGCAACAACCACCACTTCTTGTTGTTCTTGAGAAAGCCCCACAAGTCGCGCAACAACCCGCTGTCGGAGCGGGCTGCGGCCGCTCTTTCAAACTCGCTGGACTCTGGGGGCTTCATGGACGAGGCGAATTTAGGATGGATTCAGAACGGCTTCAAGTATCGTTCGGGCTTGGGCGCCTCGCCGCGCTCGATCCAGTAACTGGCCCGCTCCGACCGTCGCCGCAGTTGCAGCAGGTCGCGTCCGCGCCAGCGAAACAGCAGCGCCACCGGCGTGAGCACCAGATAAAACAACACCGCCAGCGCCGCCTGTGTCGCCGCCCAGCCGACGGGAAACGCGGCAACGGTCGCGACGATGAAAAGCCACCGCACCACGCGCGGTTTCACCAAACCGGCCAGGGCCGGCAACGCCGCGACGGCGAGTGCGAGGCCGGCGGCGCGATGCCCGTGGGCCAGGGCGCGCCACGCCAACGTGGCAAACAGCGCCAGCCACACGGCGGCGAATTGGCGCAACGCGCGCGCCGTCGGATTGAGCGGCAGTCCGGACCATTTCATATCAAGCGTCAGTCGGGTTCAAACGCAGCCAGGTGCCTTTGTCGCTCCGCCGCCGGAGATAAATCGCGCAATTGCTCCTTTTGCAAAAAAAAATCTTCCAGCACCAGCGCGTCCAGGTCCGTGGCCAGGAAACAGCGCAACGCGTCGGCGGGCGAGCAGACGATCGGCTCACCGCGCACGTTGAAGCTGGTGTTGACGAGCACCGGACAGCCGGTGAGTCGCTTAAACGTTTTCAGCAGGCGGTAAAAGCGGCCGTGCCGCCCGGCGTCCACCGTCTGAATCCGCGCGCTGTAATCCACGTGCGTCACGGCGGGCAGCGTGGAGCGGACGACGTTGACCCGCCGCCGCAGGTCGGGGTCGGAGTTCATGATTTTTCGGTCGGCTTCCGAAATGGCGGCGCGGTGCTTTTCCAGGACGGGCGCGACCAGCAGCATGTAGGGGCTTTCCGCGCCGGCGGGCAACGCGAAGTATTCCGCGGCGCGCTCGGCAAGCACCGCCGGCGCGAAGGGGCGGAAACTTTCGCGGAATTTGATTTTCAGGTTCAGGGCGGACTGTATGGCCGGATTTCTGGGGTCGGCGAGGACGCTGCGGGCGCCGAGGGCGCGCGGGCCGAATTCCATCCGCCCCTGAAACCAGCCGACGGTTTTTCCGGCGGCCAGCAGTCCGGCGACGGCGTCGAGCAATTCCCTTTCGTCGGTCCACTTTCGGGCCGGCATCTCCAGCCCTTCGAGGGCGCCGGCAATTTCCGCGTTCGAGAATTGCGGCCCCAGCAGGCTGCCTTGCTGGGCATCCTGACCACCGGGCTGCCGGGGTTTATCCAGCAGTTGATGCCAGACGAAGAGGGCCGCGCCGAGCGCGCCGCCGGCGTCGCCCGCCGCCGGCTGAATCCACAATTCTGAAAACGGCCCTTCGCGCTGGAGGCGTCCGTTGGCCACGCAGTTGAGCGCCACCCCGCCGGCCAGGACGAGGCGTTTCTGTCGCGTCAGCCGGTGCGCCTCGCCGGCCATGCGCAGCACGATGTCCTCGGTCACCGCCTGAACGCTGGCGGCCAGGTCCATGTGCCGCTGCTCCAGCGGCGCCTCGGGCCGGCGCGGCGGCCCGCCGAAGAGCTTGTGAAACCGCCCGTTGGTCATCGTCAACCCCTGGCAGTAGTTGAAATAATGCTGGTTGAGCCGGAAACTGCCGTCGCTTTTGAGTTCGATCAACTCCCGACGGATGGCGTCGGCGAAGCGCGGCCGGCCATAGGGGCCCAGGCCCATGAGCTTGTATTCGCCGCTGTTGACTTTGAACCCGCAGTAATAGGTGAAGGCCGAGTAAAGCAGCCCCGGCGAATGGGGGAATTTCAATTCGCGGAGCAGCCGGATCCGATGGCCCTCGCCCAGGCCGAGCGTGGCCGTGCTCCATTCGCCCACGCCGTCCAGGGTCAGAATGGCCGCCCGCTGGAACGGGCTGGGGAAAAAGGCGCTGGCGGCGTGACTTTCGTGGTGCTCGGCGAAGACCAGCCGGGCGCGGCTCGCCCCGGACAGATGCTTGCGCAAGGTCCGGCGCAAATGGAGCTTGTCCTTGAGCCAGACCGGCATGGCTTGGCGGAAATTGCGGAAACCGGCGGGCGCAAACGCCAGGTAGGTCTCCAGGAGACGGTCGAATTTCAGCAGCGGCTTGTCGTAAAACGCCACGTAGTCGAGGTCCTGCGGCTGGAGGGCGCCGGTTTGCAAACACCAGGCGGCGGCGTGGGCGGGAAAATCGGGGTCATGCTTCCGGCGGGTGAACCGCTCTTCCTGCGCGGCGGCCACAATCTTTCCGTCCACGACCAGCGCCGCGGCGCTGTCATGGTAGAATGCCGAGATGCCCAGGATGCGGGTCATGGCTCACGCGCGTCGGAGTTAAGCCCGGGCCGGACGGCGCGGCAAGCTTTTCCGACAAAAACAAAAGACAAACTGATGCTTCGATGCTGCGCAAATTGGCGATAAATTTGCGCAAACTGGCGTTGTCGTGGAAATCGGGCCCGGGTATAAAAGGCACATTAACCAATTGTGTAATTTGTGTTCATGTCTGGCTTGAATCTTTTGACCGGCCCGTATGGCAGTGTGTGTTCCCGTCCGGTCCACCCGCCACAGCCCGGAGTCGGCCCGGCGCCCGCCCGGGGGTCCGCCTTCACCCTCATTGAATTGCTCGTGGTGATTGCCATCATCGCCATTCTGGCGGCCCTGTTGCTGCCGGCCTTGACCGGAGCCAAGGAAAAAGCCCAGGGAGTTGACTGCATGAGCAATTTGCGCCAGGTCATGCTCGGCTGGAAGATGTATGCCGACGACAACAACGGCCGGTTTCCGTGCAATGACGGTCTGGGCCCGGGCCAGGGCTCGGACAATTGGCCGGTCACGTTCGGCTTTCGGAATTGGGTGGCTGGCAGAGAGTCTTATGCGGGCAGCGTGGACAACACCAACCTGAATCTCTTGATCAATCCCAAGTATTCCCAACTGGCCCCGTACGTCGCCAATCCACGCGTGTACAAGTGTCCGGCCGACCAAAGCCGGACCTTCGGCCGCACGGGTCCCCCGCGCGTGCGCAGCTATTCGATGAGCCAGGCCGCCGGATGCACCGCGCCCAACGCCTCGCCACCCTACGGTCAGTTGCCGGAAGGCAACCTGGCCCTGGAGACCCGGGGCCACCCGCAATGGCGGACTTATGCCAAGGACAGCCAGGTGATCGCGCCCGGGCCGGCGGACCTGTGGGTGTTTCTTGACGAGGACCCCGACGGCATAGACGATGGCGGCTATGCCTTCATCATGCCCACGCTGGGCGGCTTTCCGACCGAGTGGTATAACCTGCCTGCCAAACTTCACGACAATGCGTGCGGGTTCTCATTTGCCGACGGCCACGCGGAAATCCACCACTGGCTGCGGCCGGGAGCCATTGACCGAACCACCTACGTCAGCTACCGGGGCACTCAAAAAGATCCCGTGGCACCGCCGGACCCGGATATCCAGTGGATGGCCGCGCATACTTCCGCGCCTCTCCAGTAAACGGACAGAAGCGATGCCGACGCGAATTTCGCCAAACACAAACTTTTCCACCGGGGCGGGATTTGCGATCATTTCGCCGGTTCCGCCCCGCCGGGAAGAAATTCCGGCAACCAAATTCTCGACGCGTAAAATTGGATTTATGAAAACAAATTTAGCTTCACCTTTCAGGGTTTTGCGGGCGCTGAGTCTGTTGGCGGCCGCCGCGGCGGCGGTGGCGCCCACCGCGGTTGCCCGCCAGGTCGCATTGCGGGACGCCAACATCCCGCCGTATGGCCTAAACAAACCCGGTCGGATTCTCCTTGCCCGCCCGGTGGTGTTGCAGGACAGCCGGCTCCGGGTGGCGTTTGACCGCCGTTCGGGCGCCCTGACGCGGCTGGAGGACAAGACCACGCACTGGCTCATCGAGCGCCGTCCCGATTTGGGCGTTTCCTTCCGGCTGTTCGCCCCGCTGCCGCACCGCAACTACAATCCCGTCTTCGGCCTGAATCAACACGCGGCAGAGGTCAAAAAGCTTTCCGATCACGATATTCGCCTCCGATGGAAAAACCTGGTCAGCAAGAACGGCGGCGTCCTGCCAATGACGCTGACCTCGGCTGTTACTCTGACCAACGGCGAGCTGACCTTCAACGCCACGTTGGAAAACGATTCGCCACTGACGGTGGACACCATTGACTATCCCTATTTGGGCGATCTGAATCCGCCAACGCGGCACGCGCCGCTCGACATGCGGGTGATGCGCGACGGCCATCCGGACAACCTCTGGACAACCGAAGTTTATCCTCATTTCAGCAATGAGCACGGCTACTGGGGCGATTTCTTCCCGCTGAAAACGCGCGAAGCGCAGCAGAGCCGGTTCTGCCTGATCCAGTCTCCCGACGAGGGGCTTTACGTGGAAATGGACGCGCCCCAGGCGCCCTACCGGATGCAATACACTTTCGAGTTGCGGCCCGGCGTGATTTCCTCCGTCAACAATCGGGTCCCGGAAGAGGACGACATTTCCGGCATCCCGGTGCATTTGGAGTTCCGCACCTGCCATTTTATTTTTCTCAAGCCGCATTCCACCGTGAAGCTGGCGCCGATTGTCGTGCGGTGTTACCGGGGCGACGGGCGCGCCGGCGTCGAGATCTACAAACAATGGCGCTCAACTCCGGCTCGTTAAACCTCCATTCCTTCCCCATGACTTCCATGAAAACGCATTTTTTTCCACCGCCCTGGATGCTGGCGGCCCTGACCTTTTGCGCCTGGCCCGTCGCCGCGACGGCGACCGCCTCCGCCGGCCAAGTGGTGTTGCAGGATGACCGACTGCAGGCGGCGTTTGACAGCGATTCGGGCGCACTGGTCCGGCTCGAAAACAAAACCACCCGTTGGGTCATCGAGCGGCGGCCGGAATTGGGCGTTTCATTCCGGCTCGACGCGCTGTTGCCGGACCGCAAGCACGATCTGGTTCTCGGCCAAAAACAGCACGCCGTCGAGGTCAAAAAAATCTCCGACCACGAAATCCGCCTCCAATGGAAGGATTTAATTGACGAACGCGGCGGCGAGCTGCCGATGACGCTGACGGCCACCGCCACCTTGACCAGCGGCGCGCTGACGTTTGACGCGACGCTGGAAAATGATTCGACGCTGATGGTGGAATCCGTTGATTATCCGTTTCTCGGGGATTTGAACCGGGCGCCGGACGGCGCGCCCCTGGTGGCCAAACACATGTGGTACGGCAACCTGCCGTCCCAGGACGTTTCGCGCGGCGCCACCGTTCAAACCCGGCAGAGCCTCTTTTGTCTGATCCAATCGCCCCAGGAGGGGATCTACGTGGACATGGCGGATCCCAGACAGCCGTATTTGGTGAATTTCACCTTCCAGCGGCGCGGCCCGCCCAAGTCAGCCGACAATCCGGCCCACCTGGATTTTTATGCCGAGCATTTCATTTACGCGCATCCGCACACCACCGCGACGCTCGCGCCGGTGGTGATGGAGTGTTACCAGGGTGATTGGCACGCCGGCGTGGACCTTTACAAGACGTGGCGCGCGACGTGGTTCGCGGAACCGAACATTCCCGCCTGGATCAAGCGGGTGAATTCCTGGCAGCAACTGCAGATTGACTCGCCGGTGCAGGATTACCGAGTGCCCTACACGAACCTGCTCTCCTACGCGAAGGAATGCGCCGACAACGGCGTGGAGGCCATTCAACTGGTCGGCTGGAACAAGGGCGGCCAGGACGGCGGCGACCCGGCGCAACACACCAATCCGGGCCTGGGCACCTGGCAGCAATTGCATGACTTCATCGCTCAAAGCCAGGCCATGGGCGTGAAAATCATTCTGTTCGCCAAGCTGAATTGGGCCGACTTGACGACGGCGTGGTATTCCAACGAGCTTTTCAAATACCAATGCGCCGATCCTTCCGGCAAAATGTATGAGCAGGGCGGTTACAGCTATTACACGCCGGCGGAACTGGCCGGCTACGGCGTGCATCGCCGGGCGGTGATGGATTTTCTGGATCCGGCCTATCGCGCCATCGCGGTCCGGCAATTCAAGAAGATCCTGGCGCTCGGTTCGGCCGGCTGGTTGTGGGACGAAGTCTGCCACCACGCCGGTGTTCTTTACACCTGGGTGCCCGATCACGGTTACACGCCGCCCGGATACATTTACGGCGGCGACATGCCGCTGGACCGGGAGTTGTGGGCGGCCGCCGACCAGGTCAATACCAACTTCCTGTTTGCCGGCGAAGGGCCGGAGGACTGGCTGATGCAGTATTTTCCCTGCTCCTACTTCCGCATTGGCGCCGACTCGGTGCCGGTCTGCCGCTACCTTGACCCGCAGGCGCCGCTGGTCGTCGCCGTCACCGGCTTCGACGACCGCGAGATGCTCAACTTCTGTTTGCTGGACCGTTACCTCATCGAATATGAGCCCTACAACTTCAAAGGTTATCTGGAGGACTTCCCGCTGACGCTGGCTTACGGCAAGAAGATTGACGCCTTGCGCCGGAAATATCAGGATTATCTGTGGTACGCCACGTTTCGCGACACGCTGGGCGCGAACGTGACGGCCAACGGCGACCATCGTTATTCCGTTTTTGTGACGGCTTCGGGCAAACGCGCCGTGGTGGTCGTCAACCTGGAGTTTTCCAAATCCATCACCGCCACGGTGCAGTTGCCCCATCCGGGCAAGCTGGTGGCGGCCACGCCGGAACACCCGGACGCCCGACCGACCGACGGCACCTTGAAAATTCCGGCGCGCTCCGCCGCCGTCGTGATGGAGCAATGACGCGAGATCCGATTTTTGGCATGGCAGCGTTTTGACCTGCCAGTTACAACGTGTCCGATGAAAACGAAGTTAACATTCAAACAAATCACACCTCCTCTGGCGGGCTTGATGCTGCTGGGAACGACCTCCTGCGGCGTCCCGCAGAAATCGTCGGACACGGTCCGTTCCGGGGAGCGCGATGCGGCCCTGGAAGACCTGGTTCAATACGCCGAACCCATGTGCGGCACGGCCGCGGACAACAACACGTTCCCCGGCGCCGTGGCCCCGTTCGGCATGATTCAATGGAGCCCCGACACCGAGGCCGGGATGCGCAAAGGCGGCTACAGCGACGCCGACAATCGCATTTCCGGTTTCAGCCTCGACCACATCAGCGGGGCGGGTTGCAGCTACGGCGAGGATTTTCAGTTCATGCCGCTGTTGGGCGGAAAGGAGGCGCCGCCGGACGGCGACCGGACCGCCTTCGCCCAACCGTTCTCGCACAGCCATGAAACCGCCAAACCCGGTTATTACGCCGTCACGTTTGATGACGGCGTGAAGGTGGAACTGACCACCACCGTGCGGAGCGGTTTTGGGCGCTTCACGTATCCGGGCACTGAGCCGGCGACCATGGCCATCAACGCCGCCAGCGACGTGAACGGCTCCGACGCCTCGGGCATCAGCATCAACCCCGCCACCCGTGAAATCAGCGGCTGGTCCATCGGCGGTTACTTCTGTCACACCCGCGCCCGCACCATTGACAAGAGAAAAATCTACTTCTACGCCGTCTTCGACCGTCCGTTCGCGGCCTATAGCACCTGGAGTGACGACGCGCTCGCCAAGGGGGCCACGAACGGAACGGGCACCGCTTCGGGCGCGTTTGTCACGTTCGACACCTCCCAGGGGCGGACGGTCCTGGCCAAGGTGGGCATTTCCTACGTCAGCGTCGCCGACGCCAAGGCCAACGTGGAGGCGGAGAGCCCGCTGTCGGAATTCTCCCCGACGGATTTTGACAGGGCCGTGGCTTCGGCCGGTGACACGTGGAATGCGCTGTTGAACCGAATCCGGGTCAGCGGCGGGACGACGGATGAAAAGCAGACCTTTTACTCGATGCTGTATCACGCCCTCCTGGGTCCCTGCGTGGTTTCCGACGCGAACGGGCGGTATCTTGGCTACGACGGCGAGGTCCACACCACGGAGTCCGGTCGCGTCCAATACGGCGTCTTCTCCGGTTGGGACATTTACCGGAGCGAATGCCAGTTGCTGGCGATGATCGCTCCCAAGGAAGCGAGTGACATGGCCCAGTCGTTGCTGGTGGATTATCAGCAGGGTGGCGCCTTCCCGCGCTGGGGAGTGATGACCGAGGACAGCGGGGTGATGATGGGCGACCCGGCGGCCCCGATGATTGCCGACTTTTACGCCTACGGGGCAACGAACTTTGACGCCCAGGCCGCCCTGAAAGGCCTGATCCGGGCCGCCACCGACCCTTCTGTCCGGGCCCCGCGGACAAAGACGAACGAACGCGACGCGCTGGCGGATTATCTCAAGCTGGGTTACGTGCCGGAACATCAGAACGGCGGCTACGGCAACGTCTCGATGACGCTCGAATATGCCTCGGCCGATTTCGCGCTGTCGCAGTTTGCCAAGGCGTTGGGCGATGAAACCGACAGCGCCCCGTTGCTGGCGCACGCGCAAAACTGGAGCAATCTCTACAATCCCGAGACCGGCTACCTGCAGATGCGCCGCCGCGACGGCTCCTGGGCGCCCGGGTTCACAAACAACATCAACCGCTACGACCGCGACACCGCCTACGTTGAGGGGACCGCCGGCCAGTATCTTTGGATGGCCCCCTTCAACTACAAAGGACTGGCGGCCGTGATGGGCGGTCGGGACATCGCCGCCAAACGGCTGGACACGTTCTTCACCCAGATCAACGCCCGAACCCGGTCGGAATACTGCTATTTGGGCAATGAACCTTGTCTGGAAACTCCGTGGATTTACGATTTCCTCGGCCAGCCTTGCAAAACCCAGGGCATCGTGCGCCGCGCCATGACGGAACTGTTTTCCTCCGGAGATCGGGCCTATCCGGGCAATGACGACGTGGGCGAGATGTCCTCCTGGTACGTGTTCGCCGCGCTGGGCACGTATCCGGAACTGCCCGGTTCCGACGTGCTCGTTCTGGGCAGCCCGTTGTTTCCGAAGGCCGTGCTGCGCCTGCCGGACGGCGACGTGACCATCACCGGAAACGGCGCAGGAAAGGAGGCGCCCTATGTCCAGAGCCTGACCGTAAACGGCCGGCCGTGGACCAAGCCGTGGATTCGTTTTGCCGATGTTTCCCGCGGTGGAACCCTTGTTTTTGATCTGGGTCCCGCTCCAAATACCGGTTGGGGAAGCGATCCCGCCGACGCGCCGCCGTCTTATCCACAATGACGCCGATAAACTCGCGAAAGAAAGACTGGAGCCGGGGAGTGATGGGCGGCAGCCATTGCTCCCTTGATTCGAGCCGCGAATTTCGCGCGGCGGAGAGCTTTTGCCGAAGGCCTTCGGAACAAAAGGCGGCCCCGGACGAGGCGGACATTCCGCCCGCCTTGCCTGGTCCTGATTGTCCTTGAGTCTGCGCCCTGATGCCATGAACCAACGCCCTCTTCTCCCGGCGCGGATTCTCACCGCGGCGTGTCTGGCCGCGATGTTGGCGGTTCACGCCGCCTTTGCGAGCGAGGTGGCATTGGAAGATTCCACGCTCCAGGTTGCCTTCGACGGCAATTCAGGCGCGCTGACGCGGCTGGAGGACAAGACCACGCACTGGGTCATGGAGCGGCGCCCCGAACTGGGTATTTCGTTTCGGATGTTTGCTCCTTTGCCGGACCGGCGCTACAACCCGATCTTGGGCCGGAAGCAGCATGCCGACCGCGTGGAAAAGCTTTCGGACCACCAAGTGCGCCTCCAGTGGAGGAATGTGGTCAGTGAAAACGGCGGGGTGCTGCCGCTGACCTTCACCGCCACGGTGACCTTGACCAATGGCGCCTTGACCTTTGACGGCACATTGGTCAACGACTCGGCGCTGACGGTGGAGACGATTGATTATCCCTGCTTCGGCGACTTCAATCCGCCCACCCGCGAGACGCGGATGTGGACCGAACACATGTGGTATGGCAACCTGGGTGCCGACGAAATTTACCCCAGTTTCAACAATGAGAAGGGCTACTGGGGCGTCCTCTACCCGACCAAGACGATTGACTCCAAACAAACCCTCTTCTGTCTGATCCAATGCCCGGGAGAAGGACTGTACGTGGAGATGGCCGATCCCACGCAGTGGTATCTTTTGGAATGGAGCTTTGAGCAGCATCCGGGGTTGGTTTCGCCCATCAGCAGCC
The DNA here is from genome assembly GCA_028873125.1 of Verrucomicrobiota bacterium. Lineage (GTDB taxonomy): Bacteria > Verrucomicrobiota > Verrucomicrobiia > Limisphaerales > UBA11358 > UBA11358. The sequence goes on along the minus strand of JAGWMQ010000015.1, from coordinate 14,767 downwards.
GGGTGCCGCAGCGGGACCAAATCTCCGGCCACGCGGTGCATCTGGTGTTTCGGACCTGCCATTTCATCTTTGCCCATCCCCACTCGACGGTGAGGCTGGCACCGGTGGTGTTGCGGGGTTATCGGGGTGACTGGCACGCTGGGGTGGATCTCTACAAGCAATGGCGCGCCACCTGGTTCAAGCCGCCGCAGATTCCCGGCTGGGTCAAGCAAGTCCATTCCTGGACGATGCTGCGCTTGAACACACCCGAACAGGATTACGCCATCCCTTACACCAATCTGGCAAGCTATGCCAGGGAATGGGCCGCCAACGGCGTCCGGGCGGTTCAATTGGTCGGCTGGAACAAGGGCGGCCAAGACGGCGATGACCCGTCTTTGTCCACCGATCCGCACCTGGGAACCTGGGAGCAATTTCACGACGCGATCGCCAAGATGCAGGCGATGGGCGTCCAAGCCATCCTGTTTGGCAAATTGAACTGGGCGGACCTGACCACCGCGTGGTATTCCAACGAACTTTACAAATACCAATGCACCGATCCGTACGGCATCCCCTATCAGCAGGGCGGTTACAGCTACGACACCCCGACGCAACTGGCCGGGATCAACAACCATCGGCGTGCGGTGATGGATGTCCTGGATCCGGAGTATCGGGACATTGCCACCCGGGAATTTCAGAAGATCCTGGCGCTCGGCTCCGCCGGTTGGCTCTGGGATGAGGTCTGCCATCACGGTCCGGTGGAATACAGTTTTGCCCCCGATCACGGCTACATCCCGCCCGGCTACATTTACGCCGGAGACCTTCCGCTGGCCCGGCAATTGCGCGCCGCCGCCGACAAGGTCAGCCCCGGCTTTCTCTTCGCCGGCGAAGGACCCCAGGACTGGCTCATGCAGTATTATCCGGTTTCCGAGACCGGTGTTCAGCCGGTGCCGGTCTGCCAATATATTGATTCACGCCACTGTTTTATGTTGGCCGGAGTCAGCGGTTTCGATGACCACCAGACGCTCAACCGCTGCCTGTTGGATCGCTACGTGATTCAATACGAACCGTACTATTACAAAGGCCGTTTGACTGCCTTCCCGCTGACCCTGGACTACGGCAAAAAGATTGACGCGCTGCGCCGGCGCTACAGCGGGTATTTGTGGGACGGCCAGTTCCGCGACACGCTGGGCGCCAACGTCACCGCCGATGGCACACATCGGTATTCGGTGTTTGTGACGGCCCAGGGCAAACGGGCGGTGGTGGTCATCAATGAGGAATCCAACAAGGCCATCACGGCGCGCGTGGCATTGCCGAATCCGGGCCGGCTGATCGTGGCCACACCCGAAGATCCCGGGGCGCGCCCGACGGACGGCACACTGGCCATTCCCGCCCGCTCCGCCGCCGTCGTGATGGAACAATGAGTGGCCATGATTTTCGACCCGTCAAATCCGCCCGTCTCGGGGCGCAAGGCTTCGGATGGCCCGGTGTTGCGGATGGAAGGCATTTCAAAATCCTTCTCGGGTGTTGCCGCCCTGGACAACGTCAGCCTCCAGGTGGCGCGCGGAGAGGTCCACGCCTTGATGGGCGAGAACGGCGCGGGCAAATCCACGCTGATGAAGATCCTCTCCGGCATCGTTGAAAGGGACCGGGGTGAAATCTGCTTGGACGGAGAGCCGGTCGAGATCCGGACCCCGAAGGAGGCGCTGCGCTTGGGCATTTCGATGATCCATCAGGAATTGAACCCGGTGCGGGCGATGACGGTTTCGGAAAACTTGTTTCTGGGAAGGGAGCCTTGTTACCGGTTCACGAACGTCGTCAATCGCCGGCGGCAACGGGAATTGACCCGGTCCCTCCTGCGCGAGATGGACATTTCCCTCAACCCCGATGCGAGGATGCGGGATCTGTCGGTTTCCCAAATGCAGTTGGTGGAAATCGTCAAGGCCGTGTCCTACAACGCCCGCATCATCATCATGGACGAGCCGACCTCGGCCATCACCGGCCGGGAAGTGGAAAAGCTGTTTGAAATCATCGGGAGCCTCAAATCCAGGGGCATCGCGGTCATCTACATCTCGCACAAGATGGACGAAGTTTTCCGCATCGCCGACAGCGTCACCGTCCTGCGCGACGGGCAATACATCGGCACCCGCCCGTCCGGCCAGCTCGACCATGACACCCTGGTCCGGCTGATGGTGGGCCGTGAGTTGAGCCAGTTGTTCCCCCGGATCACCCCGCGAAAGGGGTCCGTTTCGCTCGAGGTGGAAGGCCTGTCGAAGCGGGGCAAGTTTCAAGACATCAGCTTCCGGGCCAGGCGGGGCGAGGTGCTGGGCTTTGCCGGGCTGATGGGCGCCGGCCGGTCCGAGATCATGGAAACCCTTTTTGGAATGCACCGAGCCGACGCGGGCATTGTCAAGATGGACGGGCGCGAAGTGCATATTCATTCGCCCGCCGACGCGGTCCGGTGCCGCATGGCCCTGATTACCGAAGACCGGCAATTGAAGGGGCTGAACCTGAAAGCCTCCGTCAAGGCCAACCTCACCCTGGTGAGCTTGAAAAAGTTCAGCCGCTTCGGCCAGATCCTGCAACCCGGACGGGAATCCCGGGCGGCGGATGCGGAGATCGAAAAGTTCCGCATCAAGACCCGTGACCGGAACCAGGCGGTGAACACGCTCAGCGGCGGCAACCAGCAAAAGGTGGTCTTGGCCAAATGGCTGCTGGGCGACCCGGAGATCGTCATTTTGGACGAACCGACACGCGGCATTGACATCGGCGCCAAGGCGGAAATTTACCGGATCATCGGCCAGCTGGCCGAACAAGGCAAAACGATCTTGATGGTTTCCTCGGAGTTGCCTGAAATCCTGGGCCTGTGCGACCGGGTCGTCGTGCTGTGTCACGGGCGGATCAACGGAGAATTTGAGCGGCGCCAGTTCGACCCGGAACGCATCCTCAAGGCGGCCATGGGCAATGGCGGCGGCGGGGCGAAGTCCGGCAACAATTAGACCATTCCCATGACCCGGACCGTCGCAAGCCACTGGAAAAAGACCGGGGCGTTCCTTTCCAAATACGGGATTTACTTCGCTTTTTTGCTGTTGGTGGGCTTTCTGGCGGTCTTTTCCCCGCCGTTCCTGACGCCGGACAACATCATCAACGTCCTGCGGCAGACCTCCATCAACGGCATCATCGCCGTGGGCATGACCTTCGTCATCATCACCGGCGGCATTGACCTGTCGGTGGGCTCGGTGCTGGCGTTGTCGGCCGTCATTGCCGCCTCGTTTGCCCATCCCGGCGCACATCCTTTGCTTGTTCCCGTGGCCTTGGGATTGTTGGCCGGCCTTGCCAGCGGCATGGTTAACGGCGTGTTGATCGCCAAGAAAAGGCTGGCGCCCTTCATCGTCACCCTGGGGATGATGACCGCGGCGCGCGGGCTGGCGCTCGTCTATACCAGCGGCCGGCCGGTCATCAACCTGAGCAACGCCTACGACAAAATCGGCGGCGCGGACCTGGCCGGCGTTCCGTTGCCGGTCCTGATTTTCCTGATGGTGGTGTTGGCCGGCGTTTTTCTTTTGCATTACACCCGCTTTGGCCGGTATGTGTTTGCCGTGGGCGGAAATGAACTGGCCGCGAAAGTCTCCGGGATCAACACCGACCGGACAGTGGTGGGCGTCTATGCGCTGACCGGCGCGCTGGCCGGGGCGGCGGGCGTCGTCCTGTCGTCCCGGGTCATGTCCGCCTCGCCCGCCATCGGAGAAGGCTACGAGCTGGATGCCATCGCGGCGGTGGTCATCGGCGGCACGAGCCTGAGCGGGGGCGTCGGCTCGATCGCCGGCAGCATCGTCGGCGCCCTGATCATCGGTGTCATGAACAACGGCCTCGACATGCTGAACGTCTCGTCCTACTGGCAGCAAATTGTCAAGGGCGTGATCATCGTGCTGGCCGTGCTGCTGGATAAAAAATCAAAAATCTGAATCTCCCCATGCTCAAAGGCATCCCCCCCATCCTGTCGCCCGAACTCCTGCAAATCCTGCTGGAGATGGGGCACGGCGACGAACTCGTCATCGCCGACGGCAACTTTCCCGCCGCCAGCCACGCCCGGAGGCTGGTGCGCTGCGATGGACACGGCGTGCCGCCGTTGCTGGACGCCGTCCTGCAATTTTTCCCCCTGGATACCTACGTCAAACACCCCGTCGCGCTCATGGCGGTGGTTCCCGGAGACAATTACCGCCCGGACATCTGGCCCGCCTACAGGGAAATCCTCCGCAAGCACGGCGCGCCCTTCTCCGATTTCGAGATGATGGAGCGATACGCCTTTTACGAGCGCGCAAAGGAGGCTTTTGCCATCGTGGCCACCAGTGAAACGGCCCGTTACGCCAATGTGATTTTAAAGAAAGGAGTGCTCGCGTGAAACCCATGACGCAATGGCTCAAACCAAACCGGCCGGGGTGGATCGTCCTCCTGCTGGCGGTGGCCTTCACCGGCTGCAAACCCAAGGAGCCGGCGGCCACCGGCCACCCCGTCACCATCGGCGTCTCCTATCAGGACCTGCAAAACGAGTTTGTCATCCGGCTCCAGGACGCCATCCGCGCCGAGGCGAAGCGGCTGAATGTGGCCCTGGTCGAGTCGGACGCCCAGGGCCATGCCGAAAAGCAGATCGGGCATGTGGAAAACTTCATCGCCCGCAATGTGGACGCCATCATCCTGAATCCGGAGGATGAGCAGGCGTCCGCGCCCGCCATGGGCCTCGCGGTTCAGAACCACAAGCCCATCGTGGTGGTCAACGCCATCGTCGCCAATCTGAAAAAGGCCGATGCCTATGTCGGCTCGCCGGACGTCATCGCCGGGCGCATGGAAGCGTCGGAGATGATGAAAATCCTCCACGGCAGGGGGGACGTGGTGATCCTCCAGGGGCCATACGGCCATTCTGCCGAACTGCTGCGCACCAAGGGCATCGGGGAGGCGCTGGCCAAGTTTCCCGGCGCAAAAATCGTGGCCGAACAGACCGCCAATTGGGACCGGGCACAGGCCCTGTCGGTCATGGAAAACTGGCTGTCCTCCGGGCGCGAGGTGGACGGGGTGATCGCGCAAAACGACGAAATGGCGCTCGGCGCGCTCGAAGCCATCGAAGGCGCCGGCAAACACATTCCGGTCGTGGGCATTGACGCCATTCCCGACGCCCTGAAGGCGGTGGCCGACGGCAGACTGGCCGCCACCGTTTTTCAGGACGCCCACGCCCAGGGCACCTTGGCCGTGCAACTGGCCGTGGACCTGGTCGAAGGCAAGCCGGTCAAGCACGACAACTACATCCCCTTCCAACTGGTCACGCGGGAGAACGTGACGAATTATCTGAACGCCATTCCTCCCGGACATTGAAGTGAAAAGGACGCCAGACCGAATTCATGAGACGTTTGACCGGGGCAAGGGCATTCTGCGGTTGATTCCGGTTTTTGTGCCGCGCCGGTTCAGCAAGGCGGGGCGGCGCCTGCGCCTGCATCCCGACGACTATTACGCGCTGGGCACCCGGCGCGGCTCCATCAAGGAACGCTGGTTTTCCTCGGTGATCCCCGCCATGAACGGCGAACTGGCCCCGCCCGACGAGGGCATGAGCTACGTCCTGCCGTTCAGCGAAAACCTGTCCGAAAAGTTTCTCCTCAAGGAAGCGGTGGACGAACTGAAGGACCAGATCGTCGGCGGCGAATTGATGGCCAGGCATGGCGGCTGGCCGATGTATTCCAAGTTCTTCGACTATCTGGCGCCGCTGTTCCACCACCTGCATTTGAGCTTCGAGGACGCCGCGCGAGTCGGCCGCCTGGGAAAACCGGAGGCCTATTACTTCCCGCCGGAAATGAACAACCACCCGGGCGAATTCCCGGTGACCTACTTCGGCTTCGATCCCGATGTCACCCGGGAAATGGTGCGTGAACGCCTGCGGCTTTTTGAAAGGGGCGACAACCGGATCACCGAACTGTCCCGCGCCTATCGCATTGAACTGGGGACCGGCTGGTTCACGCCGCCGGGGGTCCTGCACGCCCCGGGCTCCTGCCTCACCTACGAGCCGCAGTGGAACAGCGACGTCAATTCGGTCTATGAAAACGTCACCTCACACGAGGTTTATCCCTACGAGTTTCTCGCCGAGAATTGTCCCCAAGATAAGAAGCGCGATCTGGACTACATCCTGGGCCTGATGGACTGGGAGAAAAATGTGGACCCGCACTACAAGAAGCATTACTTCCGCAAACCCGTCGTCTGCCCTCACTCCGACGAAAGGCACACCGAAAAATGGGTCGTCTATGCCAACGACTACATCGCCGCCAAGGAACTGACCCTCCAGCCGCGGCAGACGGTGACGGTGAAGGACGGCGCGGCCTACGGCTGCATCCTCATTCAAGGGCACGGCAAATTCGGCGTTTATGACGCGGAAGCCTCGGTCATGCTCCGGTTCGGCCAGGCCAGCAACGACGAATACTTTGTCAGCGAGGCCGCCGCCAGGGATGGCGTGGTCATTGCCAATCACAGCCGGTTCCAACCCATGGTGATCTTGAAGCATTTCGGGCCCAATCATCCGGACATGCCACAACAAGTCGCTTGATTGCGGCGCACCGGCTTTGTCCAGATGAAATCCCCGAATGCCGATGCTTCCCCTTTGGGACCGGGTTCTTGCGGGTCTGTTTGGACTCGCCGCCGCCCGGGAGCCGGCGGCGGACGGCTGGATTCGGCGGCGCTTCGAATGTCCCGCAATCTCCGGCGCCGGCAACGGCGTGCTTCGCTCCAATGCTGACTGCGTCAGCGGACTTTAAGTTCCAGCGGTCCGCTGGGTCTCTTGGCCGAGTTGAAATGAGAAAACAAAATTCTGGCTGGATGCAAACCTTGGCGCTGGCCGCGGTCCTGGCCGGAACCGGAGCCTGTCGCGCGCAGGAGAACGTTGAGAAGATGCGGCACGGACTGCTGATCAAATTCAGCCGCCTTCAAGTGGAACTGGCCCCGGCAGGGATCGGGGCCTTGCGCTTAAGCGTGGCGACGAACGGGAGACCGAAGGCGGCCGCCAGTTCCTTCCTGGCCGACCCCGAGGCCCTCAATTCGGCAGCCTGGCGGAAGATTGAGCAAAACGGCATGGTGGGCGTGCAGACCGAGGCCGGCCGGTTGTTGATGGATCCGCGGAACGGCGAATGGACACTGCAAGACGCCGGGGGCCGAACGTTGATCCCCAAACACGTGATTGGCGATGGGAGCGCGGGTGCCTCCCTGAAAAAATCCAACCTGGTTGTCCTGCTCGGCTGGGACCCAAATCGGCCTGTCAAAGTCTGTGGCTGCGGCAATGGCGTCAACGCCCTGCAACAATCCAGGACGACCACCGGAGTTGCCAATGGCCGGGCGGTCCTCCCCTATTACTGGTCGCCCGCCGGTTACGCCGTCCTGGCAGTAACCGCCGATGACAACCGGCCCGCCTGGTGGGTGGCGGCGGGCAACGGCAGCTATTTGACCTGGAATTTTCCCGGCAAGACGGCGGACCTATACCTCATGCCGGCGGCCTCGCTCAAGGATGCCGCCGGCGCCTACGCCCGCCTGACCGGGCGCGCGCCGGTTCCGCCACGATGGGCGTTCGGCTATCTCCAGAGTCGCTGGGGCTGGAAGAACCGCTCCTACATTGAAAATACGCTGAAACGCTTCCGCGCACTGAATCTTGCGGTGGACGCCTTCATCTATGATTTCGAGTGGTACACCACCGAGCCGGATTACGAGTTGCCGGCCAAAGGCGCGGCCGGCTTCAGCGATTTTGGCTGGAACACAAACCTTTTCCCCGATCCGGCCCGGCAGATCGCCTCTTACAAGAAGCAGGGCGTCCATTTCGTCGGCATCCGCAAACCCCGTCTGGGCAATCGCGATAATTTGGCGGTGATCCGGGCGCGGGGCTGGAACCTGCCGGCCGATCAGGCGGGCAAGGCCAAATTCCAGGCCCGCGACGTGAATTTCGCCAATCCCGCCTTCCGAAAATGGTATGAGAAACAATCGGCCCCGCTGATCCGCGACGGCGTGGACGGCTGGTGGAATGACGAGGGCGAGGCCACCTACACTACTTACTTTTATTGGAACCGGGCTGAGACGGAAGCGTTCCGCCGCTACCGGCCGGGCCGGCGGTTGTGGACACTCAACCGGGCCTTCTCGCCGGGCACGCAACGCTTTGGCGCCGCCGCCTGGACCGGCGACATCCGGAGTTCCTGGAGGGCGCTGGCGGCAACCCCGACCAGCTTGTTGAACTGGAGTCTGGCCGGCATGCCTTACGGCGCCTGCGACATCGGCGGCTTCCTGGGCAATCCCTCGCCCGAGTTGCTGTCCCGCTGGATGGAGGCCGGCGTCTTCTTTCCCGTCATGCGCTCCCATTCGGAAATCAAGGCCACGCCGCGCTTTCCCTGGCTTTACGGCGCCAACGCCTTGAGCGCCATCCGCAAGGCCCTCGAACTTCGCTACCGCCTCATTCCCTTGTATTACAGCCTGGCCCATGAGACCTTTGAGACGGGCGTCCCGCTCATGCGGCCGCTGGTCATGGAATTTCCCGATGATCCGCGCGTCGCCAACCTGTCCGACGAATGGTTGATGGGGCCGTCGCTGCTGGCCGCGCCCGTTCTTCAGTCCGGCGGCAGACGTTCGGTCTATCTTCCGGCCGGCGGCTGGTATGTCTTTGGCGCCAACACCCTTCTGACCGGAAGTCAGACCGTGAAACTCACGGTCAAACTCGACGAAATACCGGTTTACGTCCGGGCGGGAACCCTGCTCCCGCTGGGCCCGGTCATCCAGCACACTGACCAGCTTCCTGGCGGGCCTTTGGAATTGCAAATTTATCCCGGCCGGGACGCCACCTTTGCCTTGTTTGAGGACGACGGCGAGACGACGGGCTATTTGAAAGGGCGCATCCGCCGCACCACGTTCCGGTGGCAAGACACCGCCGGAAAGTTGAGATGGAAACGGCAGGGAACCTATTCGGGCAAGGACGTTTTCCGGAAGCTGAGAGTCGTCCTGTTTGGGCCGCAGGGCACGTCACGGACCGAGGTTCCGTTGGGCGTGGTCGGGAATCTTCAGTTGGGAAAGTGACCCCGTCGGTTCCGTCGGTGAGGCCGCGTCCGGTGGTGCCGGACTTTCCGGCAAAATCCCGGAAAAAATCAGACGGTCAAAGCGGTTCCGCCAGCAAATCATAATCCGCGTGACCGACGATTCTGACGGTCGCAAATTCGCCGACGGGCAATCGGCCGCGCACGTAAACACGCCCGTCAATGTCCGGCGCGTCGGCCTCGCCGCGGGCCACCAACACGTGGCCGGCGGCCCGGAGCGGGTGGGCCGGCTTGCCATCACGCAACCATCCGTGTTCCCACGAGCTCACGTTGGCCGATTGCCATCGCGCCGCGTCGGCCTGGCCCTCGACCAGCACCTTGATTTCGCGGCCGACGAAGACCTTGGACGCCTGGGCGGCGATTTTGTGCTGCTCGGCCATCGCCAGTCTGCGGCGCCGCCGTTTCACCGCGTCGGGAATCTGCCCAGCCATGGCGCCGGCGCGCGTGCCCTCCTCCCGGGAATAGGCGAAGACGCCGAGCCGTTCAAACCGCGTTTCGCGGATGAACTCCAGCAGCGCGTTGAAACAGGCATCCGTCTCGCCGGGAAAACCGACGATAAAGGTCGTCCGCAGCGTGATGCCGGGCACCCCGGTGCGGATTTTTCGGAGCAAGTCCACGATGTGCTGCCGCGACGTCTCGCGCCGCATCCGTTCGAGCATGTTGTCGTGAATATGCTGGAGCGGAATGTCCACGTAGCGCGCGACCTTGGGACACTCGGCGAGGGTGCGGATGAGTTCGTCCGTCCAGTGCGCCGGATGGGTGTAGAGCAGGCGGATCCAGAAATCGCCGGGCAGCGCGTTCAATTCGCGCAGCAACGCGCACAGCGTCGTCCCGCCAGCGGACAGGGACCGGGCGGCGGCAAGAAACTTCTCCGGCGAGGAAATCGCGCGGCTGGCGTTGGGGCGCAAATCCATTCCGTAGTAGGTCGAGTCCTGGGAAATCAAATTGATTTCCCGGACGCCCTCGGCGATGAGCGCCCGGGCCTCGGCCACGATGTCCGCCTGCGGCCGGCTGCGGTGCGAACCGCGCATCCGCGGGATGATGCAAAAGCTGCACGGGTGGTTGCAGCCCTCGGCTATCTTGACGTAGGCGAAGTGGCGCGGCGTGAGCCGGAAACGCGGCGTGGCGAAATCAGGAATGAATGTGGGCCGGGAATGGACTTCGATCAGGGGCGCCTGACCGGCCGCGGGCAGCGGACCTTTCGAGTTCGGTGCGACGACGGTTTTGGTCCTGCCGAACCTGTCCGTGCCGCGGAACGTTTTCTCCCTTTCCCGCCCAGACGGGGCGTGGTCCTTTTCCAGCTTGGATATCCGCGCCACGACCCTTTCTTTGGAGGTTGGAGGATGGATGTTGGAAGACGGTTGTTGCTGGGTTTTTTCGGCGCGGCGCGCCACCGCTCGTTTAACGATGTCCGAAACCTGCGCGACCTGGTCAATGCCCATGAAGGCGTCCACTTCGGGCAGGAGGTTGGGCAATTCGTCGCGGAACCGCTGCGGCAGGCAACCGGAGACGATCAGGCCCTGGCCGCGGTTCCGGGCGTCGCGGACGGCGTTGGATTCCAGGATGGCGTCCACGCTCTCCTCCTGCGCGGCGTCAATGAAGGAGCAGGTGTTGACGATGAGCGCGTCGGCGCGCGCGGCGTCGTTGGTGATTTCCAGGCCGCTCTGGAGCAGCGCGCCGAGCATGATCTCCGCGTCCACGAGATTCTTGGCGCAGCCCAGCGAAATCAAACCGACCCGGAGCGGGCGATGGGCAGCCGGAGCTTCAGTCATAAGCCGCGCAGGTTACCCGCTCGCGCGAGGCGGCGCAATTCCAGGAAAGCGGTGCTCCAACCGGGGATTTTGAGCGACAACGGCGTCTCGGGCGCGTTGCCTCCGCGGCCCAAGCCGCCATTGCAACGAAAACAGGATGCCGCCCGGCCTCTTCTTAAAACACTTCCGCCTTCAATCCGGTGGCCTGGCGGACGGTGTGGGCGATTTGGGAGAGCGCCTTGAGCGGCAGGTGCCCGCATTCGGCGTGTGCCATGGGCCGCGTGGCGGAATAGATTTGCACCAGCGAAATCTGCGCGCCGTGTCTCTTCAAATCCTTGAGAGACCGGGTGAATTGCTCGATTTCTTCGGGCGGCGGCCCCTCGCCCCGGATGGCGGGGAAAAGGCTTTGGATGACCACCGGCCGCTGGCGGCCCAGGTCCAGGATGTTGGACAGGATTTTTTCCAGGGCCACGTCCTTGAAGCGGCAGACCTGGTTCAGGTAGCGCTCCGTGCCCCCGTCGAGCTTGATCCAGACTTCGTCGGACTTCGTGAACCGCTTCAGGCTCTCCTGGACATGCGGGCGGTCCAGTCCGGTGCCGTTGGTGATCAACACGATTTTGAAAAAGGGAAAGCCGCCCTGCGCCCGGACATGCACGACCGCCTGCACGGCCTCGGCGAAGTTCGGCGAGAGAGTCGGCTCGCCGTCGCCGCTCAGGGCCACGTGACGCAACTGCAACAACTCCGGCGGCAGGGACTGGTAATGCGGCAGCTCGCGCAGCCGGCCTTCCAGGACAAAGGCCAGGGTCCGTTGCAGTTCCGCGGCCATCACCCCTGTGTCCAGCCGGGCATCGAGCGACGGCGTGCGGCGATCCACTTCGCAGTAAACGCAGTCAAAATTGCAATACTTGTCGGGGTTCATGTTCACGCCCAACGACAGGCCGCCGGCGCGCGAGGAGATGACCGCGTAAACGAACCGGTTCTGCAGAAAGTCGCGCGGCCGGTCGAAGGCGATCTCGCGCGACGGCGCGTGTCGCTTCCGGTCCGGGTGCGCCTCGGCCGCCGGCGTTTTGGACACAGTCTCTTCCACCATATTCATGGCAAACATTAGACGCCCGCGCCGCCGCGCACTACACACTTCTTGTCAAAGTCTGGACCTGTCTTGCCGCGCGCCGTCCGCCGCCAGGCCGCCGGCCGGCCCCCGGAGGCTGGTTTCGAGGAAACCCGCTCCCCGCGAAAAGGACGGCGGAACTGGAGTGCCAAAGACGCTTGTGCTACATTAGCATTATGAATGTGGCCGCGTTGAAGGAAAAGCCGGACCGCGCGGCCTGGCTGAAGGGAGGACAGGTTGTCTGTTCCGTCCCGCCGCGCAAACCGCCGGGAAACCCGGTGCGCCTGGTGCTGCTGGGCGCGCCCGGCGTCGGCAAAGGCACTCAGGCGGAATTGCTGTCCGACCGCCTGGGTTGCTGCCACCTGTCCACGGGCGACGTCTTCCGCACCGCCAAGAGCCTGAGCGAGAGCGAGCGCACGCCGGCCCTGAACGAGGCGCTGGAGCACATGCGGCGCGGCGAGCTGGTGCCGGACCGGACGGTGCTGGCGCTGGTGACCGAGCGCCTGCGCTGCCTCCACTGCCGGAGCGGCTTTTCGCTCGACGGTTTCCCGCGCACCCTGGCGCAGGCCGAGGCGCTGGAACGCCTTTTAAAACAGGAAGGCCTCTGCCTGAGCGCCGTCCTCAATTACCAATTGCCGCTGGAGGAAATCATCGCCCGCCTCGCCGGACGCCGGACCTGCCCCATCTGCAAGGCGGTTTATCACACCACGGCGCTGCCGCCCAGGAGGGACGACGCGTGCGATCACTGCGGCGTGAAACTGCTCCGGCGCGAAGACGACCGTCCCGAATCCGTCCGGGTGCGCATGGCTGCCTACGAAGAAAGCACCCGGCCGCTGATTGATTTTTACCGGCAACGCGACCTGCTGATTACGGTTGCGGCTGGAGGCACGCCCGAAGAAACCTTCCACCGCACCATGGAACAGATCGGCGGCCTGCCTTGAACCGGGATCAGCAGATTCTCGGCAGTTGTTCACCGCCGGGCGCGTCCAAAATCCGCCACGCCCCAATCGCGCTTTTTAACAACACCGGGTTGGCGCCCTGCGCGGCGGCCTTTCCGATTTTACAGGCGCCGCGGCCGCCCGCGCCGCCGTGCAGGAGCGCCAGCGCGCGGTCGGCGTCGCGTTCGGGAACAAAGGCGACGAACCGCCCCTCGCACGCGACTTGCAACGGATCCAGCCCCAGGAGTTCGCAGGCGGCGTGAACATCCTCGCGCACCGGCACGGCCTTCTCCTCGACCATCAAGGTCAGCCGGGCGGCCTCGGCGATTTCGTTGAGGGCGCCGGTCAACCCTCCGCGGGTCAGGTCCCGCAGGCAGTGAATTTCAACCCCGGCGCCGAGCAGCTCCAAAATCATTTCATGGAGCGGCGCCGAATCGCTCTCGATTTGGCTTTCGAATTCCAAGCCTTCCCGCACCGCCATGATGGCCATGCCGTGGCGCCCCAGGTCGCCGCTGACCAGCATCACGTCGCCGGGCCGGATGTTACCCGGCGCGAGGGTCCGGTCATGCTCGAGGACGCCGATGCCGGCGGTGTTGATGAACACCCCGTCGCCTTTGCCCCGGTCCACGACCTTGGTGTCGCCGGTGACGATTTGCACGCGGCATTTGTTGGCCGCGTCGCGCATGGAGCAGACGACCTTCCAAAGGGCCTCCATCCGCATCCCCTCCTCGAGGATGAACGCGGCGCTCAACCAAAGCGGGCGGGCGCCGGCCATGGCCAGGTCATTGACGGTGCCGTGAACCGCCAGGGAACCAATGTCGCCGCCGGGAAAAAAGAGCGGACGCACGACGTAGGAGTCGGTGGTGAACGCGATTTTCCCGCCGCTCAATTCCCCTACCGCCGAGTCAAGCTGCGGTTCCAAGAGGGGATTCCGAAACGCCGCCAGGAACATCCGCTTGATGAGTTGGCGCATCAATTTCCCGCCGCCGCCGTGGGCAAGCAACACGCGCGGGTATTGCTGGATGGGGATGGGACAACTGGGCGTCATGATTTTGTGTTCCCGCGAGGAAATTGGCAGCGGCCAGAACCGAGGCAAGGCAAATCGCCTGGAGAAAATCCGGGCGGATCGCGGCATTAAACGCCACAATCAGCAAGACAAGCGTCTCTTATTTATTATGAAGTGAAAACAAAGAAAAGGCCACCACCGAGCAAAACTAGCCAAGCTGCCGATGGCTCCGGCACGACGATGCCTTCGCGAAACCAGAGGTCAGAATCTGGGGAAGGGACACCCTTAAAAAAAGCCTGCCCACCGGCATATCCAAAGTTATATGCACTGATTTCCCAAGCGTCGCTCCCCGGTTCAACAACTGGCTGAAAATAATACGTTCCACCGGCAATCACTGGAATTGGCATTAAGAAATAGAAATAGGTGACTCCTTCATTATCCGTATCTCCATATCCATCGGGCATCGAGATTGGCTCTGTTGCCCCCAACGATGTGCCCCCGATGGAGTTAGCCCAGAGGTCAAGATGCACTGTAGCGCCGAGAGAGTTGCCAGGGTTCTCATCCCGGATATAAACACTGATAAACCCTACCGAAGAAAGCGCAGGCGTGAATGATTGACCCATCGGTTCATATGCTTGAATATCGCCAGGTGGACCGCTCCCAGCACTGTCAGAATTGACCGACTCTTGGTCGTAGATTAATGTGCCTTGACTGAAAGCCAAAGCGTTGGCGATCAGCATGATTAAGACAAAACATATTGTGCCTATGCACATGACTCAACCTGGCTCAATCGGACCCAACCCATTGTGGTTTGGCTTGACGTAACTTGCCAAGGTGTTGTGGTTGGTTGAGTCATGTGCATAGCCCTAAAACATATTGAGATTTTCATA
>JAGWMQ010000136.1 GCA_028873125.1 Verrucomicrobiota bacterium | reverse complement strand
CGCGGCTGTCGCCGAGCGGATCGGCCGCGGGCGGAACCTTTACGAAGTGGACGAGCGGTTGCTCCAACGACTCGCGCCCACGCACATTCTCACCCAGGAGCTTTGCCAGGTCTGCGCGCCCTCCGGCAACGAAATCACCCGCGCGCTGGCCGCGCTGCCGGTCAAACCGCAAATCCTCTGGTTCACGCCGCATGGCATCGAGGACATCTTCGACAACCTGCGCCAACTGGGCCGGGGCACCGGACGCCAGGCCGAGGCCGAAAAGCTCATCGCCGCCGGCCGCGCCCGTTTGGAAAGGATCTCCGAGTTGACGAAAAATGCGCCGCGCCCGCGCGTGTTCTGTCTCGAATGGATTGATCCGTATTACTGTTGCGGCCATTGGGTGCCGGAGATGGTTGAACTCGCCGGCGGCCGGGACGCGCTGGGCCGCCAGGGCGCGGATTCTGTCCGCATTTCGTGGAAGGACGTTGCGGTGCGGTCCCCGGAGATTTTGATTGTTTCCCCGTGCGGCTTCGACCTGGAAAAGGCGGTTGAGCAAACCCGGCAACTCCTGCGGCGACCCGGCTGGAGCGATTTGCCCGCCGTCCGCAATGGCCGCGTCTTTGCCGTGAACGCCAACGCCTATTTCGCCCGACCCGGCCCGCGGGTCGTGGACGGGGTGGAGTTGCTCGCGCACCTGATTCATCCGGAACGATGCGGCTGGAACGGGCCGGGAGACGCTCTCCAGCAGGTTCAGTTTTCTGAAATGCAGCCGTGGCCGGCACGCATCAAGATTTGCCGGCAATGCGGCGCGGAATTTTCCTGCGGCCCGCAACCCGCCAAAGGACATTGTTGGTGCGATGAATTGCCGCCCTTCCAGTCGCCAGCCGCTCCGGATGCGGATTGCTTGTGTCCGAAGTGTCTGAGGGCGGAAGGTGGAAGACCGAAGGTTGCCGGCGGAGGTCCGTCTTCGATTCCGCGTCCTTCGGCGTCCGGCTTCACCTTGGTCGAACTGCTCGCGGTCATCGCCGTCCTCGGCGTTCTGGCGGCGTTGTTGCTGCCAGCCCTGGCCAGGAGCAAACTCTCCGCCCAGCGCGCGGTCTGCGTGAACAATTTGCATCAGTTGGGCCTGGCCGCCGCGATGTATTGCGACGACAACCACGGGGACTGTTTCCGCTACATTTTTGGCGCGACCAACTACGGGCAGATTTACTGGTTCGGCTGGCTGGGGCCGGGGCCGGAAGGCGAACGCCCGTTCGATCAATCGCTCGGCGCGTTGCATCCCTATCTGGGCCGGAGCGACGTGCGGCTGTGTCCGGCGTTGAACTACGCGCTGGCGGAATTCAAGCTGAAAGCGGACGGCGCCGCCTACGGCTACGGCTACAACCTTTATCTTTCCGCCTCGGCGGACAAACCGCCGGTGAAAATCGGCGCCCTTCCCGCGAGCGAAATCGCGCTGTTTGCCGATGCCGCGCAGGTCAACGATTTTCAGGCGCCCGCCTCGCCTTCCCATCCCATGCTCGAGGAATTTTATTATCTGGACGTGGAAACGAACTATTCCAGCCCGCGCAATTATCCCAACGGCCATTTCCGCCACGCGCGCCGGGCCAACGTGGTTTTCTGCGACGGCCACGTGGCGCCGGAACGCCCCGTTCCCGGCTCGATTGACCGGAGGCTGCCCGGCCAGTTTGTCGGCCAGTTGCCTCCGGAAATCCTGCAGCTCCCGTGACGATTTCTTCCGGGAAAATGGAAGCGCCTTGGCGCGGGACTGCCCGCCCTACCCAATTTTGAAATCAGGACATTACCCGGCCACTCGCCGCTGGACACGCGGCAATTTTTCCGGCTTACTCTGGCGCGCCAATGCCGCCGCTCAGCGCTGAATTGCTTGCCAAGGCCAAGTCGCTCGGGTTTTCCGACCGGCAGATCGCCCACCTTTCCGGCCGGACCGAGGACGAAGTCCGCGCGCTGCGGAAAAGGCTGGGTCTGGTGCCCAGTTACCGGCTGGTGGACACCTGCGCCGCCGAGTTCGAGGCCTACACGCCGTATTATTATTCCACTTACGACCGCGGCGATGACGAGGTCCAAAAAACGCCGAAGCGAAAAGTGATGATTCTGGGGGGCGGTCCCAATCGCATCGGCCAGGGCATCGAATTCGATTATTGCTGCGTCCATGCCGCTTTCGCGCTCAAGGAGATCGGGTTTGAGACCCTCATGGTCAATTCGAATCCCGAGACGGTCTCGACCGATTACGACACCAGCGACAAGCTGTTCTTCGAGCCACTGACGCTGGAGGACGTGCTGCACATCTACGAACGCGAACAGTGCTGGGGCACCATCGCGCAGTTCGGCGGCCAGACGCCGCTCAATCTCGCCCTCGGCCTCCAGAAAAACGGCGTCCACATCATCGGCACCTCGCCGCAAAGCATCGAAATCGCCGAGGACCGGAAACTCTTCGCGGCGATGCTCGACAAGCTGCACATTCCCCAGCCGCCCAACGGCATCGCCACGAACGAGACGGAGGCGCTCGCCGTCGCCAAAAGACTGGATTATCCGGTCCTGGTCCGGCCGAGCTTCGTGCTGGGCGGCCGGGCGATGCAGATCGTTTATTCGGATGCCGAGCTGCAGCATTACATGCGGTTCGCCGTGGAGGCCTCGCCGGAACGCCCGGTGCTGGTGGACAAGTTTCTGGAAGATGCAACCGAGGTGGACGTGGATTGCATCGCCGACGTCGGCCATTTTGCTCATTCGAAGTTCGGACCAGGCGCCATCGTCATCGGCGGCGTGCTGGAGCACATCGAGTTTGCCGGCGTCCATTCCGGCGACGCGGCGATGGTGTTGCCGCCGCACACCTTGTCCCAGAAGGTCATCGGAAAGATCCGGGATTACACGCACGCGATGGCCCGCGAATTGAACGTCATCGGCCTGATGAACGTGCAATACGCCGTCAAGGACGACAACGTCTTCGTGCTCGAGGTCAACCCGCGCGCCTCGCGCACCGTGCCGTTCGTGTCCAAGGCCATCGGCGTGCCGCTGGCCAAGCTGGCGGCCAAGGTCATGGCCGGCCAGACGCTGACGGAGCTCGGATTCACCCGGGAAATCAGTCCGCAGTATTTTGCGGTCAAGGAGTCGGTCTTTCCGTTCGGCCGCTTCCACGGCCAGGACATTTTGCTTTCGCCGGAAATGCGCTCCACAGGCGAGGTCATGGGACTGGACGCCGATCTCGGGATCGCCTACGCCAAATCGCAGATGGCCGCCGGGGCCTCGCTGCCGCTGGCGGGAAAGGTCTTCGTCAGCGTCAGCGACGCGCACAAGAAACAGGTCGCCGCCGTGGCCCGGTTGTTTGCCGACCTGGGATTTGAACTGGTGGCCACCACGGGCACGGCGGATGTTTTGGAAAGGGCCGGGTTGAAAGTGCAACGGACGCTGAAACTGCTGGAGGGCCGGCCGAATGTGATTGACCTGCTCAAAAACAAGGAGATTCAACTGGTCATCAACACGCCCAGCGGCGCCGTGCCGCGCGGGGATGAGATCAAAATCCGCACCACCGCCATCTACACCGGCACGCCGATCATGACCACCTTGAGTGGCGCCAAGGCCGCCGCGCTCGGCATCGCCGCGCTCAAGAAATCCGGCTACGGCGTGCGGACCCTGCAGGAATATCACTGACGGACGCCGCGCCCCCGCTCCGGGCGATGGTCACAAGTCAGAAGGGGACAGGATGCCGGTCCGGCCTTGATCCCGCTTCAACTTCGCCACTTCGATGTCCGCCTGGCGCGTCGGTTCGGGAATCCGGTAGCGCGTGCAGCAGGCCAAAACGAGCCGGACGGCGGAAGTCAAATCCACGCGATGGCCGATGCTCACGAACACCGGGCGAATTCCTGCTTGCGTCCGCAGCACGGCGCCGATTTGTTCCCCGCCGTCGCACAACGGCGTCGTGGCGCCGGCGCGTGATGCGGGCATTCCGTGCGCGCCAATAAACCGGCTTTTGCCCACGCCGACGCCGGGTTTGTCCAGTTCGATCGCCAGGTGCGAGGCGATGCCGCAGCGGCGCGGATGCGCGAAACCATGCCCGTCGAAAAGGATCGCGCCAAATTCGTGCTGCAACGCGCCAATCGCCTGCTTGATGGCCGGGCCTTCGCGGAAGCTCAGGAAGCCGGGTACATAGGGAATCTCCGCCGGACGCGTGGCGTGGGTCACCTCGACGATGCGCCGGGTCTCGCGGTCGTAAACGACGGCGGCGGCGAATATCGTTCGCTTGTCAGGGGAGAACGCGCAGTCGGCGCCGGCGACGAATCGCGGCAGCGGCTCCAACGGCGCGACCACCATCCGCTCGCGCAGCCGCGCCTGTGTCGCCTTCCATTCGGCGACGAGCGCGGACCAACCCGGATCGGATTTACCGCGAAGGGTCATGCGGCGGGTTTCTTCGTCGCGGTCAGCACGCGCCAGTGGTGCGTCCAGGGATCAATCCGGCAAACCGCCCGGTAATCGCAAAATTCGCAGGGCGTCTCGCGTCCTTTGCGATAGGGGTCCACGGACGCCGCCCCCGAGAAGATCCGCCGGCCCATGTCGCGCAACCGTGCTTCGACGCGGTCCAGCCATTGCTCAAATTCGTCCGGTGGCAGCGCCTCGGTCTGGCCTTGACGCAACGAGCCGTCCTGGTTCAGGCGGTAATTGAACTGGTCGGCTGTACCGATCCGGTCCAGTTTGTCCAGGACGCGGGCGTTGAATCGTCCCGTGTGCCGGTAGGCCAGCCTCCGCGCGTTGCCGGCCCCCAGGACTTCATCGCGCGTCCGGCCCGTTGCGTACTGGCCGCGCAGATTGACATAGAAGACGCCGGCGGGAACCAATCGTCCGACGCCGAGGAGGCCGCGCGGCTTTCCCCAATGCCGCAACGCGTCCAGGTAGGCGGGCAACTGCAACTGCACGCCGTGCGCGACCAGAATTTCGTCCAGCGTCCTGCCGCCGGATTTGTAGTCCATCACCACGGCCAACGCCTCCTCGCCGCCCGGTGCGCGCCACAAGTCAATCCGGTCAATGCGGCCGCGCAGCGCGAGCCGGCGGCCGTCCCCGAGGTCCAGTTCCCAGGCGGGCGCGGGCGAGCCTTCGAATCCGAAGTCCAGTTCCGCCGCCGCCGGATCGAACTCGTATTGGGCGCGCATCCAGGAGACGAGGACCTCGACGAAATCCTGCAACGCGCCCGCCAGCGCGCGCGCTTCAAACCGTGTCTGCGCCGAATCGCGCAGCAGGCCGCCGCGGTAATCCTCCTGGAGCGCGGCGGCGATGGCGGCGATGCGGTCGCGCGCCTCCGGCGGGGTGAGGTCGCGCCAGTGCCGGCCCTCGGCGGCCAGTTGCTCGTGGAACATTTTCAGGACCTCGTGCTGAAAGCTCCCGCGTTCGCGGGCGTCCAGCTCAAAGAGTTTCCGCTCCTTGGCGCGCAGGCCGCTGCGGACGAAAAATTTGAACGGGCATTGGGCAAATTCCTCGAGGCGGCTGACGGCGGTCCGCAGAACCGGTCCGTAGATTTTTAGGGCGGTTTCGGGCGGGAGGTGTTCCCCGGGGTCAGGCTCGCGCAACCGCGCCAGATTTCGGGCCAAATCCGGCAAGGCCGGAAGCCCAAGCAATTCCCTCCAATGCCTGGGATGCGCTCCGTCCTGGTTATCGCCCGTTTCCGCGGGCGGGCCGCAAGGGGAAGCGGCGTTCAGCTTCACCAGCGGTTCGACCAGTTCGTTGACGTGCTCCGCCTGGCGCCAATCCGGTTCGCCGGAGAATTCCCCGACCGGGAGCGATGGGAAAATTCTCCTCAAATGCCCGATAAACGGCGACGGATTCAACATGGCCCCGTCGGCGCCGCGGCGCGAAAAGGTCAGGACCAGCCTTTCTCCGGGGTGCGCGCAGGCGATGTAGCCATAATACCACTCGCGCGCCAGGCGCTCGCGCAGGTCGGGACCGAGGAGCACGGCCCCGCGCAAGCCGTCGCGGTCGGCGGCGGTCAGAATCGGCGGCGGCCGGGGCGCAGCGGGAAAGAGCGTTTCGTTGAGGCCCAGCACCAACGCCAGTTTCAAATCGGGGTTGCGCGCGCGGTCCACGGCGCCGATGAGCACCTCGTCGAGCGCGGGCGGAATGACGCCGACGGTCAGGGTTGCCAACCCGGCCTCCAGAATCGGCTGCCAGTCGCGCAACGACAGCGCTTCGCGCGGGAACGCCAGCGCGAGATTTTCGAGCCAAGCGTTCATCTGTTCCAAGACGGTCGCGTGAAGGTTGTGCGGGGCATGGAAGCGCCGGGGCGATGAAGCGGCGGGCGTTTGGGCCGTCCATTTTTGGATCTGTTGCGCCACCTTCAGGTCCTCCCAGAGATGGCGCACGGCCCCGGCCAGCTCCGGACCAGCGGGTTGAAATTTCAACCGGGCGAGTTGGTCGTGAAACCTTTCAAAAGGCGGCAGGATCCTCCGGCGCAATTTTTCGAGCGATTGGGCGCGATCGGGATCCCCCACGATTTGGACCGGCTCGCGCCATTTTTTCCCGCGCCAGCCGAATTCGAGTGCCGCGTTTTCCAGACCGTCCATCTCACTCTCACCGGCCGGGGAAAAGCCGGCTTTGAGGGCGGCAAACCAGTCGTCGTGCCGCCAGTCGAACGCCGCGGTGCGGAGCGCGCTGCGCGTCAGTTCGGCCAGCGGGTGGTGCGCCACCCCTTCGCGGCGGTCCAGGAAGAAGGGGATTTGGTAGCGGCGAAAGACGCGCGCCAACGGCCGGTGGTAATTCTCCAGATCGCGCACCATCACGCCGCAGTCCCGGAACCGGTTTCCGGCGCGGACAAATTTCAGGACCTCGCGCGCGGCGAAAACGGCCTCCGCTTCGGGCTGGGCGCAGGCGGTCACGGAAATGGAAGTGGCAGGCCGATCGCTGGAAACGGCCTGGAACCAGCTTTTTTCGAGCCAGGCGAGTTCGGGATTCCGGGCGAAGCGCGTCTTCCGCGGGTCGCGCGGGAGGGTTTCGAGTTCGATTTTGCAGTCCGGCAGGCGGGCAATCCGCTGGCGGCACTGCTGGAGGGTTTTGCTGACGACGCTCCACTGAGCGGGCTTGGTATCTTCCATTTTGTCGGCATCGGATTCGTCGAGGCAGAAGGCGAGCGTGGCCGTCTTGCAGAAGGGCAGCACGGCGGAGAGCAGGTCCAGTTCCTGCGGCGTCATTTCCGCGAACCCGTCCAGCCAGAGGGCCTCAAAAGATAATTGGCAGCGCGCCGTCGTCCCGCCTTTCAGGAGCCTGTCGGCGGCCAGGTCCAGCAGGCAATTGCCGTCCTGCAATTGGTGTTCAGCCAGCCAGCGCGAGTAATGCTCGTCGAGCAGGGCGAGATCGTTCAGTTTGTCGCGCAACTCGGCGGGAAGGCCTTTGTCCCGCGCCAGCGCCCGGAGCCGGGCGGGGGTCAGGTGGTGCCGCCGCAGCTCGGCCAGCAATTGACCCAGTTGGCGGGCAAAGCCGGGCCGGCGCGCGCTGCGCGAGAACAACTTCAGTTCATCCTGGTGCCGCATCAGGAGGGCGCGCAGCACCATGACCCGGCCTTCGTCGCTCAGGCATGGCGGCGGGGCGACGCGGAGTTCGTCCAAAAGCCCACGCGCGAGCCGGTCGAAGGAGACGATCTGCAGCCGGGCGTAGCCGTTCAACGAAGGATCGGCCAGCAACTGGCGTTCGAGCTGGAAGGTGGCCTGCTTGGGCGCGAGGAAAATGAGCGGCGCGCCTTCGGGATTCTCCTGTAATGCGGCGCGGACTTCGGCGAGGCAGCGGAAAGTTTTGCCGCTGCCGGCGGGGCCGAGGAGAAAACACGCGCGCACGCGCAATTGTTAACGGAAAGGCGCGCGGCGGAAAAGGCGCAAAGAAGTTGTTTCCAAGCCCGGCGGTGGAAAACCGCTGCGCCGCACAGGAGTCGGATTCGTCCGGCGGCGGTTTAATTTCCCGGCGGCTTGAGCAGGGAACGGTTCGGACTGGCGGGCAGACGGAAGGCCTTCACCGGGTCGGGATGGGCCGGGTCGAAATTCGTGAAGTCGTCCACGATGAACCGGGCGAGCGGCAGGCGGTCTTGCTGGATCCCCGCCGCGATACATTTGGCCAGTTCGTAGCTGCCGTAATTGTCGTGATGCGTGCCGTCCACAAACGCCTTGTCCAGGTTCGTGCCCAGCGCCCGGTAAAACTCCAGGCTCATGGCGTTCAGATCAATGAGGGCGCAGTGTGTCTCCCGGGCCACCGCGCGCATGGCGTCCGGATAGCCGGCCAGCGTGGGATGGCCGACGCTGGCCTTGCGTTCCATGGAAGTGACCAGCACCGGCGTGCCGCCGTAGGCGCGGGTTTGAGCGATGACTTTTCTCAGGTTCGATTCATACACCGCCAGGGCGTCCGGCCGCTTGTCTTTCATGTCGTTGTGAGCGAATTGAATGAACAGCCAGTCGCCGGGCTGCATCAGGCTGAAGACCTTGTCAAAGCGCCCGCGGGCCAGCGAATCGGCGAGGGTCTCGCCGGATTCGGCATGATTGGCGACGGCAAGGTCCGGCTTGAAAAACCGCGGCAGCATCTGCCCCCAACTGGCCCACGGCTCGGCCGGCTGGTCGCACACCGTCGAGTCGCCCAGGATGAAGAGCGTCGGAACGGCCGCCGGTTCGATTTCGAGCGAGCGCAGCCTGGGACGCGCGCCGTCGAATTCCAGCGTCAACTGGTCGTCCCAGTCCCGCCATTCGGTCGTCCGCTCGCGCGGCTTCAAGCGCACCCGGCCGCCGCCGGGGATGCCAGGCGTGCGCACATTGACGATGAACGAGCGGGTGGTGAATTGGCCGGCGGGCGTGTGGATTTGTTGAAGCATGAGCCGGCGCAATT
>JAGWMQ010000014.1 GCA_028873125.1 Verrucomicrobiota bacterium | reverse complement strand
GGATTTGGCGGCGGATTGGATTGGAAGCGCAGATTGCTCGCGCGCGAAGGCGTCAATTTGCCGTCCGCCGGATGATTTCGCGCAATGGGGTTTGCGGCTTGAATTTCACCAACCGCTCCAATTTGCTCACCCGCGGTTTGCGCCGGCGCATGTCGTCAAAACCCGGCGCGTAGGCCTGATCGTAAGGCACCCGTTCAATTTTCGATTTCGAGTCGAGTGTCTTCACGACCAGTCTGGCCAGTTCCAAAATGGAAATTTCCTCCGTGCCGCCAACGTTGCAGATCTGGCCCTGCGCGGCCGGGCAATGCCGCAGCCGCACCAGCGCCTCCACCGAGTCGTTGACCCAGCAGAAGCAGCGTGTCTGCCGGCCGTCGCCAAAAACCCTCAGCGGTTCCTCCTTTTTGGCTGCGGCGATGAAGCGGGGCAGCACCATGCCGTAACGCCCGGTCTGGCGCGGGCCGACGGTGTTGAAGAGCCGGGCGATGACGACCGGCAGCTTTTTTTCGCGGGCGCAGGCCAGCGCCAGGAATTCGTCCATGAGCTTGGAGCAGGCGTAGCTCCAGCGCGCCTGGTTGGGGGGTCCGATGAGCAAATCGTCGTCTTCGCTGAATTCCGCCCGCGCGCTCTTGCCGTACACCTCGGAGGTCGAAGTCAGCAGGAGCGGCGTGGTGTTTATCACGGCCGCCTGAAGCAGCGTCTGCGTCTCCCGGAAGCCGGATTCCAGCACTCGCAACGCCGACTGGACGACGAGTTCCACGCCCACCGTTGCTGCCAGATGGAAAATAAACTCCGCGCCCGCGGCGAGTCCCGGCAGAGCGGTGCAGCGGGAAATTTTCGATTGAACGACCCGCAAGCGCGGATGGAATTTGACCTCCGCCAAATTTTTCAGGCTGCCGGTGGAGAGATCGTCCACGACCACGACGTTTTTGCCGTCGGCCAGCAGACGCTCGACCAGGTGCGAGCCGATGAAACCGGCGCCGCCGGTGACCAGGACATGTTTCCGTTTTTTCATTTGAGCGCGGCGGCGACCGCCTCGGCCAGTTTTTCGCGCCAGGCGGGGTCTTCAATCCGCCTGGCTTCCGCCGGGTTGGACAGGTAACCGGCCTCGATCAGGACCGCCGGACGGTCTTGTCCTCGCAGGACGCCGAGGAAGCGCGCGCGACGCACGCCGCGGTCCTCCATGTTCGTGGCGCACAGCAGCGCCGTGTGCAACCGGACGGCCAACTGCAGGTTCCGGGCGTCGAAATCGTTGTTCGGAAAACGCAGGGACCAGATGTCGGGAAAGCCGCGGGTGAGTGTGGACGGCAATCCCTCCGGCGTCAGGCAGTAGGTCTCCAGCCCGTGCTGGGTCTCCCCCGGCGCGGCGGAATTGAAATGCAGGCTGATGAACAGGGCCGCATGGTGCGCGTTGGCGAACGCGACCCGGTTGGAAAGGGACACGTCGGTGTCATTGGTGCGCGTGAGAAACACCTGCCAGCCGTTGGTTTCCAGCAGCGGCGCCATCCGCCGGGCCCAGTCGAGCGTGAACTCCTTCTCAAAACGGCCGTCCAGGACGCTGCGCGTGCCGGTGTTGGCGCCGCCATGACCGGGGTCAATCACGATAACGCGGTTGGTGCCGAACGTCAGCGGCGGTTCACACAAAAGCGGTTCGAGATTTTTTTGGAGATCGAGATCGTGCAGAAAAACGTCGCCGTCAATGAACTGGGGATCGAAGCCCAGATGGATCTCCACCCCGTTCCAGGTGGCCGCGAGGCTGCCGATGCCCAGGACCATGACGCCGTTGGACGAGCCGATGGCGTAAGTCAGCAGCGGCGCGCTGGCCAGGCGGTGCGGCGCGCCGATGTTGTGCGCGGCGGCCCAGACCTTGAGGGCATCCCACGTCGTCACCGGCGCCGGCGCAACCACGACGGACGGCGGGGCGTTGCTCTGGACAACCGGCGCCGGCGGCTTGACGGGTGGGGCTTGGACCGGTTGGGGCGCTGCGTTGGGGAGCGACCAGTTCAACGGCGCGGTTTGGCTGGGTTGGTTGGATGTCGTGCAACCCGCCAGAAAAACCGCCCCGGCAAGAATGATTCCCGCAATTCTAAACACGCGGCCATTGTGAGGAACCGGAAAAGGGACTCAAGCTGTTTCGATTTGAGGGTTGCGATTGGCGATGGATGCGACCCGGGCGGTTCGGCGACGAGATGCCAACCGCAAATCTTTTGTTGTGCTTGCCGCAAACGCTTCGGGACTTCATCCTTTTGCGCATTGAGAATTCTGGTTGCCATCACCGGGGCCAGCGGGGCGTTGTATGCGCAGCGGCTGCTGGACAACCTGGATCCGCGCGAGCACGAAATTCATGTCGTGCAGAGCCGCTACGCGGAGCAGGTCATCGCCGGGGAACTGCCGGGCGGATTGCGCCCGCCGGCGGAGGCGAAGCTGCACAACCTCAAAAGCATGAACGCCCCGTTCGCCAGCGGCTCGAATCCACCCGACGCGATGGTCGTCATCCCCTGCACGATGGGCACGATGGGGCGGATCGCGCACGGTTACAGCGAGGACGTCTTGTTGCGCGCGGCCGACGTGGTGTTGAAGGAAGGGAGGAAATTGATTCTCGTGCCGCGCGAAACGCCGTTGAGCCTGGTCCACGTCAAGAACATGGAACTGCTGCTGCTGGCCGGCGCGACCATCCTGCCGGCCAATCCGGGTTTTTACTCGCATCCAAAAACGGTCCAGGAGGTCGCGGACACCGTCGTGGCGCGCGTGCTCGATCACCTGGGCGTGCCGAACCAACTCGCGCCGCGCTGGGCGGAGGAAAAGGAATGAAAATGAAAAAGGGGGAACATCGAAGGTCGAACATCGAACGTCGAACGCCGAAAGGGATGGAGAGCGGCTGGGCGTTGCGAGAGTGCGAAGCTGGTGGACGAAAGTTTAATCTGGAAAATCGCCTGTTGGAATTTGCCTCGGCGGTGATTGATTTGTCGGAGAAGCTTCCCTCGTCGCGCGCCGGAAACCCTATCGCCGGACAATTGCTGCGTTCAGGCAGCTCACCTTATCCCAATCACGGCGAAGCGGAATCTGCCGAATCGCGCGATAATTTCGTCCACAAATTCAAGATCCGCCTCACAGAACTGCGTGAGACGCGCCGTTGGGCGCGGCCGATAGAACGCAAATGTTGGAAAAAGAACGACACCACCTTGTCGTTCGTTTTGAGCGAATCCGAAGAATTGAATTGCATATTCATGCCCGGCATCAAGACCGCGCGGCAGAATGCCCTGAGGCAAAAGCGCGCGCCCGATCCCATTCGTTATCCCTCCGTCGGAGCCGGCTGAACCTTCGTTGTTCGGCGTTTGATGTTCGATGTTTTCCTCAATGAGAAAATGGCTTTCCTTCGTGCGGTTTTCGCACACGGTCTTTGCCCTGCCCTTCGCCCTGGCGGCGATGATGGTGGCCGCGCGCGACCATCATGGGTGGCCGGGTTGGAGGAAATTCCTGCTCATTCTGGCCGCCATGGTCTGTGCGCGCACCTGCGCGATGGCCTTCAACCGCATTGTGGACCGCAAATTCGACGGGCTCAATCCGCGCACCGCCGGACGGCATCTGCCGTCGGGAACCATCTCCCTGCCCGGCGCCATCTGGCTCTGCGCGGCTTCGGGCGCGGGCCTGGTTGTGGCCGCGTATTTTTTGAATCCGCTGTGTTTTTATCTTTCGCCCGCTGCCCTGGTGGTGATCTGTTTCTATTCGCTGACCAAACGATTCACGGACTACACGCATATCTTTTTGGGCATCTCGCTGGCGCTGGCGCCGGTGGGCGCGTGGCTGGCGGTGAAGGGCGACGCCCTGACGTCCTTGGAGATCCTGCAGATGCTTACGCTGGCGATGGCGGTCGTGCTGTGGCTGGTGGGCTTCGACATCATTTACGCGCTGCAGGATTATGAGTTTGACCGCACCCACGGCCTGCACTCACTGGTCGTGGCCTGGGGACCGAAGAACGCCCTGGCGGCCTCGTTTCTCGCGCACATGCTCATGTGCGGGCTGCTCTATGTGTTCGGCGTGCTGTGCCGGTTCCGCCTGGCGTATGTGGTGGGCTGGCTGATCATCGCCGGCAGCCTGGCGCTGGAACACTGGATTGCCCGCCGGCGCAGCTTGAACTGGATCGGCCTGGCCTTTTTTCGCCTCAACGCGCTGGTCAGCGCCGTCTTTCTGGCGGTCACCGCGGCGGAAGTGATTTTCCAAGGCGGCTTCAAGTTGAGTTGAAGACCCGCTGCGATTTGAGGCATCAGCGCCCCAACGCTGCGATGCCGGCTTACTTTCCGGCCTTGGGGGCGGCGCCGGCGGCCGGCGAGTTGGTCAGCGGGATTCCGTACTTTTGAAGCAGCGGCTTGAAGTCGGGATGCCTCTGGGCATAGGCGTCAAGCTGCTGGATGAATTGGCGGATGCGCGGCAGGTTCTGGTTGTAATTCTGCACGACCACCCGCGCCTGCGGTTCCAGCGCGTCCAACTCCTTGCCGAGGGTGCGCGACTGATAAAACAGGTAGGTCGTGAGTGTACCGCTCACGACAATGAGCGCCAGGAGCAGGAGGCTGTTTTGACGCCGCAATGCGCCAACCTGGCCGGCCAGATCCTCTGGCCCCGGGGAGTTCAAGGCGGGTTCGTTCATGGCGATCAACGGACGCGAGGTTTGGATTCAAACGGCTGGAGGACCGGATTGATGTCCGGGTGCGTCTTGCCGTATTGCAGGGCTTCGTTGAGGAGCAGATTCAACCGGTTCAAGTTGCCCTGGCACACGAGGGTTTGCGTCTGGAGGGTGCGCAATTCGCGCGAGCGAAAAACCGTCTGGAGCGCGAATACCACGCCCAGCACCACCAGCGCGCCCAGCACGAAGGTCAACACCATGTTTGTCGTTTCGCATTTCATAAGGCGCGGTGATTCTAGCGCACGGGCGGCAAATGTCCACTGGATTTTGCGGGGGAAAACGCGCTTTTCTGCGGGCCTCCTCAGCCCATGTTTCTTGACGCGGCAGGGTACGCCCTCCACGATTCCGCCATGCGGATCCATTTCCTCGGCGCGACGCGCACC
The DNA here is from genome assembly GCA_028873125.1 of Verrucomicrobiota bacterium. Taxonomy (GTDB): domain Bacteria; phylum Verrucomicrobiota; class Verrucomicrobiia; order Limisphaerales; family UBA11358; genus UBA11358. Next base: position 40,063 of record JAGWMQ010000014.1, on the reverse strand, counting down.
ACCACGGGCTCGATGTACCTTCTTGAGATCAACGGCAAACGGCTGCTGCTGGAATGCGGCCTGTTCCAGGGCCATCGCCAGGACACCACGCAGCGCAACTGCTGTTTTCCCTTCGACCCGAAGCAGATTGACGCCGTCGTCCTGAGCCACGCGCACATTGACCACGCCGGCAACCTGCCGAACCTTGCCAAGCAGGGTTACGACGGTCCGATCCATTGCACCGAGGCCACGCGCGACCTGTGCAGCGTCATGCTCGTTGATTCCGCGCACATCCAGGAGCAGGACGCGCTGTTCGTCTCCAAATGGCGCGCGAAAAAACACCAACCGCCCGTCGAGCCGCTCTATCGCATTGCTGACGCCGAAAAGGCCGTGCAACAACTCGTCGGCCGTCCCTATGACCAGGCTTTTGCCCCGGTGGACGGCGTGACGGTCACCTTCCGCGACGCCGGCCACATCCTCGGTTCGGCGCAGGTCGTGCTGGACGTGCAGGACAAAGGCCGGAAGTTCCGCTGGCTCTTCAGCGGCGACGTCGGCCGCGGCGGCGATGAAATCCTCCGCGATCCGGCGCCCGTTGAAAACGTGGACTACCTGCAAATCGAATCCACCTACGGCGGACGCGAACACGCCGTCCGCAAGGACGCCGACGAAACTGTCTGCCGGCTCGTCGGCGGCGCGCTCAACCAAAGGGGCAAGGTCATCATCCCGTCATTTTCCGTCGGACGCACCCAGCAGATTGTTTATGTGCTGCACCAGATCACGGACAGCGGCTGCCTGCCGCGCGTGCCGATTTTCGTGGACAGCCCCTTGAGCGTAAACGCCACGGAGATTTACCGAAAGCACGTCGAGTGTTTCAATGACGAGATAAAAAAATTCCTCAGCGAACAGGAAAACCCCTTCGGCATGGCGAACCTCACCTACATCCGCGACGCCGAGGATTCCAAGAAGCTCAACGACCGCGCCGAGCCGATGGTCATCATCAGCGCCTCCGGGATGTGCGAAGCCGGGCGCATCCGGCACCATCTGAAAAACAACATCGGCGACGCGAAAAACCTGGTCCTGTTCATCGGCTACTGCGCCGAAGGCACGCTCGGCGACCAAATTGCCAATGGCAAATCGCCCGTCAATATCTTCGGCGAACCGCACGACGTCCACGCCAGGGTCGTTTCCCTGGACACCTATTCCGGCCACGCGGACAAGAATGAATTGAAGCAATACGTCCTAAAACTCACCGGAAATATCCGCCGCATCTTCTGCATCCACGGCGAGGAATCCCAATGCCTCGCCCACGCCGAAACTCTCCGCGTGATGAAACCCAAGGCCAACGTCCTGGTGCCGGAATACAGGCAGGTGGTGGAGATTTGAATCTAGGAACTTTTCTCGGGCACGATTTCCGCCTTGCTGCCCTGGAAGTCGAAGCGGTTGGCCGGCTCCTTCCGGGCCTGGTGGACGGCGTTTTCGATTTCCATCGAGTTGACCCGTGAAACAATGTCGAACGAAGACATGGCCGCAGTGTAAACAACGGGGCGCGGAAGGGAAAAGGCCGAACGCCGCCGGCGCGCCTGACATCGGGGGCGAATCCCTTCCATGTTTTGCCGGCGTAACGCGGCGGGATCGGCAATTTCCCGGCCGACTTGGCGCGCGTCGCTGAATCGGTCGTAAGCATCGAGCCGAATCTTCATTGCGACAACCAGCTCGCCGAAAAGTCGCGCGCCCTCCCCAACGTGACCGCCTTGAATGTCGCCGCCGAATTCCTGGCGCAACACCCGCCGCCGGACGCCGTGACGTTGCAGAGTAGCGAGGAATGGTGATGTCCGTCAACTCGCGGCGCAACGTGGCGGGTCCTGGGACACGGTTTTCAGATACCGTCCGGTGTGGCTTTCGGCGCACGCCATGATTTTTTCGGGCGGACCTTGGCTGACGATTTGGCCGCCGGCCGCGCCGCCTTCGGGGCCGAGGTCAATGATCCAGTCCGCGGTCTTGATCACGTCCAGATTGTGCTCGATGACCACCAGCGTGTTGCCGGCGTCGCGCAACTTGAACAGGACTTCGAGCAGCTTGGCCACGTCGTGGAAGTGCAGCCCCGTCGTCGGCTCGTCCAGGATGTAAAGCGTCCGTCCCGTCGCCCGGCGGCACAATTCGGTGGCCAGCTTCACCCGCTGCGCCTCGCCGCCGCTCAGGGTCGTCGCCTGCTGGCCCAGATGGATGTAGCCCAGGCCGACCTCGGCGAGCGTCAGCAGCGGCTGATGGATCGGCGGCACGGCGCGGAAGAAATCCGCCGCCTCCTCCACCGTCATGGCCAGCACGTCGGCGATGTTTTTGCCCTTGTAGGTGATTTCCAGCGTCTCACGGTTGTACCGTTTGCCGCCGCAGGCCTCGCAGGTTACATAGACCGCCGGCAGAAAATTCATTTCAATCTTGATGACGCCGTCGCCCTCGCACTTTTCGCAACGGCCGCCCTTGACGTTGAAACTGAACCGCCCCGGCAGGTAGCCGCGGACCTTCGCCGCCGGCAGCTTGGCGAACAAATCCCGGATATGGTTGAACATGCCGGTGTAGGTGGCGGGGTTCGAGCGCGGCGTCCGGCCGATCGGCGACTGGTCAATCACGATGACCTTGTCCAGCAATTCAAAACCCTTGAGCGCCCGGTGCGCGCCGGGGATTTCCCGCGAGCCGTAAAATTTACGGAACAACGCGCGGCGCAAAATGTCGTCCACCAGCGTGCTCTTGCCCGAGCCGCTCACGCCCGTGACACAGGTGAAGGTCCCCAGGGGGATCCGCGCGTCAATGTTCCGCAGGTTGTTTTCGCCGCAACCGAGGGCTTCCAGCCAGCCGCGTTCCCGGGACGGGGCCATCCTCATTTTGGGAATGGGGATGGAAAATTCGCCGGTCAGATATTTTGCGGTGAGCGAGCGTTTGTTGCGCAGAATTTCCGGCAGCGGTCCCGCGGCCACCAATTCGCCGCCATGGACGCCGGCGCCCGGACCGAGGTCCACGACGTAGTCCGCCTGGCGGATCGTGTCGGCGTCGTGCTCGACGACGATGACGGTGTTGCCCAGGTCGCGCAGCCCCTTGAGGGTGGCCAGCAGCCGGTCGTTGTCCCGCTGATGCAGGCCGATGCTTGGCTCGTCCAGGATGTAAAGCACGCCGACCAGGCCCGCGCCGATCTGCGTGGCCAGCCGGATGCGCTGCGCCTCGCCGCCCGAGAGCGTGCCGCTTTCGCGGTCCAGGGTGAGATAGCCCAGGCCCACGTTTTTCAGGAAGCCGAGCCGGGCGCGGATCTCCTTGATGACTTCGCCGGCGATTTTTTGCTGGAACTCGGTGAGCTTGAGCGTCTCAAAAAACTCGTCGGCCTTCTCGACCGAGAGCGCACAGACATCCATGATGGAGAGGCCGGGAACTTTCGACTTCCGGTTTCCGATTGCCAGTTTCCAATTGGAATCTTCGTCGCCCAGCGTCACCGCCAGAATTTCCGGCTTGAGCCGCCGGCCGCGGCAGGCGTCGCAAAACTGCGGGCTCATGTAGGGCTTGATGCGGTTGCGGACGAATTCGCTTTCGCTCTCGGTGAAGAGCCTTTCCAAATTCGGCAGCACCCCCTCGAACGGGCGGCTGACCGTGTGCAGGCTGCCCGCGCGCCAGAATCGAAAATCCACGTCCACTTCGCCCGAGCCGTGGAGCAGGATTTTCTTGAAATCCTCCGGGAGATCTTTCCAGGGCGTTTCCAGGCTGACGTTGAAGTGCGCCGCGACCGACCGCAGCATCGCCTTGTAATAAATGTTCATTCGCTTGCCGGCCCGGCGCCACGGCTGGATGGCGCTTTCGAGAGGCTGTTCCGGGTCGGGCACCGCGAGATTCTCGTCAAAAACCATCTTCTGGCCCAAGCCGTGGCAGGCCGGGCAGGCGCCCGCCGGGGCGTTGAAGGAAAAATGCTTGGGCGTGGGCGGATCAAAGCTTTTGCCCGTGACCGGTGAACACATCTTGTTCGAGTGCAGCGTTTCGATCCAATCGTTCGATTGCGGATTGCGGATTGCAGTTTGAACGGACGCGCCCCTCGCCCCGGCCCTCTCCCCGCCCGGCGGGGAGAGGGTGGCCGAAGGCCGGGTGAGGGGTTTGTTTTCGGTTTTCGAGTTTGCTTCCGGCAACTGGTGCAGGGTGAAGATCACGCCCTCGCCCCAGCGCAGCGCCGTCTCGACCGAATCGGTCAGACGCACGCGGACGGTCGCGTCCACGATCAGCCGGTCCACGACGGCCTCAATGCCGTGGAACTTTTTCTTGTCCAGCTTGACGCGCAGGTTGGCGTCGCCCAGTTCCATGAAGCGGCCATCCACGCGGGCGCGGACAAAGCCTTCGCGCGCCAGGCGTTCGAGCACGTCGCGGAATTCGCCCTTCTGCCGGCGCACCACCGGGGCCAGCAACATCACCCTGGTCCTGGGCGGCAGCGCCAGGATCTTGTCCACGATGTCGCTGGTGCTCTGGGCGACGATGGGCGCGCCGGTGTCCGGGCAGTGCGCCTGGCCGACGTGCGCGTAGAGCAGCCGCAGGTAATCGTAAATCTCCGTGGTGGTGGCGATGATGGAGCGCGGGCTGCCGCCGGAGCTTCGCTGTTCAATCGCGATGGCCGGCGAGAGGCCCTCGATGAAGTCCACCTCCGGCTTCTGCATCTGGTCCAGGAACTGCCGCGCGTAGGCGGACAGGCTCTCGACGTATTTGCGCTGCCCCTCGGCGTAGATCGTGTCGAACGCCAGCGACGACTTGCCGCTGCCGCTCAGGCCGGTGATGACCACCAGCTTGTCGCGCGGGATTTCCAGCGTGAGGTTCTTGAGGTTGTGCTCGCGCGCGCCGCCGATGCGGATGAATTCCTTGCTCATGCTCGAGAATTTTCCAAATCGAATAACCGGACAGCTTATGGGAAAATCCCGGCAAAAGCAAAAGATAGTTTTCCGAAGAAAAGGGGGCGACTCGCCGACGTCCTGAGCGACCTTCCGATGGCCGCGCCGGACGATGCGCCGGGGAGAACATCATTCGAACCCAGTTTTTCCTCGACTTCCAGAGTCCGCGCGGGCAAACTGTTGTTGAAACAAGCATCCGGAGGCCGCATGGCCAGACTTCTGATCAAGACGGAGGGGCTGGAAAACAAGACGCTGGAGTTGCGCCTGGGAGTCAATCACGTCGGGCGCGATCCGGATTGCGATTTCCCCATCGAACACTCCACGGTTTCCTCGGTGCATTGCGAGCTGGTCCTGTCGGACGACGGGGTGCTGTTGCGCGACTGCGATTCGACCAACGGCACCTTCCTCAACGGCGAGCCGGTGAAGGAGGCCTGGCTGCGCGCCGGCCAGACCGTCCAAGTGGGCGACGTGGAATTGTTCGTGGAGAACACCGACGTCACCATTGCCATTCCCCAATACGAGCGCGAGCGTCCCAAGCCGCCGGTGGTGACGGAAGGCGGCGGCATGTTGTGTCCGCGCCACCCGCACGCGCCGGTCACCTTCAAATGCACCCATTGCAGCGAAGTCATGTGCAGCAGTTGCGTCCACGTCCTGCGTCGCAAGGGCGGCCAGCCGCTGTTCCTGTGCCCGCTGTGCAGCCACAAATGCCAGCGCCTCGGGGGTGAAAAGAAAAAAAAGGCGTTCATGGAGTTTCTGCAACGCACCGCGAAACTCCCCTGGGCCTATCTCGCCGGTCGTTCCAAGCGGGACGAATAACCGCGGTTCGCCAAAGCCCGGGCGGGTTTCGATCCTCCAGGCCGTGGCCGACGGCGGACTTGGAATTTGAGATTGGCAAGCGCGCGAACATCCGTATTGTGGACGCCACAAATTTGCAGTTATGTCCTGGAAACCATGAGCCAAAAAAAATCAAATCCATGCGCCGGTCCGGTCTCCGCATTCATCGAGCATCACTTCCGGCATTTCAACGCCGCGACGTTGGTGGACGCCGCCCGCGGCTACCGCGCGCTGTTGGACGGGGGCGGGCGGATGATGATCTGCCTGGCTGGCGCGATGAGCACCGCCGAACTGGGCCTGTCGCTGGCCGAAATGATCCGGCGCGACAAGGTGCATTTGATCACCTGCACCGGCGCGAATCTGGAGGAGGACGTGTTCAACCTCGTGGCGCACGATTATTACGAGCGCGTGCCGCATTACCGCCATCTTTCGCCCAAAGAGGAGCAGGGATTGCTCAACCGCCATCTGAACCGCGTCACCGACACGTGCATCCCCGAGGGCGAGGCCATGCGGCGCATGGAAGAAGGGATGCTGGAAGTCTGGAAGGCCGCCGAGAAAAAGGGCGAGCGCCGTTTCCCGCATGAATTTTTCTACCAGATTCTGCGCGACGGCAAATACGAGAAGTATTACCAGATTGACCCGAAGGATTCCTGGATGCTGGCCGCGTGTGAAAAAAATCTGCCCGTCGTGGCGCCGGGCTGGGAGGATTCGACCCTCGGCAACATGTACGCCGCCGCGCTCATTCGCGGCGACCTCAAGAACATCCACACCGTCCGCACCGGCATCGAATACATGACCTGGCTGGCGGATTTTTACACGCAGACGACGCAGAAAGGCCCGCTGGGGATGTTCCAGATCGGCGGGGGCATTGCCGGAGACTTTCCGATCTGCGTGGTGCCGATGTTGCACCAGGATTTGCAGCGTACGGGGGTGCCGCTCTGGGGTTACTTCTGTCAGATCAGCGATTCGACCACGAGCTACGGCAGCTACAGCGGGGCTGTGCCGAACGAAAAAATCACCTGGGGCAAACTCGGCGTGGAAACGCCCAAATACATCATCGAGTCGGATGCCACCCTCGTCGCGCCGCTGATCTTCGCCTATGTTTTGGGCTGGTGAGGGAAGGAAGAAATCCAGCGCCTGGTCCCATCCGATTTGTGATTCGCGGACGAAGTGCCCGCAATCCGTTTCTGCCGCCTGTGTCCCGCCCGCTTCACCGGTCCCCGCCGCTGTCTCCTCGAAAACCGGGAGGTGTCCAGCTTTAATACCGCGGCCGTGGCGGCGGGCATTTCGAGGATACAGCGTCCTCTTCGGTTCGCTTGGATGGTCTTCCACTTTCCGCGCCACAAGCCATCGTCGCCGATGATCCCGCCGCCCAATGTCACGCCGGTCTTCGCGGCCACGTCGTCATCGGGCGCGGCCAGAACGATCATCTGCGCGCGCCGGGCAATTCCATCCGCCACGATCGTCACCGCGGCGTCGCGCGCGCCCGGACCGTGTTTCTTGTTGATGAGCGTCACAAACAGCTTCCCGGCGCCGCGCACCGCGTAAGCAGTCAGGTTGACATCGTCGGCGTTGGAAATTGTCAGCGGCAGCGCGCGGCCATGCCCGCCCAGATCAAACGCCTTGATGCCGTAACCAACCGGATAAATCGCATAATTTTGCGCGGAAGCCGACAGCGGATGGATGACGGCATTGAGTATGTGGCGACGGTTGTGAAAATTGACGCCGTCGGCCCGATGCGCGGCCCACCAGTGCATGAAATCCAGCGCCCACAGGGCCGCGGCGAACGTGTCGCTTGCGCCGGCCACCCCGCCGCTGAAATTGCTCACCTCTTCCAACCGGTAAGGCAAGTGGGCCGCCAATGCGGCGGGGGCAAAGGCGTCATAATGAACCTGGTAGCCGTCCAGCCAGCCTGGCGACAGCATCTGGTCGCGTGCGGCCGCGGCGCTGGCCGCGCGGCGGCCGTTTTGACCGGGATAATCGTGCTGCGAAACAAACGCGATGAGAGTTGAATCCTTGAGATCGTTCGCAAAGTTCCAGGTCCAGGAATGGCCCTGATAGTCGGTGTCTTCCGCGCCCGGGTCCGGATAATTGCTGCCGGTACACGGCCCCTCGATTCGCGCGCCGGGGGCCGCGTTGGTTATGGCCGCCGCAAAATTCTTCCAGTCGGCAAGGTAGGATGGATAATCCGTGATTCGCGGGTCCTTTCCATGATAGGACGGCCAGTCCGGTTCGTTGCCGAGGGCGAAACACGCCAGTTGCGGCCGGTGACGCTGCCAGATGTAACGGGCGATGATGGCGTCGCGCGCCGCGTCGCCGTTGAGCAGACGCAGGGTGTAAATCACCTTGACATTGGCGGCCCTGGCAAACGCGAACAGGCCGTCTATGTCCGCCGGGCCGGGAACCGGGTATCGGGCGATGTCGGCGGTGGCTCCGCCGATGCGCAGGCTCTTGATGCCGAGGCCCCGGAACCGCGCGATGAGCGGGCGATTCTGCGCGCAGAAAAGGTGATTTCCATTCTGGTCGGGCAAGAGATTGGACGCCTCGAAACTCAATCCGGCAAAGTCGTCCGGCACGGCGACGCCCGGCAGGCGGGTGTCCACGACGACGGTCACGGGCGATTGAGCCAGGACGGTCCCGGCCAGCAGACTGGCGGCGCAAAGGGATTTGACAAGCACGGGTCCGAGTTTGAAGCCGGCCGAGTTCGGGGGCAAACAAACTTCGTCGCGGCGTGATTTGCCAGGTGTCTCCCGGCTTGTCGCCCCCGGCCCTTTTGGATTAGATTCGATTTCATGCGCAATCCAATCATTGTGGCGCTGGACGTGCCGACGGCGGCGGCGGCGCTGAAGCTGGCGGAACAACTGGCGCCGTCGGTCGGCGGCTTCAAGGTGGGCGCCGCCTTGTTCACCAGCGCGGGTCCGGACATCGTTCACCGCATCCGGGAGCGGGGCGCGCTGGTCTTTCTGGACTTGAAGTATCACGACATCCCCAACACCGTCACGCAGGCCGTTGCCGCCGCCGTGCGCCTGGACGTGCAAATGCTCACGGTCCACGCCAGCGGCGGTTTTGAAATGCTCAAGGCTGCCGAACAGTCGGCCCAGGAGGCGGCGTGGAGGCTGGGCCGCACGCCGCCGCTGGTGCTGGGGGTGACCGTGCTGACCAGCCTGGACGCCGGGGCCCTGCGGGAAGTCGGTCTGGACGTCAACGTGGACTATCAGGTGCGCCGTCTGGCCACGGTCGCCACCAAGGCCGGCCTGCGTGGGCTGGTCTGTTCGCCGTTGGAAGCGGCCAAGCTCCGCCAAACCATTCCGCGGGCCACGCAACTGGTCACGCCCGGCGTGCGCGTGGGCGACGAAAAGGCCGACGACCAGAAACGCACGTTGAGCCCGCGCGAGGCCATGGCCGCCGGAGCCGACTGGCTGGTGATTGGCCGGCCCATCTGCGCCGCGCCCGACCCGCGCGCGGCGGCGGAGAGCATTTTTGAATCCCTGAAATAATCCAAGTCCAAAACGAGCCGCCAGAGGTCACGCGCGGCGGCCGCCCGGTCTTCCCGGCCTCGACCGGTTGCCGCCCCCCACGGCCAAAAGCCGGCCGCGCCCGCCGTTTCGCCTGCGCGCCTGGCTAGTTGCTTGTCCGGTAAAACGCCTGCGTGCCCGTCGGCGTAATGGTGTAGGTCGGCGGCGTGGCGCCCTGAACCGGCGCGTAAGGCCCGGCCACGTTCGTGGAGGAGAGCAGCGTGCCGGTGTAGGTGATGATCAACTGGTTCCCCGAACGCGTCAGGCTGATGGCGGGCGTCGTGGGCACCGCGGTGTCATAGATTTGTTGGATCTGCGCGGCGGACAGCGCATTGGTGAAGAAGGCCGCCTGCGCCAGGGCGCCGGCGAAATAGCGCGCCCGCCACTGATATTGATCAAAGGTATAATCTGCGTCGCCGCCCAGGAACAAATTGGCGTTCGTTTCGCCGGTCAGGCCGCTCGTGGCAGAAGCCGAACTGTCCAGCGCGCCGTCCACATACAAGTAGCTGTTGGCGCCGTCATAAACCCCGGCGACAAAGTGCCAGCGTCCGTCGTTGAGCACACTGGTCGAAGTGACCGGCGCGCCGGAGAGATTCCAGACAACGCGCCCATTTGAGCCATCGAGGTTCATCGCCCAATTTTGGCCCTGACCCATGGTGGTCTGCACGCGATTATCAGCGGGATAGCCCTTGAACCAGGTCATCGCGGTGAATGGCTGCGTCCCTGTCGGGTTGAACGCCGGGTCATAACCCGCGTCCACGCAGGAGAACACGCCGTTGATGGGCGCGGCCACGCTGTTGGTTGCCAAGGCTGCAATCGGCGGGCCGGAGAGGCCGCCCAACGTCACGCCCGGTTCATAATTTCCCTGCGCCAATGCCGTACCGAAGTTGACGGCGGACGGATAGGAAGCCGGCGGCGGATTGGTGTAGGTCGCGTCCATCCGGTAATAGAGCAGCGGGTGATCGCTTTCCACCGTCTGGACGTAATTGGAACCGGCGGTCGTTCCGGCCAAATAGCGGGCCATGATCCGGGCTGGCGTCAGCACACTGGTATAGACGGCCACTTCGTCCATCAAGCCTGAATAGCTGCGGGTCGGACCGCCATCCCACCGCCCGGTGCCGACGGTGAACGGCACCCAATGATTGGGCGCGATGGTGGCTGGCGTGGTGACATCTTGATTTCCGTTGATATAAATGGCGAGATTGGTCCCGTCGTAAGTCATCACCACGTAATTCCAGACTCCGGGGGAGATCGTACCGGACCCGCTGTCTGTGGAATGATAACTACTGCCGCTCCCATAATACCAGTAGGCTTGCATGCTGGTCGAGCGGTTATACGACAACCGGACGCCACCCCAATTGCCGCTCCCGTCGCCCGGCGCGCCTCCGCTGCCCAAGATGTCCGAAAAGCCGGTGCTCGTCGAGTTGACCCAGCATTCCCACGTGAAGGTCCCATTCATCTCCACTGGCGGCGATTTCAGCGGCACAAAAAGATAGCTGTTGTTGTTGCCGCCCGCAAAGCCGGCCGCCGTGTCCATGTCGCCGCTGTTGCCCAAGGCTCCCTGCTGGCCGAGCGTCACATTGCCGCCCGCCGCCGCCGCAATCGCATTCGTGCCGGCATAATACGCCGTGCCCAACTTCGCTCCCAACGTGCCGTAGTTGGCCTCAATCGTCGCCGCCGCCGGCGCGCCGGTTTCCTGCAACGGCCAGTAGCCCACTGGATTAAGCGCCAGAATGCCCGTCGCGTAGGCGTTCGTCGGCACCGCCTCCGTCGTCAACAGGGAAATGGTGCTGGTCGCCGAACCATCCACGTTGGTGACCACCACGTGGTAACTGCCGGAAACGGCGTTGAAGGTGTAGCTGGAAGCCGTCTCTCCCGCCAACGCCACGTTGTTGGAATACCATTGGTAACCGAAAGGCTCGGTGCCCTGCACCCGAACCGCATAGGTGAAACTGTGGCCGACGGGCACGGTGACCTTCGGCGGCAGATTCTGGGCGAACTGCGGCGGACCGGAAACGATGGTGATCAACACGTTGGAAACCACCGAACCGTAGCCATTGGCGACCGTCAACTGCAAATTGTTCAACCCGGCGGGAACATGGCTGAGGGTCAAGGTTGCATCGAGCGTGTTCCCGTTGGTCGCTCCCGTGGCCATGTTTGTGCCGGCGTTGGCATGCACCCATTGATAATTCATCGGCGGCGTGCCCACTGCCAGGGCGGGAAGAACCAAAGCGGCGTTTTCATCCACCGTCACGGTCGCCGGCGGAGGTTCAAACAGGTTTGGCGCGGCCCCGGCGGCGGCGTATTGCGCCGCGACCTGGTCCCCGCTCAGGGCGTAATCATAAACCGCCACGTCGCTGATATTGCCGGAGAACTGATTGGCGTTGGCGTTCGGATCCGAACCCGCCGGGCACGCGCCGATCTTCATGTTCTCCGCGCTGGCGAGTATGCCGCCGGCCGTGGGGATGGCCGCCGTGCCGACAACCGCGCCATCCACATACAGCGTCACCACGCCGTTGGATTCGTCACACACGCCGACCAAATGATGCCAGTTGCCGTCGGGCACGATGGAACTGTTGGCGTTGTAAGCGTTGCCGGAGGCGTCACGCACGTAGAATCGGAAGGCGCGAACGGTAGTGCCACCGATGCTCAGATGGCTGCCCGTATCCAAGCCGAACTCTTCCCCGGTGCTGACTCCCTTGGATACGATGCCCGCGTCCGAGGACTGAGCGTAGCCGTTGACCCAGGGCGCCACGGAGAAGGCGGCGCTGCTGTTCGTCGGCGAGGCAAAATCTACGTTCCGGATGTTATGGGCCATGCTGTTGGAGAAGGACAGGGAGCCGAACAGCGCCGAGGTTTTGCGTCTTTTTTATTGAGGTTTTGCGTCGCAGATTGTTGCGCGTTTGTTGCCGGTCGGTCTTGCGAATGCCAGGCCGGCGTTCCTGCCTTTTCTGGAAAACAAGGGGCTGGGGAGGAAGCACCACACGCAAAGCCACAACCGCCTTGTCGCGGCCGGCGATTCAGAGATCCGGCCCCGGATGCTTCACGTTTCCAAATGCCTTTGTCGGAAGTGAATAATCCGGAGGGCCAGCAGGGCCGCCGCGCCGCCCAACGTGTCAATGACCACGTCATGCACCCGCGGCGTGCGCGTGGGCACGAAGCGCTGGTGAAACTCATCGCCGGCGGCGTAGAGAAAAACGATCAACAGCGTCAGGCCCGCCTGGCGCCAGTCCCACGGTCGCGGCTCGCCCCTGGCCGGCTTGCGCAACACGCGCCAGACCAGCAGGGCAAAAACCGCGTATTCGGTCACGTGCGCGCATTTGCGGGCGATGAACACGGCCAGGTCCACCGTCTTGTCCGCAATGTGCGGGAAGAGCCAGCGCAGCAGCGGCGCGATGATGCGCGAGGAATGTTGGAAGGACCTCGTGTCGCTGGACGCGGCGAAGATCACGGCCATCCAGACCAGCAGCGGCAGCCAGTATTTGACAAACCCGGCGAACTTGGACATGCAACAGTCTTGCGCTGCAACTCCCCGGTTTCAAGGGAAAAGGCAATGCTCGCCAGGTAAAGATTCGGCGTCACGGTTGTCTTCCCACAAGGGCGTTTCCGGCGGTCGCGAGCCGCCGCCAAGTCCGGATGGGTCCGAAAAACCACGCCTAAAAACTTGAAACTCCTGCGCGGTTTTGGCAGACCAATCCCCCCGATGAAACAACATTTCCTGTTTTTCTGCGCCGCCTCGATGCTCCTGCCCGCCACCGGCTGCAGCCATTCGCAAGCGCCGGAGAATCCGCGCCGCGCCGCGCCGCCGCCCACAAATTTGATTGCCCGGATTCATTTCGCCGGCGCGCCGGCCATCGCCGCCGACCCCGATTCCGGCGCCTTCACCAATCTCTGGCTCTCCCCCGAGGCGCGGGCGCTGCGCGCTCAAACCCTGGACAAGCTCGCGCGCGCGCCCTACGAATTCCTGCGCTCCCGGCTTTACGCAGGCGTCAAGGACCAGGCGGCGCGGCTGCGCCCGCTGGTGGAAGATTTGTTCCGCGCCGAATGGCGGCTGGACGTGCGCGACGCGACCAACGGCTCGCCGGAATTCGCCCTGGCTGTCCGCCTGGACGCCGCCCGCGCACGGTTGTGGCAGACGAACCTGGCCGGTGTGCTCGAAGACTGGACGAAACTGCCCGCGGACAAGATCCCCAACGGCTGGCAGTTGAAAAAGCATCAGCCGCCCAATTTGATCCGCTGCGTCCGCGCCGGCGGCTGGCTGGTGCTCGGCTGCGGCCAGGATGAACTCCCGTTGAACGACCGGACAGCGCGGGCGCTCACCCCAACGGCCGCCGCGCCGCGCGCGGGAAAGGATTGGCTGAGCGTGGAGATGAACTGGGCGCGCGCCGGGCGCTGGCTCGCTTGGACGAACCAGCCGGATTGGACCAACCTGCCGGTGATGAAGCTGCTCGTCTCCGCCCGCGACGGCAATCTCCGGCTGGACGGCACCGCCACCTTTCCGCGACCGCCGGCGTTGGACTTGGAACCGTGGCGACTGCCGCCAACCAACCTGCTGCACGAGCCATTCGTGAGTTTTACCGCCGCGCGGGGTTTTGCGCACTGGCTTGAAGGCCAGCCCTGGGCGCAGGCGTATGCCCTCCCGCCTGAACCCGGCCAGTTTTTCGCCTGGGCGCTGGCGCAGGCGCCCTTTCAGACCTACGTCGCCGTGCCGGTTTCCAACGCGACCAACGCCGTCCGCCAACTCGGCGAAAAACTGGCCGCGCAATTCAACGGCCGGTTGAAAGCGCGCGCGCTCGGCTTCTTCGAAACGGCTGCCAATGACGCCGAGGTCGGCTGGCGCGGCCTGCCCTTTGTCGCGCCATTTGTCCAGGCCGTTCACGAGCCGGCGGGCGATTATCTCCTCGCCGGCCTTTTCCCCAACTCGTCCGCCGTCCAGCCGCCGCCGGCGGCATTGATGACCGAATTGAGCCGCACGAACCTGGTTTATTACCACTGGGAAATCACCGCCGAACGCCTGCCGCAGGTCCTGAATCTGAGCCAGTTGGCGCTCATGCTCACGCATCACAAGCAACTCGACGCCCAATCCGCCGCCGGCAAATGGCTGCATCACGTCGGTCCGGCCCTCGGCAACACGGTCACCGAAATCACGCAGACGGCCTCCAACGAACTGGCCTTCACCCGCAAGGCGCCCGGCGGCTTGACGGCCATCGAGCTTATCGCCCTGGCCAACTGGCTGGAAGCGACGAATTTTCCCGGCTGCGACCTGCGCCTGCCGCCGCAGCCGCCGATCCAACCCGGCGGCAAGCCGGCAAGGCAAAATCACTGAGCGCCCTTGCAAAAACTCCTCGTTGTGCGATGAAAGACAGGCAGCGAAGCCGGAATTTGGAACCATGTTAAAGCTCGGCGTCAACATTGATCACGTGGCCACACTCCGCGAGGCGCGCTACCGCGGGCGGGAGTTCGGCGAGCCGGACCCCGTGGTGGCGGCGAAGATCTGCCAGGCCGCCGGCGCGCATGGCATCACCGCCCACCTGCGCGAAGACCGGCGGCACATCCAGGACCGCGACGTCTGGAAGTTGCGCGAGGCCGCCCGGCGGCTGAATCTGGAAATGGCCAACACGCCGGGAATCGTTTCCATCGCCCTCAAATTGAAGCCGGACATTGTCTGCGTCGTCCCCGAGCGGCGATTGGAAGTGACGACCGAAGGCGGGCTGGACGTGGCGGCGAGCGAAAAGGCGCTGACCGAGACGCGCCTGAAGATGAACGACGCCGACATCGAAGTGAGCCTGTTCATCGCCCCGGACGAAAGGCAGATCCAGGCGAGCGCGCGCGTCGGCAGCCAGTTCATCGAACTGCACACCGGCGCCTTTGCGGAAGAATTTTCAAAACCGGCGGCCGGCCACCGCTCACCGGCGATAGAAAAGGAACTGCAACGGTTGATCGCCGGCGCGGAGCAGGCGCACGCCCTCGGCTTGCGCGTGAACGCCGGACACGGTTTGAATTACGGCAATCTGTCGCTGCTGCATCGCGTGCCGCATCTGGTGGAGTTGAACATCGGCCACAGCATTGTGAGCCGGGCGGTGTCCGTCGGCCTGGAAACCGCGGTTAAAGAGATGCTGGCGTTGATGAAGGATTACCGCGGCTGAACCCGCCTTCATCCGTTCGCGTGAGGATTTTGCCGCGGCGGTTCGCGGCGATTCCAAGTTTCCTTGCGCGCCTCCCGCAAATCGTCAATCGTCATCGCGATGATTCTGGGCGTGGGCATTGACATCATCGAGGTCGGGCGCATCGCCGCGTCGTTTGAGAAATTCGGCGAACGGTTCGTGAACCGGATTTTGCTGCCGGACGAAATCGCCTACTGCCTGTCGCACAAAAGCCCCGCGCCTTTTCTGGCGGCGCGGTTCGCCGCCAAGGAGGCGATCTCAAAGGCCTTTGGCACGGGCATCGGCGCTGCGCTGGGCTGGCGGGACATGGAAATTGCGCGCCGGAAATCCGGCGAGCCGTTTGTCATTCTGCACGGCAAGGGACAAACCCTGTTCGCGTCGCGCGGCGCGGAACAGTTGCTCGTCAGCCTGAGCCACACCCAAAATTACGCGGCGGCAACGGCGCTTCTGGCCGGGAGATAAACAGACAAAAAAGGGAAGGCGGGCGCCGCCTTACCTTTCGGAACGTTCTGCCGCGGTCAGTTCTGCGGCGGCGTTGTCGGGGTATGGGCGGCCCCGTTGCGACGGTGACGCATCTTGGACCGCATGTCCTGCCATTTTTGGAACTGCTCGGGCGTGAGGATGTCCTTTAATTTCGCGTCCAGGTTCTCGCGGAGGGTCTTCGCCTTCGCCATCCGTTCCTTGCGCGAAAGGTCGGTGTTCTGTCGCAGGTCCCGCATCTGCTGGCGCATGTCTTTGAACGCGGCCTGAACTTTCGGCTTCTGCTCGTCGGTCAGATTCAGCGCCTGCGCCAGGCGGTCCCGACCGCCCCGCGCCGGGTGCGCGACGGCCGCGGCGTTGGTGGAATCCTGGGCGTGAAGAACCGCGCCCGGCACCAGCAAGCCGCCCACCGTCAACAGGATGATCCCTAATTTCTTGGTTGCTTTCATAAACCCTTCGATTGTTGATTATCTGTTTTTTTTGTTCGTTGCCGCGTTTACATCAAGCGGCGTCATACCGGGACAGACGCGCCGGGCCGGGAAAGGTTACACCCCCGCTGTCAATTTTCCTTCGCCGACTGCATCAGGCCGATTAGGATGCCGGCGATCGGGTTCCGAGCCATGCAGGCCCTCGTCGAAGATTTTCTGCAATACCTGCGCCACGAGCGCGGGCAGTCGGAGCACACGCAGAAGACCTATGCCGCGCTCCTGGGCAAATTCACCGCCTGGGCCGGCGCTCACGGAATCACCGACTGGAACCAGGTCCGGTGGAACGACCTCATGGCCTTCCTGCAACAGGAGCGCGAGCGGCCGCCGGCCGGCGAGCCGGACAACTCCCCCCGACGCCTCAGCGGCGAAAGCGTTTATCTGGAGATCGCCGCGTTGCGGGCGTTTTATCGCTTCGCCGAAGACGAAAAGCTGCTCCCGGCCAACGTCGCTGAAAATCTGTCCCTTCCGCGGCGTTGGATGCGCCTGCCCAAGGCGCTGACCCAGGCGGAGATTGAAAAACTGCTCACGCCGGAAAATCCCGAAACGCCCGGAAGCCTGCGCGACCAGGCGGTGTTGGAACTCGCCTACGCCTCCGGGTTGCGGCTGTCCGAACTGAAGAACGTGCGGCTCGAACAGCTCCACCTCGAAGCGGGATTCGTCACGGTCGTCGGCAAGGGCAACAAGGAGCGCGTCGTGCCCGTCGGCCAAAAGGCCGTGGCCGCGTTGCGGCGTTACCTCGATGTGGCGCGGCCAAAGCTCGTCACACCCCGGTCGCCGGGAACGGTTTTTTTGACCGGGCGCGGCACCCCGTTTGCGTCCGTGACACTTTGGTTGCGGATCAAGAACCGCGCCCGGCGCGCGGGCCTCACGCGCAACATCACGCCGCACATGCTGCGGCACAGCTTTGCCACACACCTGCTGGAGCACGGCGCGGATTTGCGGGTGATTCAGGAACTGCTCGGCCACGCGAGCATTGGCACCACGGAAATTTACACGCACGTCACTGGAAACCGGCTCCGCGAGATCCACCGCCGCTTTCATCCGCGGGCGGAATGAGACCACACGTCTGGACTGTGGGGTGACGCGTCAAAAGGAAAAAAAAGGAAATGAGACCGGCGCCGGGCGTGACAGCCGCTGGCAGCTTACGCGCCGTTGTCGCCGATGGCCTCGACGGGGCAGCCTTCCCTGGCCTCCTTGCAGCGGGCTTCCTCCTCCGGCGACTCCGGCTGCTTATAAACGAAGGAGAAGCCGCCGTCGTCGTTGCGCTTGAAATTGTCCGGCGCCGTCTCTCGGCACAGGTCGCAGTCAATGCATTGGTTGTCCACGTAGTATCTGCCCGGGACATTGTCGGGATATTTGTTTGCAACGTCTGCCATAAATCTCTTTTGCAATATGAGTTTAATTCCGGGGGCTGGCAAGCCTGATTTGACCCAGGCAATCAAGACCGCCGAAACCATTTGGCATTCCGGCTCTGCGAGGGAGACCAATGGGCCGTCCGAAAGAACCTTGGGATCGAGCTCGAACCGCCGTAGGCAATTCGAAGCGGCGGGCACTGCGGCCTGTCTGGTGTTCCAGCCGTTGGATGCCGGCGTATGCCGTCTTGAAATTGCCGCAACTATTTTTCCAGATACCGGACCGCCGCCTCGGTCCGGGTGCGGACCTGCAGCCGCTCGAAAATCTTTTTAACGTGGCCATGCACGGTCCAGACGCTGATGCCCAAAGCCGTGGCGATTTCCTTGTCCACGCGCCCTTTGCTCAGCAGCGCCAGCACCTCGTGTTCCCGCGGGGTCAGCCGCGCCGAACCGGCGGCATCCGGATCCGGGCGCGGTTGCAGCAATCCCTTGAAATAAGCCTTCACCCGTCCCGGCAGGTCCCCGGCCGCAAAATCCAGGCGTCCCGCCGCGTCCAGAATCGGCTCCAGCAATTTCTCCGGTCGCACCCGCTTGAGCAGATAACCGGCCGCGCCGCCCGGCGTTGAAACGAACAGCCGGTCGCCATCCACCGCGACTGAATAGGTCAGCCCAAACATGTCCTGGCCCAGCGGCGCCAATTGACCGGGGACTTCAAACCCGACCTGTCCGGCCAGGCTGCGATTGAGCAACACCAGTCGAGGTTGGTGCTTTGCAACGGCCGCCGCAAAGGCCTTCCCGGAATCGCCGGAAACGCCGGAAAACCCCGGTTGATGGTTGAGACACCAAACCAAGGCCCGACGGATTCCCGCGTCGGATTCGACGACCAGCACCCGCGCGTTCCCTGGGTCGGGCTTCGTTTCGGTCTGCAGCCTCACCAAGGTGTGGATGGTCGTATAAGTCCAAAGGAGGGGGTTGGCGCACCATTCGAAGCCCAGCATGAGTTCGCGCGAGAATTGCCGGCAAACCGCCTGCCATCCCTCCTTCACGGCCATCCTGTGAATGGTCTGCGCCTTCCGCGCGGCGGCCTCCGGGTCCGAGGCGCCCAGGGGGAAATAATACTCCACCCCCGCGTGTCCAATCAGCGCCGCCAGTTCGTCATCCGCAGCGCCGGAGGCGGGAAAGGGGTAGCCGCGCCGCAGCAGTCGTTCCCGCCAGTGGCGCGCTCCCATTTTGGGTGAGGACTTTGGCTGCACCGCGCGCCAACCTCCCAACTTGAAATTAAAAGTCAATTCCAATTCACAGCGCCCTGAATCCAAAAAAACTTTCAGACACGCCATCCGGGTCCGTTTGTATTCCATTCGTTCCCAACCGGCGGCAAGGGTTGTGCCGGCGCCCCCTGAATTGGGGGATTGCGTCCAGGCCCGCAGTGATGAAAAATGAGTTGGCACGTGATAAAAGTCGTATCGCGCACAACCATGAACCCATATTCTCCATTCGTTTCACAGTTTGCCCGCCTGGTGACCGAAGGCCGAACCCTGCCCTTGGGCGGCATTCCCCCGCTCTCCCGGCCCCGGTCCGCCCCCGACGCTCCGGTGGCGCTCATCTTTTCGCCGCATCCGGACGACGAGTGCATCATCGGCGGGCTGGCGTTGCGCCTGGGGCGCGAAGCAGGATGGCGCGTCGTCAATGTGGCCGTCACCCTGGGCAGCAACAAGGAACGGCAGCAGCCCCGCTGGCGGGAACTGCAAAACGCCTGCGGCTGGCTGGGCTTTGACCTGGAAGGCGCCGCGCCCAACGGTTTGGAAAGAATCAACCCCAAGACGCGCGCCGGCGATCCGGCGCACTGGAGCGGCGCGGTGAAGGCGATCGCCGGCTCGCTGACGAAACATCAGCCGCGGGCGATTTTCTTTCCGCATGAAGCCGACTGGAACAGCACCCACATCGGCACGCATTTTCTAGTCATGGACGCGCTGAAAAGCCTGCCGCCGGATTTTCAAACCGCGCTCGTCGAAACGGAATTTTGGGGCCAGATGCCATCGCCGAATTTAATGGTGGAATCCAGCGGGGAAGACCTTGCGGATTTGCTGGCCGCGCTGTCTTTTCACGTCGGCGAGGTGCGGCGCAATCCGTATCATTTGCGACTGCCCGCGTGGATGCAGGACAACGTGCGCCGCGGCGCGGAACTGGTGGGCGGCCAGGGCGGCGCGGCGCCGGATTTCACGTTCGCAACGCTCTATCGCGTCCGAACGCGGGAAAACGGGCGCGTGACGGAACTTTTCTCCGGCGGAAAACAAATCGGCGTGAGGGATTTTCCAGGAAGCGCGCTGGACTGGTCGCGTTAGAATTCCCACCCATGGTAACGAAAGATACCCTTTCAGCGGTCATTTGGGGTATGTTATCTGCTTACGCGCTAACTTTCGTTTTACACCCCGGTCGCGACTGCCCTATTTACGGGTTTTTCTTGGATTTTACGACAGGTAGCCAAAGTCACCTAATCGGCCGCCCATTATGGCGTGATACACGCTTCTGAAAAACGCTTCGTCTTGAAAACAACTTCGTTGCTCCAGCGTTCCCGACTAACTGCCGCCTCTGCTCCCGCTCTGCTTCGCCTCCCCTTTCCTCTCAATAGCTCGCGTCGGCATGACGCCGTTCCGAGGCGAATTTGTAATCCACACGTTCCGCGTGACCGTCGGCAAAAACCGCGTTGCCTCCTCCATCATGACGCACGGTGATTGTGCTCGGCCAAGCCGTATCCACAGCCCAATTCACATT
Source organism: Verrucomicrobiota bacterium (assembly GCA_028873125.1). Classification (GTDB taxonomy): domain Bacteria; phylum Verrucomicrobiota; class Verrucomicrobiia; order Limisphaerales; family UBA11358; genus UBA11358. Next base: position 19,572 of record JAGWMQ010000014.1, on the reverse strand, counting down.
ATACATTGGTGAAGTAAGAACAATTGGATCCCACATGCCGTCTCCAACAACCCAATAGTAAGGGTTGGGCCAATATTGGTGGGCGCTGAGCAACCATGATGCCAATGGCGGCATTTCATTCGGCGTCACGTCAGTGGGTGGTTCGGCCAGCATGATGACATCCGAAGGATGACGTACCCACGCCAATTTGCGGGCTATAAAGACGAACGGCCCGGTTCCATGCACCTCCGCCATCCCCCAGGACGAAGCCACGCCAAACCCGGTTGGCGGGACTTGACCTCCAGTCATTAGGCGACCATTGATGGTATAGCTGTAGTTGTACGTGAACGGGGTCGGCGCCAACTGGGTCTGCGCCTTCATTCGCCCCGAGTCGCTAATATCCGCCGGACAGCGAAACACTGAACGAACGCGGTTCGTGTCCTTCTCACCCAACAGCATGGCTATCGGTCCTTGGGAAAAAGAGCCGCGCTGATCGCTAAGTGGCCACGCCGGCTGCCAGTAAATCCAGTCTTCTTTATGCCAAGGATATGCAGCACCGCACGGCATCACATCATTGTTGTTGCCCGCATAAAGCATCAGCGCCACGCCCAGTTGCCGCATATTGTTGAGGCAATCAATTTCCCGGGCTTGGGCCTTCGCCCGGACCAACGCCGGCAGCAGCAGCGCCGCCAGGATCGCGATAATCGCGATGACCACCAGCAATTCAATCAGTGTAAAACCGGATTTCCATCGAATGGCGCGCTTGAATCGCATAAGCATTATCGCATAAGCATTTTTACACGTACTGACAAGTTAGCAGTTTTAATGCCACCGGCGCTTCCGGCGAAAAACCCTTGAAAAACGACAAAACCATTTTTACGTCAAGACAAATATGCGTGAAAATCACGCGCTTTGCGTGAAAATTTCACGCATGTCATTTGTTCGAGAGATGCTGGCGAAATTCGTCACGACCCGCCCGAGTTTTTGCCGATAAGCCAATCTCCATCCCCTGCCCGCTTCATTCCGCCTTGAAAAACTCGATGGCCGCTTGAAGCCCTTCGCTGAATTTCCCGACCGGTTCGAAGCCGGCGGCGCGCAGCTTGTCAATGGACGCCAGCGAATGTTTCACGTCGCCGGGCCGTTCGGGCGCGTGCCGGATTTCGGAGCGCGAGCCGGTCAGTCGGCAAATCGTCCGGGCCAGACTGTTGATCGTGATGCGCTGGCCGCAGGCCACGTTGAAAACGCCGGTCGCAGTTGACTGCGTCGCAAAAAAAACGTTCGCGGCCGCCACGTCGCTCACGAAAATGAAATCGCGCGTTTGTTCGCCGTCGCCAAAAATCGTGATCGGCTCCTGCTGCAACGCGCGATCAATGAAAATGGGAACGGCGGCGGCGTATTGGCTGTGCGGGTCCTGGCGCGGCCCGAACACGTTGAAATAGCGCAGGCACGCGGTCGGCACGCGCCCTTCGTCCGCAAACAGCTTGCAGTAAAATTCGCCGTCGAGCTTGGTGACGGCGTAGGGACTTTTCGGTTCGGGCGGCATCGTCTCGATTTTCGGCACGACCGGATTGTCGCCGTAAATGGCGGCGGAACTGCTGAAAATCAGTTTTTTCACTTTCGCCCGCGCGGCTTCTTCGAGCACGATCAAGGCGCCGGCGGCGTTGATTTCATTGCATTCAACCGGTTTTTGCATCGTCTCCGGCACGCTGATCATCGCCGCCAGATGGAAAACAAAATCCACGTCCTGCAGCGCGCGGCGAACGGCCTCGCGATCAAGAACGGAAGCCTCCACGAACTCGCATTGAAAGCCCGCGAGATTTTTTTTGAAACCGGAACGCAAATTATCCAGCACGCGCACGCCGGCCCGGCCTTGAAAATGCCCGACGATGTGGCTGCCGATGAATCCCGCGCCGCCGGTGACCAGAATGTTCATTCAAATGGACTCCACCAGTTGTTGCATCCGCTCTTCCTGCCGCTCGATGGACTCGACCAGTCTGAACTGGGTGCGGCAGCGGTCAAGGTTGTGATTCTCCCGGCGCACCTTGAAATACGCGTCGCCGGTGAGGAAATCAGTGAGAAAGCGCAGGCCGATCTCGAAGGTGATGAGCTTGCCTGAAAACGCCAGCCAGCGTTTCTCCGCCGGGGACAGAAAATCGGCGGCCGACTCGAGATAACCGCGCGCCAGCGCCTCGAACATGGGGAATTGCAGGGCGACCTTGGACAGGTCGCGTTCGTCCTCCCTGGCCGGGCTGGTGGCGGTGCGCACCATGTCGCCGAAATCATACAGCGCCAACCCCGGCATCACCGTGTCCAGGTCAATGACGCAAATCCCCTCGCCGGTGGCGTCGTCGAGCATGACGTTGTTGAACTTGGTGTCGTTGTGCGTCACCCGCTCGGGCAACCGGGCGTCCAGCAGCACGCCGCACAGGGAGCGGCGGCCCAGGGCAAATTCAATCTCCGCTGCCGCGAGCCTGGCCCGGTTCACCGCGTCGGCCTGAACCGCCTTTTCCAACGCGGCGAACCGCCGCGGCGTGTGGTGGAAATCGGGAATGGTGTCGTGCAGCCGCGGCCCGGGCAGATCCGTCAGGAGTTTTTGAAACCGGCCAAACGCCTTTGCCGCCTCGAACGCCTGGCCCGGCGATTCCACCGCGTCATAAGTGCGCGCCTCCTCGATGAAGACGTAGGCGCGCCAGTAATTGCGCCGTTCGTCGAGGGCAAACGGCTGGTGGTCGCGGGTGGGAATCAACGTCAGCGCGCGCCGGCTCCGATCGGGCTGCCCGGCCGACTTTTCGCCGAGGTGGGCGGTGACGCGCCGGACGTTTTCCATGAGCGCCGCGGGGGTCTTAAAGACGCCGGCGTTGATGCGCTGGAAAATGTAGCGGACGCGGCTGCCGCCTTGATTGAATGCGACGCGGTAGGTGTCATTGATGTGTCCGCTGCCGTAGGGTTCGGCGCCCCAAAAGTCGCCGTAAATCTGGAAGAGCCGGGCAACGGCGCGGAGATCGTGCTTCAAGTTCATGGCCCGTTCCTTCAGCTTTTCAAGGCCGGCAGGCTGGCGGCGGCCACCGCCTGACCCACACGGCGGCTCTTTTCGTCGGGCACGTGCAACTGGATTTTCTCCATGACCTCGGGAAACTCCTCCTTCAACACCTCGCGCGCCCGGGCCAGCACGATGTCCCCTCCCTGGCCCGTGGTGACGCGGCCGAGGATCAGCATGTGCCGGAATTCGTAAAAGTCCGCATACAGCGCAATCGTGTAGCCGAGGTAAACGCCAATGGTCTCGTAAATCCTGGCGGCGCGCGCATCGCCGCGGGCCATGAGGCTTTGAACTTCCTTGAGGCGGCCGGGCAACCCCATTTCCCGCGGCACGGCGATGCCGGCGGCGGGCAGCAGTTTGTCCACCGCCTGCTGCGAAAAATAGAGGGCGCCGACGCCGCGGTCGCCGGACCATTCATCCGCGGCGGCGTTGGGATTGTAATCCACCGGCGCGAACGCCAATTCGCTCAACCAGCCGGTCATGCGGCCTTTCGGATCCAGATAGCCGGCGGCCTCGCTCGACCCCATGGCCACGCCCAACATGCCGTTGGCCTTGAGCGACATCGCCCCGGCCAGCGCGGTCACGTCGCCATCGTTGGCCACTTCGAGCGGCACCCGCCACTCGTCGCGGAGCCGCAAAAAAATGTTCCTGGCCCGGTCAAACTGCGCCAACGGCACGGCGCGGAACAAGGATGCGACCATGATTTTATTGTCCACAATGACGCCCGCCGAACTGCCGCCGATGGCCTCCACGCGCGGCAGATGAGCGGCGGCCTTTTTCAGGCCGGCGTTGATGTGCCCGTAGTGATAGTCCGGGTCGGGCTGGTCCCTGGGGTTCCAGGGAAATTCCTCGCTGTAAACCGCTTCGCCTTCCCGAACGGCGGCGACCTTGTAATCGCTGGCGCCCAGGTCAAATCCAATGCGGCAGCCGACCAGATGGCCGCCCAGGCTCGCGCTCATTTCCCTTTCCGGAGGCACGGCGTCGGTCCCGGTCAAGACCACTTCAAACGGCCGCTCATAGACGCGGGCCATCAGGTCGGTGTCGAATGCTCGCGGGCCGTCAGCCGCAAAGCTGCGTTGGATGGTCCGGCCAAGCTCCTTCGGGCCGCCCAGCCGGAGTTTCCAGCCGCCGCGCGACCAGAGCAGAAATTTCACCACCCGCTCGACGTAGCGGAGCGTGTCCGCGCCGGCCTCGGGCAGGACGACCGTCTCGTGGCGGGACAGCAAACCGTTTTCGCGTTCCAGGCCGATGACCAGGGGCACGGCTTTGCCGGACGCCTTGGCGGTTTGAACATAGTTGCGATTGAACAGGGCCGCGGGCAAAAACCCGGCGTCCAACGGCGGCGCAATGAGGGGCTTCACATTCATGGTTTTTCGAAAAACAAACCCACCTCGGAAATGGCCGGACCGGCCGGCGCCTTGACGATGCGGAACTCCGGGCATGGAACCTTCGCCACGGGACGGAGCGGTGTTCGCGATGCCGTTCGCCTTCCGACCCATAACTTTTCGCGCTCGATGTAGTTTCACGCCTCTGCGGCAATGTCGTGCCATTTCACCCAGCCATGCCCTTATTATTTGCTCGCCACTGAAGCCCGGGAGAAGGCATCGGAAGAATCGCCCTGGCCGTTCAGGGCGCGCCGGCCCGGCGGGTGCGCGGGGTGGCTGCTGTGCCAGTGTTGGCGCCACCCGCTCTCAAACTGCTGCACCGCGGCCCGGTAACTCCAGTCCGACAGGTCTGCTCCTGTCCGCTGCCAATCCACCGTCACCGTGCGCGCGGCGGGTGGCAGCGAAATCTCCCGGTCCTGCCCGGTGGCTGAGTGGCCATCTATCAAAACGCGGCTGACCGCAGCATACCAGGGCAGGTGCAATCGAATCCGGTCCGGCGGAGAACGGAAATGTTCATCCAGATGGAGTTCCATGCCTCGCGGTGTGAACTTGGCCAGGAAGCTTACCGGTCCAAACTGCGTGGGCGCATTGCTGACCCATAACGTCTTGCCGGGTTCACTCCAGGCCGGCGACAACACGGACAGGAGGTCCAGGTTTTTGTCCTGCTCGCGAAGCAGCATGTTGCGCACCACGGCGATGTAATCGGCGCCAAACCAGTTGTGCGGGGCCAGGTCGCCGCCGAAGTCTCGCGTCGTCCATGGCGGCGGACCGACCTCCCAGCCGGCCTGGGTCGAGGAGGTGTGGGCGAGAATGGCGTACAGTTCGCGCAGGGCCGGGCGCTGTTGACCGCGGGCGATCCAAGCCTCGGTGTTGTTCATGGTCAGATACAGGTGCAACCGCGGGCCGTAGCACATGATGCCCTCGGCGTAATGCGCCAGGGCGTGGCGCAGCGTCCCGGTCGCCAGGGGATCCATTGGCGCGAGCAGTTCATGCGGATAGAGGGCCAGCAGGTTGCCCCAATCCATCCCCCCGTTGGTGTCCAGGCAGGGCGGAATATAACCGCCATTCGTCCGGGCCAGTTGGTCAAGGCGTTGGAACAGCGCGTCGTGATAGTCGCGGTATTGGGCCTGCCAGGCGGCGGCCAGGCGTTCATGCCCCAGCGCGCGCGCCATCAAAATCGCCTCGTTCAGACCGTCCAGGGCGTAGAAGTTGTCCCCGGTCAGATGTCCCCAGCCGTTTGGCAGTTCGTCATCATGGGGTGCGCCGCCCGGCAGCACGTGCAACGCATCCTCGGCGCGCGCCTTTTCCAGCCATGCCACCGCCTGCTCAACGCGCGGAAACACCGCTTGGGCAAACGGGCGGTCGTCGGTGAGTTGAAAGTGCTGGCCGTAAGCCCACAGCGCCTGGCCCCAGCCGTCATTCTCACCGGGCTGGGACAGAAAATCGCCGTCCGGTTTCTGGAACCGCGCAAAAAAGTCCAGGGCCTGCGCAGCGCGGTGCGCGTGTCCCGTCAGATCGTAGGCGTGGACCATGTAGGACCCGTCGCGCAGCCAAAAGGCGTGGTATTGCGCCAGGTTGACCGTTTGAACATAAAGGTTTTCGACGGCGCCGTCCTGGCCGCGCACCGCCACGCGCTCCCGCCCCAGCAGCAGATACATCAAGGCGGCGCGAAACGTCTGTTCGACTTTCTTCTCGCCGATGTGGAGTTGCATGCCGCCGTCGAGTTGAGACCGCCACCAGGACTTGGCTGCGTTCAGCGCCTGGTCCAGGCGGCCGCGCTCAAGCTCCGCCCGCGCGGCGGCGTCGTCGAGGGCGATTGGACGCGCCGGCATTTTAAAAGCCAACTCGCGCCGATCGTCCGGCTTCAGCGTCAATTCATACCGGGCCAGCAGGACCGGCGTGGCCGGCGAAACCGGGGGCGCGGCGGGATGCCGGTAGGGCTGGGAAGTCGTCAACCAAAGGCAGGGTTGCGGTTGTGTCGGCAGCACATACACGACTTGGTTGGAGCGCACCGCAAAATCGCAGTTTGACCCGGATTGGAAACCGTACGTCCAGTGCGGATCGAACTCCACACCCGGCTGGCTGTAGTCCCCCGGCCTGGCGGGAGTGGCGGGGCGGCGAAAACGGTGCTCATCCGCAAGCCTGTAGCAAAACGCGATGGTGAAGACGGTCGTCCGCGGCCCCGTCGCGGCGTTATGGATGCGGATCCGGACGTAGTTGATCGGATCCCGGTCGGGCTGCCGGGAATCCAGCGCCCAGCTAAACAAGGTTGCGCGGTAGTTCACTTGCCCGTCGTGAAACCGGTAATGGATGATGGGCAGGTCGCCCCGACTCAAAGTGCGGATGCGCTGCCGGACCAGCCGGCCCGGATTGCCGACCTCGAAGAACAACTCGCCATAGCCGGTATAAAGCGAACCGGAAGGTGTAATTTCCGTGCCGGCGAGCGCATCCGCGAGGCCGATTTCGTCCGTGGGATACGCCGCCCACGTGAAAGGCTGTCCGGGTTGATCCAGATTCGGACTGGCCATCGGCGCCGCCGGCAACGCCAGCCCGAATCCGAACAGAGCCGCGCCCAATACTCCGGATAATGCGCCTGGAAGCCGGCACCGCGCGAAGGCCCCGTGGAGACCGGCGCCGGCGGCCGCTTTGAGGGCGTGCCTTCGAGCGTGTCTGAAAATTCTTTTTTCAGGAGTTTCGATTTGCAATTTCATTTTGCCTCCAAAACCAGAACTTCAAACGGTTGCAGCGCGAACGTGTGCGGCCGGCCGGCCCGCAATTTTACCGGCGGCCGGTGGAGGTCGCTTTTCCACGGGCTGCGCATGAGATAACGGGTCCGCGCGCGCGGCGGCAATTGGAACAATTCCTTCACGTCCGCCGTGAAGGTCGCGGGTTGGTCGCCGGGATTGCGCAGGACCAGGATTGCCTTGTGCGGCGACCAGGACGCCCAGCCGTACACTTCGTCTTTGGCCGGATCGCCGCCGACCCAATGGGTGTCCACCAGCACGTCGGCGTTGGCGCGCGACCATTTGGCGGCTTCGGCCAGGTCATCCCAGTTCCGGGTGTCCAAAAGCCCGGGCGTGATGTAGAGTTCCTGTAGTTGGGTGCCGTTGCCGAAAAATTCGCGGACTTGATCGGCGAAATCGGCGTCGCTTATGGCGTTCAGGTGCTCGGCATTCGTCGCGTAAATGACGCCATGCAGCATGAGCGAATTGAGCGGATACAACGGCGCGCGTTGCACGACATTGTGATACGTTTGCCCGTCGCGGTAGGTCATCCACTGCTGGCACCAGGAGCCTTTTCCGGCGAACCAATGATCGTTGCCCCCACGCCAGGTTGAATCCACGTACAGCAGCCAGAACGGCGAGGGCCAGGTGCCGGTGGTCTGGTTGATGTAAAGGTCCGGTTCGGCGGCGCGCAGATCGCCAATCAACTGCAGCATCGCGTCGCCGTCCCGCGTCAGCCCGCTTTCGCCGGCCCTGGCCCCCGCGGCCAGGCCGTCGAATTTGAACGTGTTGACGCCGTACTTCCGGATCATCTCCAGGCAGATGTCGCGGAATCGCGCGTAATACCTCGGGCCGGCCAGTGAAAACCCGTAGGCGTTGGTTTCAAAGCCGAACTTGCTGCCGTACTTCAACCGCTGCTCCTTCGCCTGTCCGTAGCCGCCGAAGGGCGAGAGCCACACGCCGATGCCGGCGTGATACCGCGCGGCGGCCACCCTCAACGGCGCGAAGCCGTCCGGAAAACCGCCGTTGAATTTCCAGAGCGTCCGGTTGTCGTCCCAGCCGTCGTCGAACAGGAACGAATCCACCTTGACGCCGCGTTGTTTCACCAATTCGCGCCCGATCTGGCGGATGGCGTTCACCGCCTCGGCCTGGTTGTATTTCCGGCGGACCCACGCGATGTCATACCAGGAGTTGTAATGGAGGAAGGGCCGGTAGGGATGAGCGCGCTCGCGTTCCAGATAAGCAAGAAATCCACGGCGCAACTGTCCGTCCGGAACAACGCCGATGACGCCGCTTTGGGTCAGGGTTTCGCCGCGCTTCAACACGGCGTTGCGCAGGAAGCAACAGCGCACCCGGCCGTTGGCGTCCACCGTGTTTTGAGACATGGGCTGCTCGTAACCGAAGAAAAAGTCGCCGGCCACGACCGGAGAACCGTCCACCGCGCCCATCGCTTTTGCTCCGGGAACCTTTTGGTCGAACAGCACAATCTCCTTGATGGGCACGTCCTGGCCGACGGCACGCAAGGTGAGTTCCTGCCGCACGTAAGTGGCGCCGTCGCGCAGCCGCACCCGCCATGCCGCGTCCAGATGCTTGCCGGGGGCGGTGAATCTGGCGACCAGTTGCCGGCCCGGAAAACGGCGCGCCAGCGTCGGCGAATCCGGTTCGCGTTTGAGCTTCTCGACGACCGGCGCCCCCGCGGGCGAAAAATCGGAGGAGGTCAAAACCGTTCCGTCGCCGAGCACCAGTTCGAAACAGTCGCCGGCGAACGCGAGCCTGGCGCCGTTCAGGCGGTCGTCCACCTCGGCGGGGCGCAATTTTCCGTCCGTGACATCGCCGCGCCAGGCGAGGGACCGGTTTTCCAGGCGCAATTCCCTGGCGCGCGCGGCGGGCAGCCATGCGGCCAACAGCAGAATGGAAACGATGAGTTTCATTGTTCGTCCAACAGGTGTTCGCAGGCGCATCCTATCCTCTGCGGCGGCGCATTCAAGTGCAATTATCTCCTGCTAAATCTGCACCCCCTCGCCGGCGCTTCATCACGGCGCGCACCGCGGACCGGGCGGAGGGAGGATGCGCGCACCACCAGTTGAGGCTTCAGAACAGCGCGCTGCCGCCGGGCTTGGGGTTGTTTCAGCCGTTTTTCCAGAAACTCCCACGCCTCGGCGCACATGTCGGCGACCGGTTGCACCAGGGTGGTGATGGGACATTCCAGATACTCGGTGTCCTGGATGCCGTCACAGCCGGCCAGGGCCACGTCTTCCGGCACGCGAAGTTTCAAATCGCACAGGCCCCGATAGATGCCAAGGGCGACGTCGTCCGAGTGGCAGAAGATGGCTTCGGGCGCGCCGCGCCGCCGGATGAACCGTCGGATTCCCCGGCGCACGATGCCACGTTGCTGCTCGGAAAGCGGATAGAGAAAAAATTCCGCCTTCAACCCCGCCCGGCGCATCGCTTCGGTGTAAACCGTCCTGCGGCCGGCGTAAGGATGGTTGGGATGCATGAACGTGGCATGCACAATCCGGCGATAACCGGAGCCGATCAGATGCCGCATCACTGCCCGGGTGCCGGCGTCCAAATCCACCCGGACGAAGTCGGTCCGTGCGCAACACTCGGCGCCCAGGCTGATGACCGGCACCCGGGAGTCCGGCGACCGCAGATGCCGGCGCACCTGATCCGGGGCGTCCACGGCAAATATGCCGTCCACCGGCACGTGCGACAACAACCGTTCCGCCTCGGGCGTGCCGACTTCGCTGATGATCAGTTCATGGCGCGCCTGCTTGACCCGGCGGTTCATTTCGCGGGCGACCTGCGTGTAATGGCTGGAAATCTGGTCGGGCACCCACAGGGCCACAATGCCGGTGCGGCCGGCTTTCAAGGCGCGGGCGTGAGGATTGGGGCGATACCCCATGCTGCGCGCGGCGGCCAGGATGCGCCGCCGCGAGGCCTCGGCGACGTGCGGATAACCGGCCAGCGCCAACGTCACCAGTTGGCGGGAGAAGCCGAGTTTGCGCGCGACCTGTTCCTGCGTGACCACGATCGTTTTGCGGGAGCCGGCCGTCGGCAGCGAGATGTCGGCCGCACCGCCGCACGGTGCCTCATCCTCCGCCGCCCGCCACGACCGGCGTCAGTTTGACCGCCTTTAAATTCATCGGTTGCCAGCCGGCTTTGACGGGATGAACAGCAAGGGTCACCCGTCCGGCGACGGAAATTTCAATGACGCCCAGTTCCACCGGTTTGAACGTGACATAACTTCCGGTCACCGGCGCGGCGCAACGGAGAGTCTGCCCGGCCGCGGACAACTCAAAAGAAGCCGGCGCCGGCGCCGCGATGACGGCGGAGACGGTGAATTTGCCGGGGCGTTCCACTTTGAATTCCCAATCGGCCCAGTCCTCCGGGTTTGTCCAGTATCCGATGTCGTCCAGCGGCCCGCCGGATTCGTATTGCAACGTCGAACCGTGCAAGCGCGCTTCGCTGGCGGGCAACAGCACCGACCCGTCGGGCTTTTGCAGGATGGGAGCCGCCACGATTTCCGACGCCCCTTTGAACTTCAAAACGACCGTGGATGAAATTTTGTCCGGCGCGCTCGCAGGCACGGAAACAACCGTGCCGTCCGCAGTCGTTTCGGTGCCTAGAGCATGAAGCGGGTCGGCCAGCAAATAGGCGGACGTTATCTTGCTCTTCATGTTCATCAATCCGGGCACGAGCAACCTGCCGTCGGGCGGCCACTCAAATACGTGGAGGTAAAGCGTCGTCGCGTCGCCGGAGACCTTCATCGTGCAACGTCCCCACGGCAGTTGCCGGGTGAATGGACTGGCGGTGGTGCCGTAAATCGCCGAACCGTTCACCTTCAGCCACTTGCCGATCTCCCGCAACCGCTCCACGGAGGCCTCGGGGATCAGCCCCTCGCCGGTGGGGCCGACATTGAGCAGGTAATTGCCGCCCTTGCTGGCGATGTCCACCAAGTTGCGGATGAGTGTCTGGGTGGATTTCCAATGGTGGTCCTCTTTCTTGTAACCCCACGTGTCGTTCATCGTCATGCAGGTCTCCCAGTCATGACCTGGCAGACCCTGGGGCGGGATGTGTTGCTCGGGCGTCTCGTAATCGCCCGCGCCTTTGACGCGGTTGTTGACGATCAGGGCCGGGTCCAGCGAGCGCAGATAACGGTATAACGCCCGGCCATCCTCATCCGTCCAACCGTTCATCCATTGGCCGTCAAACCAAAGCACCGCCGGATGATACTGGGTAATCAACTCCTTCAATTCGGTTTTCATGTATCGGATGTAGTCCCGCTTTTTGCCCGGCACAAATCGGGTTGGATTGTAGGTCGGGTGCGCCGGGTCGGGGTCGGCCGGCTCCTGATCGGGGCTGTGCCAATCCATGATGGAGTAATAGACGCAGAATTTGACGCCCTGCCGGCGGCAGGCCTTGCTGAGGGCCAGGAGCGGGTCTTTGCGCCACGGTGTGCCGTCCACGACATTGTACGGCGTGGCCCGGGTGTGAAACATGCAAAAGCCGTCGTGATGTTTGGAAGTAATCACCAGATACTTCATGCCGGCGGCCTTGGCGGTGCGCACCCAGTCGTCGGCGTTGAATTTCACCGGGTCGAAATGGGAGGCCAGTGTGGCGTATTGCGACCGGGGAATTCGCATGTCGTTCATGATCCACTCGCCGGCGCCGCGCGTGGGTTGGCCCTGCCAATAGCCGGCGGCTTCGGAATAGAGTCCCCAATGGATGAACATGCCGAAGCGCGCCTGGCGCCACCACGCCATGCGGGCGTCGCGCTGCGCGGGCGTCTCGTCCAAGTGGGTGGGGGCCGGAACGGCGGGGAAGGAGCAGCAAGTAAAGGCGGCCAATGTCAGGAGGATTCGATTTTTCATATTCGACCCGGCCAGCATACGGGAACGGCTGCCGAGCGCAGCCCTAAAATTCCGGGGCGGAAAAGGGTTCGCGGGGAGCGGACCAGATTTGCCTCTTGCAGAAACGTTTGTCTGCGGGCACGTCCAAGGGTGTCCTTCCGTATTTTTGGAGACCATGCCGGCAGTGGGCCCGGCAGGATTTGAACCTGCGACCAAGCGATTATGAGTCGCCTGCTCTAACCGATTGTAACCGCCGTTGCAAAGCTTATTTTATTGTTATTTTTGACGTATCAGCATTTCAGAATTTGACTTTTCTATACGTCTGTTCTATACTATTTTATGAAAACGAGCAAAATAGAACAAACGTCGCAATGGCAAAAGACGCCGGTTGCGAACCTCGTCCGAAACGCAGCTTCCGCGATTTATTATGCCAGAGTCCGAATCCGGGGCAAGTTGATTTGGAAGTCCCTGAAAACCGACATCATGTCGGTGGGGAAACTACGCCTCGGTGATTTCCTAAAGGAAGAGAATCATCGCGCCGAAGCAACCCAAGCGAAGGTCCGGGGCAAAATGACATTCGGCGACGCCCTGACGATTTACCAGCAACAACTTCAAAATGCGCAGCACCTTAAGCCAGCCGCCAAAATCTATCGCGAGAAGTGCATAAAGGCACTGCTCAAGAGTTGGCCTGAACTTGAAGGCGCAGATGTCCGAAGGATCAGTGTTGGAGACTGCCAGGAATGGGCATCACGCTACGCTCGCGACTATTCCTCGTCGGTTTTCAACAATACCGTTGGAACACTGAGGCACGTCCTCAAAATCGCTATTCAATCTGGCGCACGTTACGGTAATCCGGCGGACGAAATCAAAAAGATGAAGGTGCGCCAAAAAATTCTGAAATTGCTGGAGCACGACCAATTCCTGTCTCTCGTCACGAAGGTCAGAACAGGAGGAGGCAGGTTCAGCCACGACTGCGCGGATTTGGTCGAGTTCCTCGCTTACAGCGGCGCACGAAAAAGCGAAGCAGCACGCATCGTTGGTTCCGATTGTGATCTTCTCAACGGAAGAATATCCATCAAAGGCGACCCGGAGACGGGAACGAAGAATTGGGAAGTTCGGACTATTCCGATGATTCCCGACATGCGTCGTTTGCTGGAGCGGATCAAGACCGAGCGGGACGAAAAGGAGTTTTTGAGTCAGCCAGTAACCCGCGTCCAGGAGTGTCAGAAAGCCATTGATTCAGCCTGCAAAAAATTGAGCATCGCGCGTTTCACCCACCACGACTTGCGCCATCTGTTTGCCACCCGCTGCATCGAATCGGGCGTGGACATTCCAACCGTCTCGCGCTGGCTCGGGCACAAGGACGGCGGCGCGCTCGCCATGAAAACCTACGGCCACTTGCGTGACCAGCATTCGGCAAACATGGCGCAGAAAGTAACGTTTGCCAGCCCTCCTGGGAATGTGATTCCGATGCCCGACTCCGCGTCTAGGGTCGAGAGCGCGAGCCAAGCATCGGATGCCGACGAAAGACGCGCCATTGCCACAGCTAAAGCGAAATACACCTATGCGTGGTGGGTGTCGGCAGACCCGCACGAAATCTTTTGGGGGCAATTGCACGAGGATGTCTCAATCGTTCCGCACGAAAAATTCCTTGAGGCGGCGACCCAAGCAATGGACCGAGAAGTGTTCAGCCATGAATTGGATGACCGGCGATCGCTCAAGGAGGAATTCAGTGAGCGAATTTCGAATGCGACAATCGTTGAACTCACCGGCAAAATTCGTCGGAAGGAGACCGAGGAAAAACTGCAAGCGAGCTGATTGGCCACGACTTGGCCAACTTGGTTCGTCACCGAAAAATGCTGTGCCCTGCCCCCGCTCAGCTTGAAAATTTTCGGCCTATTCGGGAGGGGCTATTCAACCCATCCTGCCGCACTATTCGCGTGACATCATTTTCGAAGATGTTCCGTGGCGCGGCAATCGTCGCCGAGCGTGACGGATTGGTGGGCCTGCTCGGACTCGAACCGAGAACCAAAGCATTATGAGTGCTCTGCTCTAACCATTGAGCTACAGGCCCACGCGGATAACTGGTGGAGAGGTTCGCAAGCTCGCTCTGGATGGGAATCAGCATCCCTGCTTACGGCTGTCGCGATGAGATTGCAAGCGAAGTCCAAGCCGCCCTCCAGCGATCTGGTCGATATCTTCATTTTGATGTCATCTTTAGCTTCCATAAGCGCGACGTGGCCTAACGGACCAAAGCCACAGCCGCCGAGCGTGACTCCAAAATGCAATGATGACAACCATATTTTCATAACTCATCCGCAAACGCAAGGGGCAGCGGCTGTTGGCTCCTGGATGCGTGAGCTCAAATGCCTGCATCCTAAAATGGCCAATAGTCCCGCCAAGAAAATATACAACGAGACTAGCCAGAAAGGCGACGAGCGAGGTCTTCGCTGTCACCGAGCGGATCAAAACCGGCCAGTGATGAGCGATTCAAAACCAGCCACTCCGAGGTGAGGGATTCATATCATTTCTGTTGGTTCAATCAAGTGGTTTCGGCAGCCGGATAAACGAGCCGGGGCCGAGCTGCGAGCCTTAGCTCGCGGCCCCGGCGGTCGCCGGTTCGTTTGATTTCCGGTTTTTCTTGTTTTCCGGGCTGACTCCCGGTGCTTCCTTCACGCGATAACTTTTGCCGGTGATGGCGATGACTTGGGCGTGATGCAGGAAGCGATCTTGAGCCGCTACACCCAGCCCCAGTCGGACGTGCGCCTGTTGCTGCAACAGCTCAAGCTGGAACTGCCAGCGCAGCCCCCGCCCAAAATCGTGCGCCCCAAGACTGCCGGCGAGGGTGGCGCTGTAGTGAAGACCTAGACGATGCCCGCCTTGATTTGCAAGCACTTGCGAATTTTAATCGCTCGAATCCGCCAAGTCGGGTTAGACTGATCTCAATGCGCTACGACACCTGTGGCCAAGGCGTTTTTGACCTCCAAAGCGCCGTCGGGATCAAGGTTTCATGTTTGCTTCCACGCGTTTTTTCTTCTTTATTGGTTTGAGTTTTCAGGGTGAATTCGGCGTCAGCAGAAAGGAACGCCATCCCAGTTCGTTGGTGCGCGTTCCCTGTCCGATGATTTGTCCTTTGTTATTGATGCCGGTGGCCGCGTCCAGCACCCAGCCTGAATTGGTCGGGATGTAGGCGTTCAGATCATACACGTTGGTGCCCACCCAGAGGACGGCATGTCCATCGGCGTATTCAGCGCCGCCGCTGGGCCAGGAATCGCCGACCACGGTGCCCAAATCGTTGATGCAGGCTGCATGGCTATAATAGCCGTTGGTGCCTAAGTCGGTTGCCTGGCCGGTTCCCGCGAGATTGGCTGCGATGTTTTGCCACACGGCGGCCCGGGGTTGGGTATACAAAACGGGTTCGGTCGCCGCGCAATAACCCGCAACCTGATCCAGATTGTTGATGCTGAGGGCAAATCCGCTTTGGTCGCCTGGCAGATTGCTCAACTTCAGCACCTGATTGACGCCCACCGGGCCGACATTCGCCAAGAAAGCATTGGCGAAAGTCGCCGATCCCGCCAACTCCCCGGCGTCATTGATGGCAATGACCGACTGACCTGCGTAAATCGGCTGCCACAAATAGGTGACGTTCGTGTGTTCCAAATCCAGCAGAAAGTCGTTTTCCCATTCGGGCGCGTTGGTGCCGATATACATCGCTGATCCGACGACTTGGCCTTCGTTGTTGATGTGCTCAGCCGCGCTCCAGTTTGGCGATCCCGGCAGGGAACTGTTCAGGTCTTTTACATTTCCATTCCGCCACAACACCGCGTGCGGGTATTGCGTCTTGGAGGTGATGGTGACCGGCTTGATGGACTCTCCCACCACTTCATCGGCGTCATTGATCGCCATCGCCCCGGCCCAACCGCCTCCGAGATCAGGCAGGTCGGTCATCTGGCCGTTGAGACTCGTCTTCCAAATGAACGCCTGCCCTGTCGTGCTGTCGTTGGAGGGCGAAAGGGAATTCCAGGTGGTGCCCGCGATGTGGCCGTAGTCGTTGATTTCCACGGGCAGACTGCTGAGGTAGGATGGATTGTTTTGCAGGGTGCCCAAGTCGGTAATAACGTAGCCTTTGGCGGGTGGCGGCACGCCATCGGGGAAATTGGTCAGCGCGCCCAAGGTCACATTGGCAAGGGTCGGCGCTGTCGCCAAAAACGCATACCTGTTGCTGGCGACGATGGTCGTCAAGCCGGGTGCCAGGCCAATCACCAAACCGCCGTCTCCAGTGCCGTCCACCAGGGCATTGGTCGCCGCCGAGGAGCTCCAAACCATGGCCGAGGCCGCCAGCGGCACCTGGGCTCCGCTGGCGTTGGTGGCGATGACGGTGAGATTCGTTTCTTCCCCCACTCCGACATACACCGGCTGGAACTCCGGCACGTTGGTGATGGTCAGCCCGGCAATCTCAAACATGTCGGTCACAGTGGTATAGACGGTCATGGCCGGATCGGCCGCGTTGGTCACGAAGATGGTGGCGACGCCGGGCGCCACCCCCGTCAGCTTGCCCGTGTAATCCACCGTGACGACGGGTAGGCTCGCCGAAAACCACTCCAGCGCGCCGGACTGGGCGGCCCCAAACACCACTTCGTTGCTAGCGTCAAACGCCGTGGCGCTCAGTTGCAAGCTGCCCCCGACGGCCATCGTCGGGTTCGGCGGCGTGATAATGATATCGGTGATCGCGTTGTCGGCCATCGTGAAAGTCTGTGTGACGGGCGCGCCAGTGACGGTGAAGTAGAATCGCGCCTCCTCGAAGGGCACACCGCCACCATTGGGCTTGGGAAAGGCGTCGGCCACCGCCGTGTAATCACCGTTGGGCAAGCCGTTGAAACTCACGGTGGCTTGATTGGTATTGGACGACAGGTTGACCACCTGGTTGGCGACCGTTTTGCCGCTGGCCTCCTCGACCGTAAACACCACGCTCCCGGCGGGAGTCGAGACCAGAGGGCGAACCAGCGTGTTGGACGACGCCGGCCACAGCAACGTAAACTGGGCGCTGGGCGAACCGCCCGTCGCCGGCCCCAAGTCCAACGCCCGGTAGAACTCGTCGCCCGGGCTGTCGGGCTCGCTGGCCGTGACCTCCACGTTGCTGGTGACGCTGTTGGTCGTCAGCAGCGCGGCCCAATCCACCAGATTGCTGGAGGTCTCAAACTGGTAGATTCGTCCCGGCGCGCCGCTCAAGTTCAGGCGGAGTTGCTGGGGGCCGGTCACTTGGATTTCCAGAAAAGGCGCCGGCGGTGACTGGGCGCGCAAGGAACCTGCGGAGACAACGCCCCAAAGCGCCGTCAGCAGGAGGATTGGAATGTCTCGTTTCATGTTGATTGCCCTTCTTCGGTGATTTGGTTGAGTTTTCAAGGGTGAATGAGCCGGAAAAACAAATTACCCGCCGGCGGCGCGCGTGGTGAGGAGGGCGTGATCCCGCACTTGATCGCGCAAAGGTTCAGCGAACACCTTCAGATCAAAGCAGTGAATGTCCTCCCGGCGCAACCATCACTCCACTGCCCCGGCGTGACACACATCGGTGAGCGTTCCGGTAATGATGACGCGATCCCAACAGCCCACTGTGCCAACGATCTGGTCGGCGTAGCGTTGGGTCAACAGCTTCTTCTCGGAAACATCGGCTGAAGAAGAGATTGGTTCAGACATGCCTCCGATTTACCAGAAACTCTTGGTTCCGGCTATGCCAGGTTAGGGCTAAAGACTGGAAAGACCGCCGCCAATTGGAAATGCAATCGCAAGTGTCCGTCGAATTCCCCACCCTGTAGGAACTGCGCACCATCCGCGCGCACCTGCCCGCCGAGCTGGCCCATCCGTTTGCCGACGACGATGAGCCGGTTGACATGTGACGCCACTCTTGCGCGCGCGTAAGCTTCCGCGAATTCCGCTGTTTCCACATTGCAGAAAAATCATGGCACGGAATGAAACCTGCTGTCTAACCATCTTTTCCTCCCCGAAGAGTGGGCGTAATATCTGACGAACGAGGTTTTCGGCGGGTGCTCCCCACGGTTAGCGGCATCGTTCGATTAAGCTGCCCAGGCAAATTTCCGGCGCAACGCGAACAATCCCGCCAGACCCAAGCCTAAAAGTCCGGCGGTTGCGCCGCTATCAGGCACGCCGGCTGTGGGCTGTAGTTCCAAATCCACGTTGTCAATCAGATTGGGGGCGGCGCTACCTGGCAAGAACTCCAAAGTAAGACTGCCTGTAGTCAAGAAGGAAAAAGAAAAGGTTTCTACCGCCCACGTGGAACTGCCTGTGCCAGTGTAAAAGGCTCCGAGAGGGCCGACATAAGAGCCTGTATGACTAGGAAAAAAAAGGTTCATCCCATACGAATTGCCGTTATAACCGTTTAGCCAAAATGTCAACACATAATTCCCGGCTGTGGTGATGGCAATTGTCTGTGAAAGCGTGCCGGGGTTGGAATTGACAGGGTCTTCATACTGCAGGCCATCTTCCGCGTTTGGAAAGTTGAAGGTGCCTTGACTGATGAGATACTGCCCGCCAGTCCAATTGTTCGGGCTGGTCCCTGAAATAGTGGCGAAAGGAAGTGTGGGCGACTCAAAGCTTCCATTTTGAATCAAATTTGCCCACGCGGCCGGCGAAGCAGCCAGACAAATGATGCTGACGACACCCAACGCCGCCATTTTGCCGAATGTTTGTGTTTTCATAAGAATTCTCTTCATTTTTGTCCGTGTGATTGGTTAAGCTGCCCAGGCAAATTTCCGACGGAACGCGAACAATCCCGCCGGACCCAAGCCTAAATGCAAGCAGCGATGGAAAACAATCAGCGTGCATCGTGCCACCTCACTTACTTCCTCCAACCAGCGTTGCAAGTTATTGTCAATCAACAGAATAAAATCGAAGATTTGAGATTAGGCTGAATTACAATTTTCAGAAGATTGTAAAGAAAGGCGACGCAAATCGGGCTTTATCCCTGTTTTTAATAAGTGAACCTCACGAGCCAACCAAAGCAGCCACAATGCCATGAAAAAACACTGGCGCATCCACATATCATATCATCGTCGAATCTGCAAGGGCGGTGGCTGTTGGCTCCAGCGAAGTGTTAGGCCACAGCTTCGTGCCTATGCCTTCGCGACACAATAACCGACCACAATACAAAAACCAAACTCGCAACCACCACAATAGGCAACACTCCGTATAAAAAGCCGGCCAAGACATTGTTATGACCAAAAACAAGCAATGCCATCACGGCGGCTGGCGCAACAGTCCAACCAAAAAATGGAAAACAGGTCGGTGTGATAGCCGCTGCAATCAAAAAGCAAAAAGCGACACGCCACCACTTGGACTGGCGAATCAATCGCCGAGCAAAAAGCCAGGCCATGCCGCAAAGGAATCCGCCGATGGCAAATACGGTCAGAAAGTCATAAGGAAAATCGTCGAATGTGCTCATGGTGTGCTGTGGCCAACGATCCAAAGATGGCATGAGTGTTGGCAAGAGCCGCGAGGGGCGGCATCTTTATGTGTATGAAAACAAATATCCACATCGAAACCGATATGAACACCAACACTCATGACCAAAACCTCACCAC
>JAGWMQ010000135.1 GCA_028873125.1 Verrucomicrobiota bacterium | reverse complement strand
CGCTGAAAAATCGTTGTCTCCGCACGGACAGATTTTCTATTTTCGGCGCATGAAAAATTTTTCCCGCCCGGTCTGCGCCCTCGTCCTCGGTTCCTTTCTTCTGCCGGCGACTGCCTTTGCGCAAAACACCGCGGTCGTTCCCGTGCCGCGCGACGCGCACTGGATGCAGCGGCACGAGGGGTTTGTGAAACTTGCCAGAGAGGGCGGGATTGACCTGCTCTTTCTGGGCGACTCCATCACCGACGGCTGGCGCGGGCGTGGCGTCAAGGTGTGGAACCGGTATTACGCGCCGCTGCACGCCGCCAACTTCGGCATCGGCGGCGACCGCACCCAGCACGTGCTCTGGCGCATCGAACACGGCGAATTGGACGGCATTCATCCCGGGGTCGTCGTGCTGATGATCGGCACCAACAACACCGGCAAGGAACGGCACAGCGACAAAATCCGCAATACCATCCCGCAAGTCATCGAAGGGGTGCAGGCCGTGGTCAAGGAATTGCGGGCGCGGCTGCCGGAGAGCAAAATTCTGCTGCTGGGCATTTTCCCGCGCGGCCATTTGTTGGACCCGCAACGCGCCCAAATCGCCGTCATCAACACCGTCATCGCCAAGCTGGACGACGGCAAGATGGTGCGCTATCTCGACATCGGGCCGAAATTTCTGGAACCGGACGGCGACCTGTCCCGGAGCATCATGCCCGACCTGCTGCATCCCAACGCCAAGGGCTATCAAATTTGGGCCGACGCCATGAACCCGACGCTGTTTGAAATGATGAGGCAATAACCGGCGTTACGGGCGCGCCACGGCTTTGGCGACGGCTTGGGTCAAGGCTTCGCCGCGCAAATCCTTGCCGATGATTTTGACCCGGCCATCAAGCAGGAATGTGGCCGGGATGCCGTGAATGCCGTATTGCCCGGCCAACTAAAAGAAGCGCGGACAAGCAGTCCGCGCCCCATTCCTCGACGTCATCAAGACTCAAATCTTCAGAACCAATACCGCACCCCGATGCCGCCGGTGACCTGGCCCCGGACATCCGGCGTGAAGATGAGGGCCGGCCCGATTTCGGCAAACACGTCCAGAGGGGTCCCTTCCATCATGTAGGAGATGCCCACCGGAACGCGAATGCCCGCCTGATCGTCCCAGCGGTCGTGCCGAAACCGCCCCAGCGCACCCACGCCGAAATACACCGGCAGCCGGCCCTGCGAAACCGGCAACAGATTAAAGTCGTGCCATAAAAGATCGGCTTGAACTTCCGCGTCGGCATGATCGTAAAACGACCAGCCTCCCGCGAAGTCCGCCGCAATGTTCGGGGTCAGCCAGTACTTGAGCGACGCGCCGGTCGGTTCGCCCACGATGACGCCCGCGCCGAAATGATGAACGTAATCGCTCGTGGAAATGGGCTGCATCTGGTTCGGCACCTGGTTGGTCGCCTCCTGCGCATGAGCGCATAGCCCCGCCATGCACACCACCACAACCGCATAAAATGCTTTTCTCATAACAACGAAAAATGACTGCTCCTACAGTCAGGATTCCTGGTGAGCGATTGTCATGCCAGCGGATTTTTCTGGAAATTTTCGAAAAGGCGGCGAACGCACGCGGCATTTCGCAAGATCGCACCTTCAAAATGCAATGGCCGCGCCCGCTGCGCTGCTCTTCTTCACACCCAATTTCCGTTGCGGAAGGTGTCTTGAGAAGCCTGCTCGCGTTGCCCGGCCTCCCCGGGTGCGAGCGATGGGCGTGAACCCGGGTCTCACCCGTAGTGCGGGTTTGCCGCTTGATGACCGGCGGCGCAATTGCCGGTTGACCGGCGCGCGGCGGCGCGTTTAACTCCCGGCATGAAATGGTTCACGCCGTTGGCGCTGCTGCTTGTCGGCATGGTGGTTGCCGGGTGTGCCTCTCACAAACGGAAACCGATGTCCGGTCCTG
Source organism: Verrucomicrobiota bacterium (assembly GCA_028873125.1). Taxonomy (GTDB): domain Bacteria; phylum Verrucomicrobiota; class Verrucomicrobiia; order Limisphaerales; family UBA11358; genus UBA11358. The sequence continues at coordinate 7,189 of JAGWMQ010000135.1, read as the reverse complement.
CTGCCACGCCAGGCGCCGGCTCGCCGCAACCCATCGTCACGCCAGCGCAATCGCCCGTGGCGCGGGTGGTTTCGTATGACGCGGTCGGCCGCTTTGTCATCCTGAGTTTTCCCGTCGGGCAAATGCCACCGGAGGGTCGAACCCTGTCCCTTTACCGCGCCGGTCTCAAGGTGGGTGAGGTGAGGATCACCGGACCGCAGAACGAGGACAACGTCGTGGCCGACTTGATTGCCGGTGCCGCGCAGGTCGGCGACGAGGCGCGCGAACAGTGAGTTTTCAGGAGGGAGGAGCCTGACTGGGCCCGCTTTATTGCGCTGGGCATCGGTCCCGGATGCAGGCCGCCCTGCCGCCGGCCCGGTTCTCAGTCTTCGGTTTTCAACTCCTTGACCGTCTTGGGCAGGGCGCGCTTCTGGTAGGGCGAATGGAGGTTGAAATAGATTCCACACAGGGGCCGCTCCTCGCCGCTGTCGCTGATGATGATCGTCACCTGCCGGTCCAGCGCGATGCCGTGGCGCATTCCCGACCCGCGGGTTTCGTAGGCGGCAATGGCCCGTCCCATCAGCGAGAAGAGCGATTTCTCGAAATCCTCCGGCGTCTTGTCCACGCACACCACGTATTTGTCGTAGGCCTTGACGGCGGCGGCGATTTCCCGTTTGAAAGTTTCAATTGTCACGCCTCCAGTCTAAAAAATCCCCGTCGAAATCAAAACTTAAATTTCCGGGTCCCGTTCCTGGAGCGCATGGCGCGGCCCGCCCGGCCTGGCGCCGAACAGCGCGGTTCCAATTCGGACCATCGTCGCGCCTTCTTCGATGGCCGTTTCAAAATCCGCGCTCATGCCCATGCTCAAATGGGGCAGGGGAGCGCCGAGGAGGTCTTCGCACCGCGTCTTCAATTCGCGCAACCGCCGGAAGTGCGGCCGCGCCCGCTCCGCCCGGCTCACAAAGGGCGGCACGGTCATCAGCCCCTGGATTTCCAGGCGCGGAAGCGAATTCAGTTCCTTCAATTCCGCCAGCAGTTGCTCCGGCCGGTAGCCGAACTTGCTGGCCTCGCCGGCGACGTTGACCTCCAGCAGGACGGGCATTGTTTTCGCCGCCTGCTCGCAGCGTTCGGCCAGTTGCAGGGCCAGCGCCAGGCTGTCCACGCTTTGGATCATCTCGAACAGGGCCACCGCGTCGCGGCACTTGTTCGATTGCAAATGCCCGATGAAATGCCAGCGCGCCTTTCCCGGACAGAGCGGAATTTTCGCCTTCGCCTCCTGTATTTTGTTTTCCCCAAAAAGCAATTGGCCGCAGTCCGCCGCCGCCCGGATGGTTTCGGGCGGGCGCGTCTTCGAAACCGCCACCAACATCACGGAATCGGGACCGCGCCCGGCGCGGTCGCATGCCGCGCCGATTCGCTGCTGGATTTTCTCAAGGTTTTCAGCCAGACTCACGCCGCCATCGTAAGTTCCGAATTGCCAAACGTAAATGAAGCACTGAATGGCCCTGGTCCGGCAGGGGCGCTTGTCGGTCCCGCCGGTCAATAGGGCGCAGCTTCAACGGTTGCTCCGACGGGCGCAAACGGAAATTTGACCGCGCGCCGGGTTTCATCAATTGTTTGCGTTTTCATCATCCTATCTTCTTCTTTGCGCTGGACACCTATAAGCTGTTCCGCATAGACTCCGTACCGTGCGTCGTGTGGGAAAGCCAATCTACAAGACGGTCGTGGCCGTCTGGCTGGCCTTTGCCGTCGGCAGCGTCGTGTTGGCCGTCATCTCGTGGCTGCAGTTGTCCGCCCGTCTCGACGCCGGCAACCAGATGGCGGCCATCCGGGACGACCTGGGCGCCATCGCCAACTCGCTGCTGAACATCGAGACCGGGGAGCGCGGCTACGTCATCACCGGCAAGAACGAATTTTTGCAGCCGTTCGACGACGGCAAGTCCAATCTGGCGGCGCAATTCAACGACCTGGTGCTGCGGGTCCATGACGAGCCGGCGTTGTTGCAGGGGGTCACGGCGCTGCGCGGGGCGGCCGAGTCGTGTGTCAGTTGGCAGCAGGGCGTGGTCGCCACGCGCGACCAGAGCGCCGAGAAGGCCGTGGCGATGGTCAAATCCGACGACCTCAAATTGATGATGGACAACATCCGCGCCCAAATTGGGTTGTTGGACAAGCAGTGTTCGGCTCAGCAAGCGGCCCTCGGCAAGGAAATTCAGACCCACGTGTTTCTGGCGGGCATGTCGGGCATCGTGGCCGGCATTTTCGCGGTGGGCGCCGGGCTGCTGTCCTTCTGGCTCTCGCTGGTCGCCCTCCGGCAGCAGGAACGTGAGCGCGAGCTGGTCGAGGCCCGGCTGGCCGCCGAGCACCGCAGCCAGGAAAAGACCGACTTTCTGGCCAACATGAGCCACGAAATCCGCACCCCCATGAACGCCATCCTGGGGTTCAGTGAACTGCTGGAACACGAGCTTCGCGAACCCAAGCATCGGCAATACCTCAAGTCCATCCGCTCCAGCGGCGAATCCCTCCTGCAACTCATCAACGACATCCTCGACATGTCGAAAATCGAGGCCGGGGCGCTGGATTTGCGGCCCGAACCGACCGATCTGCGCGAACTCTGTGATTTCATCCGCATCTTGTTTTCCGAGCCGGCGGCCAAAAAGGACGTCAAACTGCTCTGCACCGTGGCCCCCGATTTTCCGCGCGCCGTCCTGCTGGACCGGGTCCGGCTCCGGCAGATCCTGGTCAATCTGGTCGGCAACGCCGTCAAGTTCACCGACGCGGGCGAGGTGGAAGTGCGCGTTCTTCGGGAGAAACAGCCCGCCGCCAGCCAGATCACGCTCGTCATCGAAGTGCAGGACACCGGGGTGGGCATCCCGCAGGACAAGCTGGACGCCATCTTCAAACCGTTTGTCCAGGCCGGCGTGGATCGCGGCAAGGAAAAGGAAGGCTCCGGCCTGGGACTGGCCATCGTCAAACGCTACACCGAGATGCTGGGCGGCACCGTGACCGTCGCCAGCGCGCCCGGACAGGGCTCGGCCTTTCATTTGCGCTTTGCCGATGTGCCCGTTTCGGCGCGGCTGCCCGCCTCGGAAAAGTTGCCGCCCGCCGCCGACGTGGATTTCAACGAACTGCGTCCGGCCACGCTGCTGGTCGTGGATGACAACCCGACCAACCGCGAATTGATCGCCGGCATGTTCGCCGGCAGCCATCACCGCACCGTCTTCGCCGCCAGCGGCGAGGAGGCCGTGGCCCGGGCGCGCGAACTCAAGCCCGACCTGCTGCTGATGGACCTCCGGATGCCCGGCATGGACGGCTACGAAACGCTGGCGGCTGTCCGGAAAATTCCCGGGCTGGAAATGCTGCCTAGCATTGCCGTGACCGCCTCGACGTTGCGCGAGGAGGAAAACTCCCTGAAGGAGACATTCAGCGGCAGCGTGCGCAAACCGTTTTCCAAACGCGAACTGTTCGAGGAGTTGTCCGAATTCCTGCCGCGGCGGAAAAAGGAGGCCGACGCCACCGGCATCTCCGCCGCGCCCGCGGCTCCGGGGCTGCTCTCCGAGTTGCGCGCGCTGATCCTGGAACCGTGGCCGGCGATTCGCGACAGCGTCGCGGTTCAGGAAAGCAAGCAATTTGCCGGGAAATTGGAAGGTCTCGGCCGGCAATGGAGTTGTGAACCCTTGCTCCGCTACGCCCAGACCTTGTCCCGCGACGCGGAGAATTACGCCGTGACCGATTTGGAGAAACACCTGGGCGAATTTGGGAGGCTCGTGGAACAACTCGACCGCAGCGCATGAACGCCCTTGTTGACACCCTGGGTCCGCCCAAACCGGACGCCCAACCAGAAGAGACGGCGGCGTCCGCCACGCCCAACGAAGTCATCCGGGCGCGCATTCTGGTCGTGGACGACCAGCCCGCCAATCTCCAAATCGTCGGTTCCATTCTCGGCAATTTGGGCCACGAAATCGTCCCCGCCCTGGACGGCCCGACCGCGCTGAAACGGATGGCGGCCCGGCTGCCCGACCTGATCCTGCTCGACCTGATCCTGCCGGGCATGGACGGCTGCGAGGTTTGCCGGCGGCTCAAAGCTAATCCCGAATGGAGCGACGTGCCGATCATTTTTCTTTCCGCCGCCGATGACAAGGACCTGATCGTTCGCGCCCTGGACGCCGGCGGGGTGGATTACATCACCAAACCGTTCAATCATGCCGAATTGATCTCGCGCGTGCGCACGCAACTGGCCCTGAAAGTCGCCCGCGACCGCCTCCGGCAAATCGCCGAAGACAAGGATGAATTGATCGGCATTCTGACCCACGATTTGAAGAATTCCCTGGGCGGGATGAGTATGAGCGCCGAACTGTTGTGCGACCGCGTTGCCCGTCTCAACGATGAACGCCTGGTCAAACTGGCGGACAACATCCGCCGCACCAGCGTGCAATCCCTGACTTACTTGAAGGAATATCTGGCCAATGCCGCGGCGGACCACGTCTTTGTGCCCAAACCCGCCGTCGTCAGCCTCGCGGACGCCGCCGCCGCCGTGGTCCGGCAATACCAGGAAATGGCGCGTCGCAAGGAGTTGGAGATCCGCACAGAGCTTCCGCCCGGCGACTCGACGGTCCGCGCCGACGCCTCGGCCCTCGGCCAGGTTTTGGACAACCTGCTGTCGAACGCCGTCAAATTTTCGCCGCCGGGAAAAAGGATCTTTGTGTCCGTCCGGCCCGCCCCCGGCCATGTCGAAAGCGCGATTCGCGACGAAGGCCCCGGCTTCACCGCCGAGGACAGGACCCGGATGTTTCGCCGTTACGGAAGGCTCTCGGCGCGGCCCACCGGCGGTGAACCGTCCACCGGACTCGGCTTGAGCATCGTCCGCAAACTGGTTCTGGCCATGGATGGGGAAGTGATTTGCGAAAGCAGCCCCGGCCAGGGCGCGACCTTCACCATCCGCCTGCCCCGCGCTTCCAGCGAAGGACTTTGAATGAAGATCGAGCTACTCACGACCAGCGGTATTGCCCGTGGTCGCCGACGGTCAGCCGGATTAGCGCGATAGAGGAGGATTTACCATCGGAAATGGGCGAAGGCCTTGTTCGCCTGGGCCATTTTGTGGATCTCGTCGCGTTTGCGGATGGCGTTGCCCTGTCCCTGAAAGGCCTCCAAAATTTCCGCGGCGAGCGCCTCGCGCATGGGCGTGCCTTTCCGGGCGTCGGCGAAATTCACGATCCAGCGCAGCGCCAGCGCCGATTGCCGGTCGGTGGGCACCTCCAGCGGCACCTGATAGGTCGCGCCGCCGACGCGCCGGGCCTTGGTCTCGATGCGCGGTTTGGCGTTGTCCACCGCGCGCTGCAAAATTTCCACCGGATTGCTGGCCGGGTTTTTCACCGAGATGCTTTCAAAGGCGCCATACACGATGCGCTGCGCCGTGGTCTTTTTGCCGCCCCTCATCACGGTGTTGACCAGGCGCGAGACCAGGGCGCTCTGGAATTTTCCGTCTTTGGCCAAAGGCCGTTTGCTGGCTTGTCGTCTGCGGGACATGGGTTCGTTAAAGCGTTAAATCGTTGAAGCGTTGAAAGCGGCCGGGTCACTTGGCCGGGGTGGCGGCGGCCGGCGAGGCCGCGGCGGCGGGCTTGGCGCCGGCTTTCGGACGTTTGACCCCGTATTTGGAGCGGCTGACGCGGCGTTTTTCCACGCCGGCGGCGTCGAGCGTGCCGCGAACGATGTGATACCGCACCCCGGGCAGGTCCTTCACGCGCCCGCCGCGCACCAGCACGATGGAGTGTTCCTGCAAATTGTGGCCTTCGTCCGGGATGTAGGCGATGACTTCGAAGCCGTTGGTCAGGCGCACCTTGGCCACTTTGCGCATGGCGGAGTTGGGCTTCTTGGGCGTCCGGGTCATGACCTGAATGCACACGCCGCGGCGGAACGGCGAGTTTTGCAGCGCCGGAGACTTGGACTTGTATTTGACCCGGCGCCGGCCCATGCGAACCAATTGATTGATAGTCGGCATTGCGATCCAAAAATGAAGCGCGGATCATAGCACGAATGCTTCCGGGCGCAACAACTATTTGACGGAAATTAAACGCCGGGTCAGGCCCAAGCCCAGTTTGAGCAATTGCTTCACCGCGGCTCCGGTGCGGGCCTCGGCGTAAATCCGCAAAATTGGTTCGGTGCCCGAAGCGCGCAGCATCAACCAGGAGGAATTGGCGGCGATGAATTTCACGCCGTCGAAGGTCTTGACGTCAGCCAACGGCGAGAGCAGCAGCCTGTCCGGCGGATGAGTTTTCAAAAAGTCCATGAGCGCCGCCCGCCGTTCCAGCGGGAAATGCGTGTCGATCCGGCCGTAACGGTGCGGGCCAAATTGTCTTTCCAATTTCGCCAGGATTTTGTTCACGGAAACCTTTTCCGTCGCCAGCAATTCGAGAAGCATCAGGCCTGCCGCCAAGCCGTCCCGTTCGGGAATGTGGCCGGGGAAACCGATGCCGCCGCTTTCCTCGGCGCCCAGGAGCACGCCGCCCTTGCGCATCTCCGCGCAGACATACTTGAAGCCAACTCCGGTTTCGACGAGAGGCAAGCCGTGCGCCGCGCACATCTGGTCCACCATCGAGGTGGTCGTGAGCGCCTTGACGACGCGGCCGGTCTGCTTCCGGTTGACGACCAAATGGTGCAGCAGCAAACAGATGATCTGGTGGGTCGTGAGCGGATTGCCCCGGCCGTCCATGCCGCCCACCCGGTCGGCGTCGCCATCGGTCACCAGGCACAGGTCGTGCGGGTGGCTCCGCAGAAATGTCCGGCTCGGCCCGTAGTTTTGCTCAATCGGCTCGGGATTGATGCCCCCGAAGAAGGGGTTGTGTTCGGCGTTCAGGGTGGTGACCCGGCAGGTCGTCGTGGCGAGCAATTCTTCAAAACAACCCGCGCCGACGCCGAACAAGGCGTCATGCGCGAAACGAAGCCGGGACCTGGCGATCCGCCGGAAATCCACGAGCTTTTTGAGCGCGGCGTAATGAGGCGGGCGCACGTCGGAGATCCGGATCGCGGATGGTGGATGGCCGGTTTGCGGCCGATTTTTGTCCAGAAAACTTTCGACGGCCCGGCAGGTGTCCGAACCGCTGGAGCCGCCGTAATGGGACTTGAGCTTGAGCCCATTGAATATGGGCGGATTGTGGCTGGCGGTGATCATCACCCCGCCGACGGCGCCCAGGTTTTTGACGGCAAAAGAGACCGC
>JAGWMQ010000134.1 GCA_028873125.1 Verrucomicrobiota bacterium | reverse complement strand
AGGTTGAAACGTTGAAGCGGAGGGCAGTTTTCCGCTTTAACGCTTCATCCCATCAAGCTTCAACGATTCATGGTGCGATTTCCAAGTGGTAATCTTCAATCACCGGATTGCTCAAAAATTTGCGGCACGCCCCGTCCAGGGCCGCGCGCGCGGATTCCCGGTCCGTGCCGTCCATCTCGATTTCCAGGTATTTGCCGACGTGGACGGCTTTGATGCCGCGATGCCCCAATTGTTCGAGCGCGTTACGGACGGTTTTGCCCTGCGGGTCCACGACGGCCTTCTTGGGCGTGATGACGATTTTTGCTTTCATGCCAGCGCCAAGCCATTTTGTGAGAAATTTCCGGCGAAGCGAGAATTTTCTGCGGTTGGAACATTCTACCTGAGCGGCGAAGCCGGTGGCGTCTTCTCGCCCGCACACCGGCTCGAGCCACTTCAATGTCCCCACTCCGCCTCCTCACGCGGATGTAGCGCAAGACGGCGTGGGCAGGATGTCCGGCTCCGCCTGCGTTGGGGGCCGGCCCAAACTTGACGGAGGGCGCCGGCAAAGGTAGCCTCTTGCGACTGGTTGGTGGTCGTAGCTCAGCCCGGTTAGAGCCCCAGATTGTGGATCTGGCTGTCGCGGGTTCAAATCCCGTCGGCCACCCCAGGACCAGCCAGCTTGCGGCCTGCAGCATCCAGCTTCCAAAGCAAAGGCAAAAAAGTTTGCCAGGAGGCGTTGCCTTACTATGCTGAGGGCGGATGATGTGTGGCAGCGCTCTTCGTTTGATGCGGTTCGCCTCTGCAGGACTAACGCTGATCTTGCCGGCGGGGTTCGCGCTTCCCAGCGCCCAAGCTGAATCCGTCTCCAACGCCCCGGCGGTTGCGGCCTTCACGTTGAAGGACTATCTGCGCCAGGTTCTCCGGCACAACGAATCCATCCAGGCGCAGCGGCTCGAGGCGGAAGTCAACCGCCGCAAGGCGCGCGGCGAGTTGGGGGCGTTTGAGCCGCAACTGGAGGCGTCCATCGCGCGCGAGGTCAACAAGCGCACCAACAACGTCGAGCAGCAGGCGGCGCTGGCCGGACAAGGTTTCTTTTCCGAGCGCAACACGCTCTATGACGGCGGACTGGAAACGTTGATTCCGACGGGCGGGAAAATCCGGCTCGGCTACACCCTTGATGATTTTGTCAACAACGTCAATCCGTATCCGTTTTTGGGCACGACCAACAATCCCTTCATCCAGCAATACCAGACCTTCGTGGGCGCCACGTTCACGCAACCCCTGTTGAAGAACGCCGGCTTCGCGCCCACGCTGGCGTCCTACCGGCTGGCCGCGCTCGATTCGGACATCGCCTTCGAGCAATACCGCCGCCAGTTGATGTTGACCGTCTATCAGGCCGAAAGCGCCTATTGGAATCTGGATTTTGCGCAGGAACAGGTCCGCTTTTTTGACGAATCGGTCGCCGTCGCGCGGGAGGTCCTCAACGACACCCGGCAGAAACTCAAGGCCGGGCAGGGGGCGGAACTGGACGTGCTGGAGGCGCAATCGGCCCTGGCGCTGCGGAACACCAAGCGCAACGAGGCGGTGCAAGGCTATTACGACGCGCTCGGCCGCCTGCAAATGCTCACCGGCGCTTGGCCCGATCCGCACCGGCCCGTTTCCAGCAGCCCGGAATTCCGCGTCCTGGACGATGCGCGCACCACGAATGCGCCGCCGGATTACGAGTCCTGTTTTCAGCAGGCGTTCTCCCTGAATCCCGATTATCTCATCCAAGAGAAAAAAATCAGGCAGGACCGCGTGCGTTACCGCGTCGCAAACAATCAACTGCTTCCGGAACTGGATTTGAAGGCCGCCTATGGTTTCAACGGGTTGGGGGCGAACCCCGACGACTCGTGGCAGGTGGCGGCGTCGGAGGATTACCCCTCGTGGTCGGTCGGGCTGGAGTTGATCGTGCCGTTGGGCGGCAACCTCAAGGGCCGCAATCTTTATCACGCCGCGCGCCTGAGTTTGCAGGAGTCGGCGTTGAAACTCCGGGGCGTGCAAACGCAAATCGCCAACACCCTGAACATCGCCATTCGCAAGGCGCGGGCCTGGCGGCAGAGCATCCAGAGTTACCGGACCGTCGTGCGGTACAACGAGGAACTGCTCAAAACGGAGTTGGCGCGCCTGGAGGCCGGCACGGTGGACGCCCACAAGGTCCTCGAAGTCGAGGCGGACCTGCTCGATTCGCGGCAGGACCTGGCTGGCGCCCTCACCCAATACCGCGGCGCCCTGCTGGAAATTGAAGTGAGCGACGGCTCGATTCTCAAGGACCGCGGCCTGGATGTCACCCGCGACCAATTGCGGCGCCAAGCCGGGCCGGCGGCGCTTTCACGGCGATGATCCAATGAAACCCGCCTGACGCCGCTGAAGAACCTCCCTTGCCACAAAGGACTTTTTTCCATGAAACTCCCGAACGCTTTGATTCTGGCCGCCGCGATGCTCGCCTCCGGTGTTCTTCCGGCCCGTTCCGAACCGATGGAAGTGGACGGCATCACCGAGCCTTTTCTGGACGTGACGCTGGGCCTCGCCGACGCCGGCATCATCCGGACGCAATTCTTCAAGGAAGGCGACCCGGTCAAAAAGGGCGACGTGATTCTGGAACTGGACAAGAAACTGGAGGCGCTCGAAGTCGCGCGCCGCAAGGCCGTCATGGACCAGAACAGGATGGTCCTGGACTCGACGCGCGAGCTTTCGCGAACGACCAGGTCCGTCAGCAAGGAGGACCTGGCCAAGGCCCAGGCCGAATACAACGTCGCCGCCGCCGAATACGACATCGCCGTCCAACAATTGGCCGACCGCCGCCTCGTCGCGCCCTTCTCCGGCGCCATCACCGAGGTGTTGCTCAAGCCCGGCGCCGCCGTCGCCCCCTACCAACCGCTCGTGCGTCTCGTGGACACCGCGCGTTGCTACTTTGTCGGGCACGTGGACGGGGTGGCCGCCTCCAGGCTGAGGCTGGACGAGTCCGTGAAAATCCGGATCACCGGCGGCCGGGAGGTCGCCGGAAAAATCTGCTTCATTTCCCCGGTCGTGGACCCGGCCAGCGGGTTGGCCCGGGTGAAGGCGATCTTCGACAATCCCGGCGGGAAAATCCGCCCGGGCCTGGCCGCAACCATGACCGTCGAGTGAGCTTATGGAACCGGATTTTTTGAGCGCGATGGAGGAACTGGCCGCCCTCCGGCAATTTGCCGGCGCGCCCAGGGATTTCTGGCCGCGCTTCTTGAACGCCGCCTCGCGCCTGGCGGCGGCCGACGCCGCGGCGTTGCTCGTGGGCCATCCGGAACAGACGCCGCGCTGGAGCCGGATCGGCGACTGGAGTTCGGGCGCCGGACCGTCCCGCGCGCGAACGCAATTCAATGCGCAACTGGAATCCGTCGCCGAACGGTGCGTGCGCGGCGGGAATTTCGTGGAGGCCACCGATGACGCGGCGGGAACCTTCACCCTGGCCGTCCGTCTGAAACTGCCCCGTCCCCAGGACGAGGCGGTCCTGGCCGCGCAATTGAAGGACTTCACCGACGCCGCCGCCCGGGAATCGCTCGTGCGCCTGAACCTGGTGGCGGACGTTCCCGCGGCTTTCCAGCAACATCTCGCCGCGCAACAGGCCCGCGCCGACGTGGAAAAGTTCGCCGCCGTCCTGGACCTGAACGTGCCGGTCAACGACGCGACGCGTTTCCTTCCCGCCGCGCTGGCCTTCTGCAACGGCCTGGCGACGCGTTTCCGCTGCGACCGCGCCAGTCTCGGCTGGGTCGAAGGCGGCTACATCCGCCTGCGGGCCATGAGCCGCACCGAACAGTTCGACCGCCAGATGGCGGCCGCGCAGGCGCTCGAGGCGGCGATGGAGGAATGCGCGGACCAGGACGAGGAGATTCTCTGGCCGCCGCCGGAAGGCGCGACCACCGTCGCGCGCGACCATGAAAAATTCGCCGCCGACCAAAAATCCGGGAACGTCTGCTCCGTGCCGCTCCGGCTCGACGGAAAAGGGGTCGCCGTTCTGCTGTGCGAACGGCAGGTGGCGGCTTTCAACGCCGCCGATCTCCAGCAACTTCGTCTGGCCTGCGACCAGGTGGTGCGGCGATTGAGCGAATTGAAGCAGCACGACCGCTGGTTCGGCGCGCGCTGGGCGGCCCGCGCGCGCGAGCATTTTGCCGGCTGGCTCGGCCCGGAGCACACCTGGAGCAAGGTCGCGGCGATTCTCCTCGCCCTGGGGGTGGCCGCGCTCTTCCTGGTGCGCGTCACCTACCGCGTCGAAGGCAATTTCATTCTCCGCAGCGCCGAGGCGGAGTATTTGACCGCGCCGTTCGACGGTTACATTGACCGGGTATTTGTCCGCCCCGGCGACACGGTGACCAACGGCGAGCGGTTGTTGAGCTTGAACCGCAGCGAGTTGCTGCTGGATCAGGCCGCCGCCCTGGCGGACCTGGCGCGCTATCAGCGTCAAGCCGAGAAGGACCGCGCGGACGGGCACATCGCCGACATGCGGATTGACGAGGCGCAGGCCCGGCAGGCGCAGGCGCAGTTGGACCTGGTCCGCTACCGCCTGGACCACGCCGTCATCCGCGCCGGTTTCCGCGGCGTGGTGGTGGAGGGCGATTTGCGCGAGCGCATCGGCTCGCCGGTCAAACAGGGCGACGTGCTGTTCAAGGTGGCCCGGATCAACACGCTCTACGCTCAGGCCGACATCCGGGAAAGCGACGTGCAACACGTCCTGGGCAGGAGCCGGGGCGAAATCGCCTTTGTCACGCAGCCCAAGCTCAAGTTTCCGGTGACGATTCAAACCATCGAGCCGGCGGCGGTCACCAAAAAGGACGGCAACGTGTTCCTGGTGCGCCTGCGGCCCGTCAACGGCCCGGCGCCGTGGTGGCGTCCGGGGATGACCGGCCTGTGCAAGCTCTCGACGGACAAACGGACGCTGTTCTGGATTTTGACACATAGAACAGTGGACTTTTTACGGATGAAACTTTGGTTTTGAGTCCGCAGTCAGTAGTCCGTCGTCCGTAGCCATGAGTTCGGAGGGTGGTTTGGCATTTTTGCCGCGGGCTACGGCAAGAACCAAAAATTTATGAAAACGAACTTTGAAAAGCTTCGGATTTACAAGTTGGCGGAGGATTTGGCCGATTTGATTTGGAACGTCGTTGTGCATTGGGACCGGTTCGCGAAGGAAACGGTGGGCCGCCAGATTGTCCACGTGGCAGACAGTGTCGGCGCGAACATCGCGGAAGGAACCGGCCGCGGCAGTTTTCAGGACAATAAGCGATTTGCAAAGATGGCCCGTGGTTCGCTGAACGAGACGCAACATTTTCTCCGCCGCGCCTTTCGCCGAAATCTTTTGACCGCAACTGACGTGAAGAAACTGAAACCGCTGGTTGACAATCTGGCCCCGCAATTAAATTCCTACATCAATTCCATTGGCGCAGCCGCCGGCACCGACTAGCTAAGAACTACTGACTACGGACTACGGACTATGGACAAGACCTTCAGCGAATCGTGGTATCGCGTGGCAAACCAGAAAATCTGCCTGCGCCCGGTCGTCAGGGTGCGTCGGCAGAATTTCCGCGGCGACCGCTGGATGGTCCTGGAAAATCCCTTCAGCAACCAATACTTCCGTCTCCGCCCGGCGGCCTACGAATTCGTTTCGCGCCTCCGTCCGGATCGGACGGTGGAGGAGGCGTGGCAGCAGTGCCTTGATCGCTTCCCCGACGCCGCGCCGAGCCAGGAGGCGGCGATCCAACTGCTATCCCAGCTTTATTTCGCCAACCTGCTGCAATACGACCTGGCCGCCGACAGCGCGCAACTGTTCGAGCGCTACAAGAAGCGGAAACAGCGCGAGATCGGTTTCCGGTTTCTGAACATCATGTTCATGCGGTTTCCGCTGCTGGACCCGGACCGCTTTCTGGTCCGAACCTTGCCGGTGGCGCGGACCTTGATCAGCCCGTTCGGCGCGCTGCTCTGGCTCCTGGTCGTCGGCTGGGGGCTGAACATCGTGGTGGACAACTTTGGCGCGTTGCGCGCGCAGGGCGAGGGCATCCTGGCGGCGAACAATCTGTTCCTGCTCTACCTCGGGCTGGTCCTCGTGAAGGCCTGTCACGAATTCGGCCACGCCTACTTTTGCCGGCGGTTTGGCGGCGAAGTCCACGTGATGGGCGTGATGCTGATGATTTTCACGCCCATGCCCTATGTGGACGCCACGTCCTCCTGGAGCTTCCGCGAGCGGTGGAAGCGAATGCTGGTGGGCGCGGCGGGCATGATCGTGGAGATTTTCATCGCGGCCCTCGCGGCCTTTGTCTGGGCGCGCAGCGGGCCGGGGGTCCTGCACAGCCTGGCCTACAACATCATGTTCGTCGCCTCGGTTTCGACGGTGATTTTCAACATCAATCCGCTGATGCGGTTTGACGGCTATTACATCCTGTCCGATTGGCTGGAGATTCCGAACTTGAACCAGCGCGCCACGAGGCAATTGCGGCATTGGGCCGAGCGCGGCCTGTTCGGCATGAAAAACTCCGAATCGCCGGCAGACACCCGGCGCGAGGCGGCCTGGCTGGCGATTTTCGGAATCACCAGCAGCCTCTACCGCGTCATTATTTTCAGCGGCGTGCTGCTGGTGGTCGCCGACCGGTTTTTGATTATTGGCATCGTCATGGCGGCGGTCTGCCTGGTTTCCTGGGCGGTGGTCCCCGCGGCCCGGTTCCTCAAGTATCTTGCCGCCAGTCCGCGGTTGGACCGCGTGCGCCACCGCGCCGTCGGCGTGACGGCGGGCATCGCGGGCCTGCTGGTGCTGCTGCTGGCCGTGGTTCCCTTTCCCCGCGGCTTCCGCGCGCCGGGCGTCGTCATGGCCGCGCAACGGAGCCTGCTGGCCAACCAGACCGCGGGCAGACTCGAAGCGGTGCTGGCCCGGCCGGGGAGTTTTGTGGCGCCGGGCCAGCCCCTGCTCCGGTTGAAGAACCCGGAACTGGAGTTGGAACGGGCGGCCGCTCAAGCCCACCTCGACGAGGTCAACGCGCGGCTCTTGCAGGCGATGAAGGAGGAGCCGGCGGACCTCGCGCCTCTGGCTAAACTGCGCGATTCCATCCGGGACCAGTTGGCGAAGCTCAATCGCGACACCGCAAATCTGACGGTGCGGGCGCCGCAGAGCGGCCTTTGGGTGGCGCCGGAGATTGACGACCGCCGGGGGAGTTGGCTGGAGCGCGGCAGCGACCTGGGTTTGCTGGTCAATCCGGCTTCCTTCGACTTTGTGGGCACAGTGGGCGAGGACGACGTGAACGCCTTGTTCGACCGCCAAATCCGGGACGCCGGCGTCCGGCTCTGGGGTGGGGCGGGCGTGACCCTGCCGGTGGTCCGTTGGCAGGTGGTTCCCGGGGGACAGGACATTCTTCCGTCCGCGGCTCTGGGATGGGCGGCGGGCGGGCAGGTGCCGGTGACGATGGCGGGGGACACCAACGGCGTCCAAACGGTGGAACCGTTTTTCGAGGTGCGCGGCCGGTTGGAGTCGCTCAAGAGCGCGCGCCTGCTGGACGGCCGGTCGGGGGAAATCCGGTTCAAGCTGCCGCCCGAACCCCTCTTGCCGCGCTGGATCCGGGACCTGTGGCAGTTGCTCCAAAGGCGTTACCAGATTTGACCGATGCTGGCGATTCCCACGCACGATTACCGCCGCAGCGACTACCGCGTGCCCTCGCGCCCGCTCACGGGGCTGGACGCGCTCGTCAACGGCGCCTTTGGCCAATACCGCCGCCGCGGGGGAATCCTGGCATCCCTCCGGCGCGACGCGGAGACCATTCTCGCGCAGGAGCGCGAATGGCTGGAATTGTCCGACGCACGGTTGCAGCGGCGGCTTCTGGAGTTTCGCGCCCAATTCCGCCGCGGCGGACGGGCGACGGAAAACCTGACGGCGCCCGCCCTGGCGGCAATCCGCGAGGCGGCGGATCGCAAGCTGGGCCTGCGGCCTTTTCCGGTCCAGCTCACGGGTGCCCTGGCGCTGCATCGCGGCTATCTCGCCGAGATGGCGACCGGCGAAGGCAAGACGCTGACCGCCGGCCTGGCCGCCATTCTGGCCGGGTGGACGAGGCGTCCGTGCCACATCGTTACGGTCAACGACTACCTGGTCCAACGCGACGCCGAATGGCTCGAGCCGCTCTACCATTTTTGCGGCGTGCGGGTCGGCTTCGTCATCGCCGCGAGCGTTCCCGCCGAACGCGCCAGGAATTACGGCTGCGACGTGGCCTACGTGACCAGCAAGGAACTGCTCGCGGATTTTCTGCGCGACCGGCTGTATTTGGGAAGGATGCAACATCCCACGCGCCGGCTGATTCGTCGGATGCTCCTGCCGTCGGCGCAGACCGGGGGCGGCCTGGTGTTGCGCGGATTGCACACGGCGATTGTGGATGAAGCCGACAGCGTGTTGATTGACGAGGCGGTGACGCCCTTGATCATTTCGGCCAGCCACAAGAACGAGTCGCTGCGCGAAGCCGCCCGGCGGGCGCAGGAAATGGTCCGGGTTCTGGAACCGGGCGCCGATTACGAGGCAAATTTGCGCTACAAGGAGATTGAGCTGACCAAGGCTGGCCTGCAAAAACTGGTCCGGCAGGCCTCGCGTTTGCCGGGATTGTGGCAGGGTCACGATCGCCGGCTCGAGTTGGCCGTTCAGGCGCTCGTCGCCCGCGAGTTTTTCCATCGCGACCAGCAATACATCGTTGAAGACGGCCGGGTCGTGATCGTGGACGAATTCACCGGCCGGCCCATGCCGCAGCGCACCTGGCGCGAAGGGATGCACCAAGCCATCGAAGCCAAGGAGGGGCTGCCGATTTCCGACCCGGCCGAAACCATCGCGCGGCTGAGTTTTCAGAGATTTTTCAGGTGTTTCCACCGACTTTCGGGGATGACCGGCACGGCGCGGGAGGCCGCCGGCGAACTGTGGCAGGTTTACGGGCTGCCCACGGTCCCGATTCCCACCAACCGGCCCTGCCTCCGTGAACAGTGGCCGGATCGCTTCTTTGGCGATGAAAGGGGCAAGTGGAGAGCAGTGGTCGCCGAAATCGAAAAATGGCACGCGACCGGCCGGCCGTTGCTGGTGGGCACCCGGAGCGTTCTGGCCAGCGAACGCCTGGGGC
>JAGWMQ010000133.1 GCA_028873125.1 Verrucomicrobiota bacterium | reverse complement strand
CACCAGCCCCAAGCGGCTGGAAAACATCGCCGCCGCCGTCAAAGGCGGGCTGGGGCCGGAAAAGGCGGCCAAAGTCGGCTATTACTCGCCCGACGAATTCATTGTCGAACTGCGGAAGCTGGCGGAGGAACTCGACGCTAAACCGCAGCCGCCAGCGCCGCCGAATGAGCAGAAGCGCCGCGGGATCACCGTTCGCCGCCATCTGCCGCAGCTTTCGGCCGAGGAAAACAAACTGCGCGAGGACATGGTTCACAAGATGCTGGCCGAGGCGATGCGCCGGACGAAATGAGCTTTCGGGCTTGCGCCCGGTGGGGATTTGCCAAACCGAATGCCGACCGGGACTGGAGAGAAAAACACGATGGCACGACGCCAAGCCATCAAGACCGCTGCCCTGGGCGGTGTCGCGCTGGCCGCGTGGCCGCGGGCGCTGGCGCAAACCATTTCTGTTCCCGCGGCTCGAGCGGCAACCGGCGGTTGGGTCCCACCGGCCCGGGCCGAATTGGCAGCGCGAATTCTGGCCGATCCGACTTTACGCCAGGTGCATCGCCTGGCGCAAAACCTCTTGAAAGGCGGCCTGAACGCCGGCAGCAACTATGTGCAGGTCTGGATTCGTGACCTGAACACGTTCATCAATGTCGCCCTCGAGGTCAATCCGTCGCCGCGTTTCCGTGAGGCGCTCCTGACGTTTTTCAAATTCCAAGGCCCCGGTGGCGACCTGGTGGACGGCTATGTCCCGCTGAATCCGGCCCGAGTGAAATCCGCCTATCGCACCACGCCGCTGGCCCCCGGCCTGATGGCCTTCAAAAACACCGTCGAGACCGACCAGGAATCGTCGCTGGTCCAGGCGGTCTTCAAATACGTCGCCGCCACGCGCGATGAAGGACTCCTGCGGGAGCGCATCGGCGGGGCGACGGTTCGCCGCCGTCTGGGCCAGGCGTTGCACTATGTTCTGACCGAACGCTTTGATCCGAACCACGGCCTGGTCTGGGGCGGGACCACGGCCGATTGGGGCGACGTGCAGCCGGAAGATGCCCCCGGCGTGGCGTTGGACGCCCATTCGCACCGCGCTTTGAGCATCTACGCCAACGCGATGCTGGTCCTCGCAGTTGAGAACTATCTGCAACTGCTGGGGGAAAGCGCGCCCGAGAGGGCTCATTGGCGAACCATCGGCGACCAGCTCAAGCAGAACATCCGCAAACACCTCTGGGACGCGAAACGACGGAAGTTCATCCCCCACGTTTATCTTGACGGCTCGCCCTTCCCGAAGGATTTCGACGAGAACGCGATTTATTATCACGGCGGCACCGCCGTGGCGGTCCAGGCCGGGCTGCTCACGCGCGAAGAAGTCGGAGGAGCGCTGGACCACATGGCGGCGGACGTGCGGGCGGCCGGTGCCGCCTCCATCGGCCTGACGCTCTACCCGCCTTACCCGGCGGGCTACTTCAAGAACCCCCAGATGCGGGAGCCGTATAGCTATCAAAACGGCGGGGATTGGAGTTGGTTTGGCGGCCGCATGATCCAAGGATTGGTCCAGCACGGCTGCATCGCGCCGGCCTATCGGGCACTGCGGCCCATGGCGGAACGGGTCCAGCGAATCGGCGGTTTTCACGAATGGTGGACGCGGGACAATCAGCCGCGCGGCTCGGGCAATTTCCGCGGGGCGGCGGGCGTTCTGGGCCGGGCCATTGAAATGCTCTGGGCCTGGGCAAAACAGCGCCGCCGGTGAGGGACTGAAAGCGAGGTTTTTGGCTTGCGGGGCGGCGGAGGTTGTCTTTGACTATAAATATGGTTAAGACAATCCGGCAGGAAACCACGCTGAACTTGCGGAAACACAGGGCCGCGTTGCTGGCGCAGCTTGATCCGCCGGCGAATTTGCTGCGGGCCTCCTATGTCCGGCACTACCTGACGTGCGGCAAACGCAACTGCCGCTGCCGGCGTGGCTTCAAGCACGGCCCCTTTTATTATCTCGTCCAATGCCTGGGCACCGGCAGGGTGCGAAAGTTCCTGCTCAAAACGGCTGGCCAGCGCAAAAAAGCCCGCGAAGGCATCGCCGCGCATCAGAATCATCAACGCTGGCTGGCCGAACTTTCCGAAATCAACACCGAACTGTTGCGGCGCGCTGAACTCTGAAAAAACCGTCCGGTTTTGCCCTCCCAAAATCGCCAAAAACCCTTGCAAATGCTTGACTTTTTGGCGGTCGGCATGATAGGATGGAGGCAGAAAGGAACTTCAAAAACCTCCCCGTGTTTCCCTCGGTTGCGCAAATCGTTTGCGCCGCTCATGGGAAGCATGACGCGCTTACCATAAGGTTGTGCTTCCCCGCCGCCGGCTAGTGGCGGTGCTCATTGACAACATGCAAAAGGAAATCAAGGAAGTGAAATCCGCCCTGGAATCATTGCCCGAAAAGATGGAGCGGCTCATCTTCAAGAGTGGCGATGATGTCGCCGTGTCCATCAGCCGTTCCTTTGAACGGCTGGAGGAACGGATTGACGCCGGCGAAAGCCGCATCTATTCCCGCCTGACGGACATCGAAGACGGCATCGGCGAGGAATTAAAAGCCGTGCGCTTGGCGGTCGCAGGCCAAGAGGCAGGCGCAACGGACTGACATGAGCGTCCGCGCCTACAAAGTGCTCGAAATGCGGCTTGACCGCGCCCCCTCATTCAACTGCTGGCACGACGAGAAACTGATGGAGTTTTTCGACGGCGAGGGGATATGGGATGGCCGCAATTCGGAAGGTTCGGGAACGATGGAAGTCAGCGTGGCGGTGATGCGGAAAGCGTTGGCCAACGCCCAGAGATTGGAACTGGACGAATTCGACTGTGAAGCCATCAAAGCCGACCTCGCCTGGGCGAGAAAGAAAGGTCAGGATTACATCCGCTATGAGTGCTTCTAAAACCATGAAACTCAACGCAACGGTCAGAAGCGAACGCCGTCGCGTCCAAATCGGCGGCAACGATTACCTCGAAATCAAGCTTACGGCGGACGGCAGAAAATACTTCGGCACGCTCCGATTCACCATCGGGCAAAATCCCGACGGCGACGAGGGCGACCAGGCGTTCATCCTCGAACACCTCGACAACGACGATGTATTCACCTGGCTCCCCATCGAGAAAGGTCGAAAACATAAACATCCAAACACCGGCCATGAAAAAGATTAAAAACACAGCCGAGTTGCGCCGAGCCATCGCCGAAGGGCACCACGACTTTCGGGTTTGGTTGGACGGGTGCCTCATCTCGCGAAAGACCATCACCCCAGCCGCCCGCGGACGGTTCAAAATCGTTAATCACATTGACGAGAGCGTCCAACGGCTCACCGCCAGGCAATTGCGCACGCACAGCATCATCGGCGACGCCATGCGCGCGGGGGCGTTCATGGTTGAGGAAACCGGCCAAGACTGACCGCCGTCAAATCAGATGAAGCTCAAAACCATCTTGTGGGATGGAAGCGTCGCCACCTGCTACGATGTCCCATCCCTGGTCATCGGAACTCATGGGCAAGGAGATATAACCTGTCCATATTCCAGATTGCTTGCCGCCTTCGGCCAACCCGCCGAGGGCGACGGCTACAAAACCCAGGTCGAATGGATTATCAGCACGCCCGACGGCATCGCCACCCTCTACGACTGGAAACGGGGCGACTGCTATCACGGCAAGGGCAACGGCACGCCGCCAGAGCAGGTCGAGGATTGGCATATTGGCGGCTATAACGAAAGAGTGATAGAATGGATTCGCAAGGCCATCGGGCAATGAAACTCTACGCCACCATCACCAGCGAGCGCGCCAGCAAGGGACAAGGGGGAAACCAATTCCTCGACATTGTCGTCCGCAACGAACAGCAGGAGGAAATGATGAAGGTGCGGGTCAATGGCAGGGGCAAGGAAAAGCCGCGCATCGCGATTGCGTTTGACAGCGACAAGCTGTGTTTCCCGCCTCACCCCATTGACATCAAAGGCAAGAAGCAAAAAGGCGAAGTGGATGCAATGGAATAAGGTTGCATCTGCGACCATGACCGCGCGCAGGAAAAGTGCGCGGGCATGAGAAAAGCCAAAAAGCAAACAGCCGACACAAAACTAGCGTGTGCCGGTTTTTTGTTGGCCGCTTTTTTCAAAAAACCAAAGTTTGTCCTTGAATCCCGTTTTGTTTTTTGGCAGGAACTCGTGGTATGCAGGAAAAAAGTGTTCTGAGCAAACGGGTCGGCGTCTGGATTCGGGTTTCGACCGAAGACCAGGCGCGCGGCGATTCCCCCCAAATCCACGAAGCCCGCGCGCGGGCGTATGCCGCGGGGCGCGGCTGGAAGGTCGTCGAAGTCTATGACCTGGCCGGTTTGAAGGGCTGGAGCGGCAAAACCATCAAGGAACATCCCGAATGCAAGCGGATGCTGGCCGACATCCGCCGCGGCCACATCACCGGCCTCATCTTTTCCAAGCTCGCCCGCCTTGCACGCAACACCCGCGAACTGCTTGAACTGGCCGACGAGTTTCGCGCCCTGGGCGCCGACATGATTTCCTTGCAGGAAAACATTGACACCAGCACGCCCAGCGGCCGGTTCTTCTTCACCATGCTGGCGGGCATGGGGCAATGGGAACGGGAGGAAACTACCGACCGCATCAACGCCTCGTTCCAGACCCGCGCCAAGCTGGGCAAACTCTTAAACAAGAGCGTGCCCTACGGCTACAAGGTCGAAGAAAGCAAGATGGTGTTGCACCCCGACGAAGCCCCCATCCGCCGGCAGGCATACGAACTGTTTTTGCAACACCGCCGCAAATACACGGTGGCGCAGATGTTGAACGCCAAGGGCTACCGGACGCGCAAAGGCCGGCAGTGGGAAGAAACGCAAATCAAAGACATCTTGACCGACCCATCGGCGAAGGGCGTGTATTTTTTCAACAAAGCCAAGCGCGTCGGCTCATGGAAAAGCGTGCCCAAGCCGGAGACAGAGTGGGGGCGGATTGACTGCGAACCCATCGTGTCGGCGGAACTGTGGCAACAGGTCAATCAAATCATCGAAGAACAGGGCAAGAAATGGAAGCGGCCAGGGCGGTTGCCCTCGCAAACTTTCAGCAAACTGGCGTGGTGTCATTGCGGCGGCAAGATGTATGCGCGGACGGATTCGCCCAAATACCTGTGCCGCAAGTGCAACAACAAAATCGCCATCGCCGACTTGGAAGCGGTGTTCCACGACGAGTTGAAAGCGTTTTTCGCCGATTCCACGAAGCTGGCCGGCCAAATCGTCCAAGCCGAGCAGAACTTGAAGCAAAAGGAAGCCCTCATTGTCGTCCACCAGCAGGCCATCCAGAAGATACGGGAGGAAATGAAACAGACCCACCGGCTCTATGTCGAAGGCCACATCACGCCGGAGGGATTCGGCGAGTTTTACCATCCAGCCGAGAAGCGGCTGCATCAGCTTCTGGCCGAACTGCCCAAGCTCCAGGGCGAGATTGACCTGCTCAAAGTGAACCGGCTGTCCGCCGAGGACATCATGGCCGAGGCCGGCACCCTCTATGACCGCTGGCCAAAACTGCCCATTGATGACCGGCGGAAGATCGCCGAAGCCCTGTGCGAAAAGGTGGTCATCGGGCGGGGTGAAATTGACATAACCTATTCGTGCCTCTCCACTTCTGAAGAACCGTGTAAAAATCTAACGCGCCTTTAGGCGGCATCATTGATATTTCCTCCACTTGAATGCAGCTACGTCCTCCGGCAGTAAACGAAAAATCTCGTCCTTATCTGGAACTCGCTTGCTCTCAAACCGTCGCTTCCAATACCGCTCGATACCTGCTGGGTCATCTGTCTCGATGACGTGGATAACTCGAACGTCCCCGGGAAACATCCCGGAAATCTGAGCATGCCGTCGCTCGACTCGCTCGGTCATGCCAAGCTTATAATCGCGGCCCGAGTTTCCGTATCGCATCAGATAAACGTAACCGTTCACCGGTCTCTGTCCCCGCCGCGTGGGCTGCGGGCGGCCGTCCTGCTGAGACACGTGCGCCTCCATAATCTCCAGAGCTGCCGAGTGCTCTGGCCGTGAGCGGCACCAGTCGAGAAGCTGCAGCTCAAGCGCTCCACTTTTGTCTTGGGCGGTTCGGTAAGCCTCGTAACTGGGAAATGCCACATCGCGGCGACGAGCCATCTCGCGATCTGTGTGATTAGGGAATCGTTTGAGTTTCGCCGTGAGAAGTGCGAGCGGCTCGAACAACTGATCCGGGGTCATCTGTTGCTGAAGCCGGTTACGCGGCAGCCCGGCAAGCTCACAAAGATCTCCGTATGAACATATGTCTGCATCCCACAGGCTCTCCTTGGTGAGCTTGGCCTCCCGATAAAACCGTGATTCACCAGGAGGCCGCCCACCATTATCGCGCGTGACTCGTTGTAGCTGCTCGATTAACTGCTCTTTGGATATCGCGCTCATCGTGGTGTGCTTTGCCTAACGACCAAAAGCTGAGCCACGCCGCCGGCGACTCTCGCCAACCCGAAACCCGCAGCGAAAACTGCCAGGCGTAACCGGCGTTGGCTCCAGCGCTGTGTTAGGCTACTCAATCATGCTCCATCCGTAATACCTCGCGCGGGCCAAATGGAATGCCTACACCGGCAGCGCATAAAATCCAGGTATTGGTGTGACCCGGAAGGCGCATAATAAAATACTCTCCCGGCTTTTTGGTGAAATCTATCTGCACGTCGGAATTCGGGTCTATGATAATGCCAATCGGATGTAAATCTCGGATAACCTTTGGAATCCTTGGGTCATCCGGCTTGATGGTGTCTTCGTTTGTCAAAGATGAGTGCAACATGGCAAAACAAGCATCGGCAATCTGTCGCCTCTCCGCTGGTGTTCGACCATCGTTCGGCGGTAGAAGCAAGTAAATG
The DNA here is from genome assembly GCA_028873125.1 of Verrucomicrobiota bacterium. Lineage (GTDB taxonomy): Bacteria > Verrucomicrobiota > Verrucomicrobiia > Limisphaerales > UBA11358 > UBA11358. The sequence continues at coordinate 2,296 of JAGWMQ010000133.1, read as the reverse complement.
TAACCGGCGATGATGAGAAGCACGAAAACGCCCAAGGCAATCAGAAGATATTTGGCGATGCGCTTCATGGTGACGCTTGAGTGGCCTAAGAGCGTGGAGACGACGCAGATTTACACTCATTCGATGCGCAAGAGCGGCTTGGGCGTCCGCAGTCCGCTGGATAACTTGTGAGCCAAAGCCCTCAGGGCCTTTGAGGCGGCCGCGTCTCAGCCAGCGCTTCGACCTTTTCAGTGACGCTGGCCAGGCTGACCAGGCGGCGTTGAATCCGCCGGCGAATGAGCCGGTCCACCTCCCAATCGGGCCGGACCGGGCCGAGGGCAAGGAGATCAACCGGGCCGACTTCTTCCCGGTCAACCTGGCTAGCCAGCCGAAACGCGCGCCAACCGGCCACTTTGTCCAGACATTTCCAGACCCGTGCCTGCCAACGGCATATCCACCCAGGAAAGCTCAGGCTGTTCCAGCAAGGCTTCGCCATCGCGCTGCAGCCGGAGGAGGTGGCTTAACACACGACGGGCAGACGGTTGGCTGATGCGAATCCTGGCAATGGGCGGCTTGAAACGGCGTCTCCATCCCGGGAACCCAGGGACACAAGCTCCGCACTTGCACCCGGCGACGCCAACCAGTGCAATTTCGATTGCGCCCGACTTTTAAGCCGCACTGCTCCAGAAGCGACTTAATCCTCCGCCCTGTTCCGTTTCAAGCTCTTTTTCCGGCAATCCTGCTCCCCAGGTCCGGGCGAGCGGAAATTTTCGCGCAGTGGACCACAAAGGACCTCGCAACCGTTCGTGACTCCAATTCACCCAGCCCGGCCCGCGCCCACCCCTCTTTCAGTCGGATTTTGAGCCGCCCAACCACCGCCGCCTGACCTGCTCGATTTTCTCCCGCACCAACCGCCGGGCGTCGAGCCGATCCACGCCCTGCATCAGCAGTTCATCGTAGTGGGTGTGTTCATGCCGCAGGTGGGCCAGCACAGCCAGTTCCACCGCCCGCGGCTCCAAGGACCGCCCCGCCGCTGACCGTCCCACCCGGCCGCTAGGGCGCTGGCCGGTGTGCCGCGCGACCCGGCGGGCTTCCTCCGGCGGACAGCCAGGATACTGCGCCAGGATTGCCTGCGTCAGCGCCTCCACGAACTCCCGGTCTTCTGCCGCGCGTTGCACCGCAGCCCGCTCCCGCGCGGCGGCCCGTTCGGCTGCGTCGCCCCGGCACTCGGCCTCCGCTTGGGCCAGTCCCTCGACGCTTACCAGCAATCCCTGCCGCTCGTAGCGTTTCCGCGTCCGGCTGAATCGCACCACCACCGCCGACAACACGCTGTGCTTGCGCGCCCGCCGCGACAGGGCGGCGTCGCCGGCTGGCAAGAACACCAGATGATCCAAGTCCGCGCAAGCCAGACACAGGGGTTGACCGTTTTCCATGAACACATACCTGATATTGTGCGGCGCCGAAAGCATCCTGCCCAGCCTGTTCCGCCAGGTGGTCATTCCGCCGACAGTCTTCCGGGAACTGCAACAGCCGAACACGCCGCCGCCCGTGCGCCAGTGGGCAGCTTCGTTGCCGACATGGGTTGCCGTCCAGTCGCCCAAGACTGTGAATCTCGCGCTGGACGTGGACGCGGGCGAATTGGAAGCAATCTGTCTCGCGCAAGAAATCCAAGCCGACGCCGTTTTGATGGACTACCGCGCCGGACGCAACGCGGCGATTCATTGCGGGTTGGCCGTGGTTGGCACCATTGGTTTGCTGGAACAGGCGGCGGCGCGTGGACTCATTGAGTTGCCGCAAGCGATGGAACGGCTTCGCCAGACCAACGCCCGGCTCGACGCTGAATTGATTCACGCCGCGCTCGAACGGGACAAAGCCCGGAAGCGAGGGCGGTAGCAGACATTCTGCTGTTGCTACCGGCGTGGCGGAGAGACGTGGGCCGTCGCCACAATGCCCGCCCAGCATCGCTGCGTTAGCTAGGGCGCGTTTTGATTGGCTGGCCGGTGACACACCCTGACACAGAATCCGGCAATGACACAATGCCGACACAAGCTAAAGTCCCGACAACGCCTGACACCGTATTTTCTGCCACTGGTTGCCCACAAATGCCAGAAATCGCTTGCAATAATGCGGGTAATGCTGTAGTCTCACTTGCAGGTAAGTCTTGAGAAAGGCAATTGAACTAAACCGCTTCGCGGTAGCCTTGGGCGGTCGTTTGCTGCGGTGACGATGAGCGATAGTGGGGTCTTATGACTCCACTACGTCAAAAACTCATTGATGAGATCCAACTTCGTGGATTCTCGCCTCACACGCAGGACTC
>JAGWMQ010000132.1 GCA_028873125.1 Verrucomicrobiota bacterium | reverse complement strand
GCCGGCCTCGCTCTGAAGTTGGTTTTTATCAAAATCAAGTGGCCGCGGCCGGTTCAGCCACGATATTCACGCGGCGTCCGTTTTTATCGAACTTGACCCTGCCGCCTTGAAGCGCAAAGAGCGTCCAATCGCGCCCCGTGCCGACGTTTTGCCCCGCGACGAATTTGGTTCCGCGCTGGCGGATGAGAATGCTGCCGGCGTTGACCAGTTCGCCGCCAAACGCCTTGACGCCCAGCCGCTTGCTGACGCTGTCGCGCCCGTTGCGGACGCTGCCTTGACCTTTCTTGTGTGCCATAAACTTTGAGTGGGTGCGGGGTGCCCGCGTCCGGGGCCGCGGCAAAATCCCAAAACGCGCGGGCCACGATGCCCGTCCTGTTACAATTTGATTTCCTTGATCTTAACGACCGTCAATTCCTGCCGATGGCCGATGGTTTTGTGATACCCCTTGCGGCGCTTCATCTTGAACGTGAGCTTCTTCTCGCCGCGCTTGTGCTCGAGCACGTCGGCGATCACGCTGGCGCCACCCACCGTCGGCGCCCCCACCGTCACCTTGCCGTCGTTGTTGACCAGCAACACGCGGTCAAACGTGACCGGCTGGCCCGGCTCGATGGCCAGGCGTTCGATTTCCAACATGTCGCCCGCCGCCACACGATATTGTTTGCTGCCCGTTTCCAAAACTGCGTACATAACTTTTTTCCGCAAAAGACTGCAAAGCAAACCAGAAGCGCGCGGGAGTGTCAAGGACGGAATTTGAGAAAAACGACCGAAATTTCAAGCCTCATGATCCGCCGTGAAAATAGTTGAAAATCCACTCGGCGCCTTTATCCTGCAGCCCCGCAACGCATGAGAAATCTCGATAGTTTGAAAATCAAAATCTTCGCCGACGGCGCGGACAAGGCGGGGATGCTGCTGCTCAACGCCAATCCGCGCATTCAGGGCCTGACCACCAACCCCACGCTCATGCGCAAGGCGGGCGTTGCCGACTTCGAGGCCTTCGCGCGCGACATTCTCCACAGCATCACCGCCAAGCCCGTTTCCTTCGAGGTGTTCTCCGACGAGTTTCCCGAGATGAAACGGCAGGCGCTCAAGATCAACGGCTGGGCGCAAAACGTCTATGTCAAGATCCCCATCACCAACACGCGCGGCGAATCGTCGCTGCCGCTGGTCCGCGACCTCGCCGGCGCGGGGGTGAAATTGAACGTGACCGCGATCCTGACCCTGGAACAAGTCGCGGGCGTCGCCCGGTCGCTGAGCCCGGAGGTGCCCGCCTTCGTCTCGGTGTTCGCCGGGCGCATCGCCGACACGGGCGTGGACCCGGTCCCGCACATGCGCGAGAGCAAGAAACTCCTGGGTCAATTGCCGCGGGCGGAGTTGCTCTGGGCGAGCGTCCGCGAGGTGCTCAACATCTTCCAGGCCGAGGATTGCGGCTGCGACATCGTGACGGTGCCGCACGACATTCTCAACAAGGCCCTCAAGCTGGCGGGCATGGACTTGAAGGCGCTGTCACTGGACACCGTGAAGATGTTCGCCGCCGACGCCAAAGGCGCGAGATTCTCCCTGTAAATCTCTCGCCGCCGGCGGAGACGCGCGCCAAACCGCGGCGTCCTTTTCTTCCGCATTGCGCCGGATTGTTTCTTTCCGCAAAATGGCGCCTCTATGTCGAGCCGCCGCAGACAATATCCGTTTCATCTGATCGAACCCAAGTGGCAGCAAATCTGGGAGGAACAACAGACTTTCCGGGCCTGGAACCCGGGTGAAAAAATTCCGGAGAACCATCCCTTCGCCAAGCGGCATGGCGCCGATTCCCTGACGGCCGGCGGCCAGGCTCCGCCGAAATTTTACATCCTGGACATGTTTCCGTATCCGAGCGGCGCGGGGCTGCACGTCGGCCATCCGGAAGGCTACACCGCCACGGACATCCTGGCCCGCTACAAGCGCGCCCGGGGATTTCACGTCCTCCACCCGATGGGCTGGGACGCCTTTGGCCTGCCCGCCGAGCAATACGCCGTCAAGACCGGCCAGCATCCGCGCAAGACGACCGAGGCCAACATCGCCACGTTCAAGCGCCAGATCCAATCGCTCGGCTTCAGCTACGACTGGACGCGCGAATTTGCCACGACCGACCCGGATTATTTCAAATGGACCCAGTGGATTTTTCTGAAGCTCTACAACTCGTGGTTCAATCCGGAAATCAACAAGGCCGAGCCTGTTGAGACGCTCGCCTGGCCGCCGGAAGTGGAAAGCGATTCCGCCCGCCGCGCTTATCGGGACTCCAAGCGCCTCGCCTACGTGACCGAAGCGCCGGTCTGGTGGTGCGAACAACTCGGAACGGTCCTCGCTAACGAAGAAGTGGTGGAAGGCCGGAGCGAAGTGGGCGGCTTCCCGGTCCTCCGCAGGCCGATGCGACAATGGATGCTCCGCATCACCGCCTACGCCGAACGGCTCCTGGCCGACCTGGACGGCATTGATTGGAGTCCGTCGCTCAAGGAAATGCAGCGCAATTGGATCGGCCGCAGCGAAGGCGCCGAGGTGGATTTTCGCGTGGACGGGTCGGAGGAAATCATCCGCGTTTTCACCACGCGGCCCGACACGTTGTTTGGCGCGACCTACATGGTGTTGGCGCCGGAACACCGCCTCGTGGACGAAATCACCACCGAGGAACAATGCGACGCCGTCGAAACCTACCGCGAACGCGCCGCGCGCAAAAGCGACCTTGAACGCACGGACCTCGCGAAGGAGAAAACCGGCGTGTTCACCGGCGCTTATGCCATCAATCCGGCCAGCGGCGAAAAAATTCCCATCTGGATCGCCGACTACGTCCTCGCAGGTTACGGCACCGGCGCCATCATGGCCGTGCCGGCGCACGACACGCGCGACTTCGAGTTCGCCACGAAGTTCAGGTTGCCCATCGTGCAGGTCGTCCAGCCGCCCGATCCCAAAACCGACTGGCGGGGATTTGTGGGCGACGGCGTGTCGGTCAATTCGACTGGTCCGGAGATTTCCATCACCGGGCTGCCCACCGTCGAAGCCAAGAGGAAAATCACCGCCTGGCTGGAAGCCAAGGGCCTCGGCAAGAAGACCATCAACTACAAGCTCCGTGATTGGCTCTTCTCACGGCAGCGTTACTGGGGCGAGCCGTTCCCCATTGTCTGGAGGCGCGACGCCGCTGGGAATCTTTACCACGAAGCCCTGCCTGAATCCGCCCTGCCGGTTTCGCCGCCGGAATTGACCGATTACAAGCCGACCGCCTCGGGCGAACCGCCGCTGGCCCGCGCCAAGGACTGGGTGAACCTGCGCGACGGCTCGATGCGCGAAACGAACACCATGCCGCAATGGGCCGGCTCGTGCTGGTATTATCTCCGCTACCTCGACGCCAAAAATGCCAGCGCGTTCGTCGGCAAGGAAGCGGAACGTTATTGGATGGGTTCGGATTCCGCAGCAGCGAACGTCGGTTCGCTCCATTCAAGAGGTCAAAGCACGCTCGCGCGCGCTGCCGCACCGGGAGTTGATCTCTACGTCGGCGGCACGGAACACGCCGTGTTGCATCTCCTTTACGCGCGGTTCTGGCACAAGGTCTTGTTCGACCTCGGCTGCGTCTCCACGCCGGAACCGTTTTTCAAGCTCGTCAATCAGGGGCTGATCCTCGGCGAGGACGGACAGAAAATGTCCAAGTCCCGCGGCAACGTGGTGAACCCGGATGACATCCTGGCCGAATACGGCGCCGACGCCTTCCGGCTTTACGAGATGTTCCTCGGCCCGTTGCAAGACACCAAGCCGTGGAGCACAAAAAATGTCGAGGGCGTGTATCGCTTCCTCGGCCGCGTCTGGCGGCTGTTCGCGGACGAACATTCGGAAACGGAATTTGAGCAGGCGGAGACAATCGCGAAAGACGCGGCGGAACGCAAAGAACTGTCGGACCTCATTAGATTGGATTCGTCAATCCGGGACGCCGCCGCAACTCCGTCGCAGTTGAAATCGCTTCACGCCTGCGTCAAAAAAGTCACGGAAGACTTGGACGGCCTGCGCTTCAACACCGCCATTTCCGCGCTCATGGTCTTCGTGAATGACGCGATGACGTGGCAGACCAAGCCGGTCTCCGCGCTGCGTGATTTTTTGATTTTGCTCCAGCCCTTCGCGCCGCACCTGGCGGAGGAGTTGTGGGACAAGCTGCACTCCGCGCCCCGCACTCCGCATGCCGCGCTGGCTTATGCGCCTTGGCCGAAATTTGACCCGGCGCTGCTCGTCGAGAGCGAGATCGAGATTCCTGTCCAGGTGAACGGCAAATTGCGCGATGTCATCAAGGTTCCCGCCGCGGCCACCCAGACGGACTTGGAGGCGGCGGCAAAAGATTCCGAGAAGGTGAAACTCTTCCTCGCCGGCAAGACCATCAAAAAGATCATTGTCGTGCCCGGGAGGCTGGTGAACATCGCCGCCGGCTGAATCCGGATGGGCAGCCTGGAAACGGCTTCAGTGATTTCCCGCGTCCAGCCAGGCCTGCAATTTTTGGATGTAGCTGGCCAGCGAATGGTCGCTGATCGGGGCGAACGCCGCCGGCGCGCTTCGCAGTTGCACGGCTGAACGGCGCCGGGTGGCGGGGAAACGGATCGCTTCGCGCAGCGCCGACCAGAACGCGGGCGGATGGAGTTTACCGGCGGCGTCAAACCAGAATAGCCGGACGGCGTGGCGGTAAAAGATCGGGCCGTGCGGCGGCACCAGCAAAAACGGAATGAACACCGGCGGAACATGCGGAACCAGATCGTCGTTGTTGACGACGCGAAAGAGGGCATTTTTGAGCCGTTTGCCGAAGCGCCTGGCGAAGGCTGGATTGCCCGCGCGCGGCTGCCCGAAGGTGTAAATGCCGCGGACCGGCTGGCGCTCGGAACAAAAGAGAGCCGCTCCGGCGAGCACCGCCATGGCGCCGCCCAGGCTGTGGCCGGAAACCCACAATGAAGGTCCATTCTGTCCCGCAGCCGCGGCGAATTCCCGGATCAGGTCCCACAGCCGCGCCGTATTCCGGGCAAAACCATGATGCACGCGGCCCAGGTCCGGTCCGCTGAAAAACTGGCGCCACGGGTCCTGCAGGACCTCGGCGTCCACCAGCCAGTCCGCCACCTTTCCCGGCTGCGTGCCACGAAACGCGAAGACCATCATTTCCTCGTTCGCGGCAGCCAGCGCCTGGGCGGTTTCCATCGTGAACACCCGGCAACCGGCGGCAGGAAATCCCCAGTTCTGAAGCTGCCGGAGAATTTTGTCCGCATCGTCCTCGTAGGCGAGGTCGGCCGCGTGTGCCAGAGCCAGGGCGTTGGCCGTGCGCCATTGCGCCGCACGAGGATCAAATTTGTCGAATGGCGGGTTCACTCGGTGGAAGAATGAACCGAACGGCGAGCCGCGCCAATTGCCAATTATTTTTCGCCACCGGCCAGGATGGTCTGGAAATGCGGCGGCTGTTCCTCGCGGGCGACGACGCTGATCTCGATTCTTTTGAAACCGGCGGCTTCAAGCCAGCGCTGCAGATCGCATTCGGCAAATCCCGGCCAGCGGTCGCCGTAAAGTTCGCGCGCCCTTTCAAAACTGTGCCGCAACAAGTCGAGGATCACGATTTGTCCGCCGGGTTTCAAGATGTTATGCGCGGCGGCAATGGCCTTTTCCGGAATTTCCGCGTGATGCAGCGCCTGGCTGAGAATCACCAGGTCCACGCTGCCGGCGTCAATCGGCGGATGCTGCAAATCGCCGAGGCGGAATTCCAGGTTCTTCAAGCCGTTTTTTCGCGCCTTGGCGGCGCCAAAGGCGACGATCTTTTCGGAATTGTCCACGGCAATGACTCGTTTGCAGCGGCGCGCCAGCAATTCGCTCAGCAACCCTTCGCCCGCGCCGAGATCCGCCACGACCAACGGCGGCAGAATCCGCAGCAGCAAATGTCCGAAGGCCTGCCAGGACCGGCCCGGCCCATAGACGCGGTCGAAGCGTCCGGCGATCTGGTTGAAGTAAACCTGGGCCTGTTCGCGGCGGCGATTGAGGACGCGCCTCAAATTGATCCGGTCGCCGGAATGTTCGGGCAATTCCTTCGCGCCTCGAATCGCCAATTCAATGAATTCGCCCGCCACGGCGTCGGCGCTTTGATTCAGCTTGTAGAAGGTCCGCTTCCCCTCGCGCCGCGACTGCACCAGTTCGGAATCCTGCAGCAGACCGAGGTGCGTCGAGATGCGGGACTGGCCCAGCCGCGTGATTTCCTGGAGTTCGGCCACCGACAGTTCGTCGCGTTCCAGCAGCGCCACGATGCGCAGCCGCGTCGGGTCGGACAGCGCCCGCAAGGATTTCAAGGTTGAGGACATACCTTTGAACGCCAAAAGTTTTTTCCGAAAAGGTTTGACGGCCATCCAAATTTTTATATCATCAAATCTTGATACGTCAATATGATAACAAAACAATATCAGCCATGAGCAAGAATTTCATTTTTTCGTCCGAGTCGGTCGGCGAAGGCCACCCGGACAAGGTGTGCGACACCATCTCCGACTACGTGCTGGACGCCTGCCTGGCGCAGGACAAGCACAGCCGGGTCGCCTGCGAAACCTACGCCAAGTGCAACCTGGTCGTGGTCGGCGGCGAAATCACCATCCCCAGCATCGGCGCGAAGAATCCCAGCGACGTCATTGACTTCGTGAAGATCGCCCGCCAGGCCATCCGCGACATCGGCTACACGCACGAGGACGACGTGTTTCACGCGGAACGGGTGCTGATCATGAACGCCATCACCGGTCAGTCTCCCGATATTGCCCAGGGCGTGGACGCGCGCGCCGCCGCCGGCAAGGAAACCGCCGAGCAGGGGGCCGGCGACCAGGGGCTGATGTTTGGCTACGCCACGAACGAAACGCCCGAGTTGATGCCGGCGCCGATCATGTATGCGCATCAACTGGGCCGCGCGCTGACGCGCATCCGCAAGAGCGGACAGGTGAAGTGGCTTCGCCCGGACGCGAAGACCCAGGTTTCGGTCCGCTACGAAAATGACCAGCCCGTGGAAATCACCAGCGTGGTGATTTCGACCCAACACGCCGACAAACTTGACGGACGGGAAGTCGCCCACGCCACCATCAAGGAGTTTTGCATTGAGGAAGTCATCAGGAAAACCCTGCCCCAAAATCTGCTGACCAGGGCGACGAAATTCCTGATAAACCCGACCGGACGGTTTGTCACCGGCGGGCCGCAGGGTGACACCGGCCTGACCGGCCGCAAGATCATCGTGGACACCTACGGCGGCATGGGGCGCCACGGGGGCGGCGCCTTCAGCGGCAAGGATCCCTCGAAAGTGGACCGCAGCGCGGCCTACATGGGCCGTTACGTGGCGAAGAATATTGTGGCCGCGGGCCTGGCGACCAGCGCCGAAATCCAGTTTGCCTACGCCATCGGCCATCCCGATCCGGTTTCGGTGTGTGTGAACACCTTCGGCACGGGCGTCGTGAGCGATGAAGCCCTTGAAAAAGCCGTGTGTGAAATGTTCAACTTCAAGCCCGCCGCCATCATCCGGCAACTCAATCTCCTCCGCCCGATTTACGCCAAAACCACCAACTACGGCCATTTCGGCAAGGATGATCCGGACATCACATGGGAACGCACGGACAAGATCGAGGAACTCAAACGCGCCGTCGGCGGGGCCAAATCCGACGCGCCTCCGTCCACGCAGAGGCAGGCTCCTCCGTCCGGACGCGCCGTGCGGACGCCCGCGTCGGTCTGACCGTCAAGTTTCAACCTCCGACATTTCAAGGTACCATATGCCAGCCATCAAACTTTCTCCTCCACGCATCAAACCCGCCAGGACCGGCGGCAACGGTGTGAAAGAAGATTATCACGTCCGCGACCTTTCGCTGGCCGGTTCCGGCCGGCGCGAAATCGAAGTGGCTGAACAGGAAATGCCCGGCCTCATGGCCATCCGCGCCAAATACGGCCCGTTCCAACCGCTCAAAGGCGTGCGCGTTTCCGGCTCGTTGCACATGACCATCGAGACCGCGGTGCTGATCGAGACGCTCGCCGAGCTCGGCGCCTCGGTCCGCTGGGCCAGTTGCAACATTTTCTCGACGCAGGACCACGCCGCCGCCGCCATCGCCCGGGCCGGCGTTCCGGTGTTTGCCTTCAAAGGCGAGTCGCTCGAGGAATACTGGCGGTTCACGCTTGAGGCCTTGACACATCCGGGCGGCAAAGGCCCGCAACTGGTCGTTGACGACGGCGGCGACGCCACGCTGCTGCTGCACAAGGGATATGAAATGGAGCAAGGCGACAACTGGGTGAACACGCCCGGCGACAGCCACGAGGTCTCCGTCGTGAAAAGTCTGTTGAAGAAGTGCGCCAAGGAACGCCCGGGCTGGTTCACTCAGACGGTCAAGGAATGGAAGGGCGTTTCGGAGGAGACCACCACCGGCGTGCATCGCCTTTACCAGATGCTCGAGGCCGGAAAACTGCTGGTTCCCGCCATCAACGTCAACGACTCGGTCACCAAATCCAAGTTCGACAACCTTTACGGCTGCCGCGAATCGCTCGCCGACGGGCTTAAACGCGCGCTGGGCGTGATGATTGCCGGCAAGACCGCCTGCGTCTGTGGCTACGGCGACGTCGGCAAGGGCAGCGCCCATTCATTGCGCGGTTTCGGCGCGCGGGTCATCGTTACCGAGGTGGACCCCATCAACGCGCTGCAGGCCGCGATGGAAGGTTTCGAGGTCAGGACCGTCGAGGACACGCTGGGCGAGGCGGACATTTACGTCACCTGCACCGGCAACCGCGACGTCATCACCCTGGAGCACATCCTGAAAATGAAGGACCAGGCCATCGTCTGCAACATCGGCCATTTCGACAACGAAATCCAGGTGGACCGTTTGAATCAGGCCAAGGGCGTCAGCAAGGTCAACATCAAGCCGCAGGTGGACCGCTACGATCTGCCCGGCGACCGCAGCATTTACCTGTTGGCCGAAGGCCGGCTGGTGAACCTCGGCTGTGCCGAAGGCCATCCGAGCTTCGTAATGAGCAACAGCTTCACCAACCAGTGTCTTGCCCAACTGGACTTGTGGAAGCACAAGGACAGCTACCAGGTCGGCGTCTATCGTCTGCCCAAGAAACTGGACGAGGAAGTCGCGCGCCTGCACCTCGAAAAAATCGGCGTGAAACTCACCAAGCTCACCAGGAAGCAGGCTGACTACCTCGGCGTGCCGGTGGAAGGTCCTTACAAGCCGGAGCATTACCGCTATTGAGCGAAATCAAATCTGAAATTGCGAATGGCGAACGGAATATCGTTCGCCTTTTCAGTTTCAGCGAAAGCACGGCGTGAGAGGTCCGCCTCATGTCAGTCCTTGACCTCTAACAATTCCCCGAGTAA
>JAGWMQ010000205.1 GCA_028873125.1 Verrucomicrobiota bacterium | reverse complement strand
GAGGCGGACAAACTGACCGACGACAACACGCGACACTGGACCCGGCGCGAGCAGGCGCTGGCCAGCCTGATCCGCGTGGACGGCCGGACCTACCGGTTGATGGGCGCCGATCCCACCAACGCGCCGGCGTTGCCGCAGCTTTCCGTCCGCGTGACGCCCACCCGCAGCATTTACGAGTTTGAGGGCGCGGGCGTGCGCGTCCAACTCACGTTCATGATGGCGGCGTTGCCGCACGACCTGGAGGTGTTTTCGCGGCCATTGAGTTATCTGACATGGAGCGTGCGGTCCGTGAACAGCGCGAAGCATGAGGTGGCGATCTACGACAGCACCAGTTCCGAACTGGCGGTCAACCAACCGGGCGAACCGGTGGTCTGGTCCCGCAGCTCGGCCGGCCCCCTGACCGCCCTGCGGGTCGGCACCGAGGCTCAACCGATTCTCGGTTCGGCGGGCGATGACCACCGGATTGATTGGGGATACGCCTACGCGGCGGCCTTGACCGGCCAATCCAAGTCGGCCATCGGCGCCAATCAAGCATTGCTGAACGACTTCGTGGCGGAGGGCACGCTGCCCGCAGGCGACGACCGGCGAATGCCCCGCGCGGTGAATGATGACATGCCGGTCCTGGCGTTTGTCTTCGACCTCGGCCGCGTTGGCGCGGCGCCGGTGCGGCGGCAGGTGATCGTGGCCTATGATGAAATTTACGCCATCAAGTATTACGGCGAAAATTTGCGTCCTTACTGGCGGCGCAACGGCATGGGGCCGGATCAATTGTTGCAGACGGCGGCGAAGGATTATCCGTCGTTGCTCAAACGCTGTGAGAAGTTTGACCGGGATTTGATGGCGGATTTGGCGCGCGTGGGCGGCGAACGCTACGCGCAAATCGCGGCGCTGGCCTATCGTGAATGCGTGGCCGCCTGCGGACTGGCCGCCGACGCGCATAATCAGCCGCTGTATTTCACCAAGGAAAACACCAGCAACGGCGACATCGCGACGGTGGACGTAATTTATCCCATGGACCCGGTCTGGCTCCTGCTCAGCCCGGCGCTGGCCAAGGCGACGTTGGCGCCGATCCTGTCCTATGCCGCGTCGCCCCGCTGGAAATTTCCCTTCGCGCCGCACGACCTGGGCACGTATCCCATCGTGACCGGACGCGACAACGGCGGGGAAAGCATGCCCGTCGAGGAGAGCGGCAACCTGCTCCTGCTCTGCGACGCTGTCGCGCGCGACGACGGCAACGCGGACTTCGTGAAACCATGGTGGCCGCAACTGACGCAGTGGGCGCGGTTTCTCGAGAACTTCGGGCTGGACCCTGAAAACCAGCTTTGCACCGACGACTTCATGGGGCATCTGGCGCACAACGCCAATTTGTCGGTGAAAGCCATTCTGGCGCTGGCCGCCTACGGCGACCTCTGCCGGCGGCGCGGCGACCAGGACGACGCGCGGAGATACGCGGCGCTGGCCGAGGCCGACGCGCGGCATTGGATGAAAGTGGCTGCGGACAATGATCATTACCGCCTGGCCTTTGACAAGCCGGGCACCTGGAGCCAAAAATACAATCTGGTCTGGGACCGGATTCTGGGGCTGGACGTGTTCCCGCCGTCGGTCGCGCACAAGGAGGTTGCCTTTTACAAGACGGTTCTCCAGCCCTACGGGTTGCCACTGGATTCCCGGACGCATCTGA
>JAGWMQ010000204.1 GCA_028873125.1 Verrucomicrobiota bacterium | reverse complement strand
AATGCTTTGTGTTGTATATCGAATTCGGACGCAGCCCGATTCGCAATGCGACCAATTGTGTGATTGAGGATTGAATTGTCACACAGCCCGCGGTGACAGCATGGAACGGAGGTGGCGCGTCGGGCATCACCATTGACAGTGACGGCGAATACTCGCGCTCGTTGTCTTATCCCTATATTCAAGGAGCGGTCATACGCGATAATCTGGCGGAAAACGTCGCTGTCGGAGGCCCCGGACAGCCGGCATTTTTTAATGCTTATACGGCCAGCAGCGCCATCCTCCTCCACAATCGCGCTGAAAACCTTCCCAATGCCACCGGAATTTATCGGGACACCTGGAACGGCACAAACGTATTGATCGAGGGCAATGTCATGGACAACGTCAAGTACTGTATTCGGTTCGTGATGCTCCATTATCATCTCAACGGCGTGATCATCAAAAACAATGTCCTAAGGCCGGCCGAACACGGCTTCGGGATCGCCTATTTCACCGACGCCTCGAAATTCAATCTGGGCAAATATGACACCAACGCCTTCATCACCAATTTGGTGATTGCAGGCAACGTGGTCTATCCCAGCGCGTCTGCGAAGGACACGACCGCGTTGAGCATAGACGGCCATGCCAGCGTGAGCATCGTGAATAACGTCCTGCAAGGAAGCGGAAGCGGCGCGGATCTCCTGGTAAATTATTCGATCCGAACCAGCGCTGGCGGTCTGTATCCCCGGGGACTGAAGTTGAATTCATGGTCGGGCAACGTCAGGCTGGACGGCGGCGAATTCGTAACAACTAACCGCATATTCCGATAATCGGCGCGCTTGCGGCAGGGGTATCAAAACCGGAATCGGTTTCCACGGCTTGGCACCAACTTCAATGAGTGGCCGCTCGAATTGTCTCATTTTTGGCGTGCCGATGTCCTATAACCAGCCATCTCGTCGGCGCAACGGCACCGCTTGCCGCCTTGTTGCCGCCTTTGGACGCGCGAGCAGGGTTGCTGGACGTCAAAGCAGGGCTGATTGACGCCGGCAGCACCAACATCGTGGTGTGGCAGCAAGCGCGCTGGAGCCAGCGGCATGTGGTGCATTTGGAGCGGCGGGTGCGGCACCGGCGCGGCCCCGCCAAGGCGGTGGGGGCGGTGGCGCGGCATCTGGCCGGGGCCAGCTTTTGGATTTTGACCCGCAACGAGGATTATCTCGAGCCGGCCAGTGCCGAGCCGTGCCAAACTGACAGCAGCGCGACCGCCGCATGAAGCCAGGAGCTTCGGGGAGTGAATGCGACCTGCTGGTGGAACAGTTCCATGCCTGGACCAAGGCGAAGAGATGATTGGGCACGACCCGCATACGCTTCCGTCCGGCCACTGGACATCCGCGCTTTCAGAGATGCGGCCGTCCTCTCTCCATGAACCGAAACGTAGCGGAGCCGTCACGGCCGCGGGTTCGCGCACTGTCTCGGTGCGCGAAGCGGAAGCTGGCGGCGGGACGCCGCCAAAACCCGCCGGCGAGGACGCCGGCGTTGCACGACCGCGCCGGTTCATGGCCCCAATGCGCGATGTCAAAATCGTGGAGGCTACCCATGAACCGTCCGCGCCGCCGCGAGGTTTTGGACTGCGCCAGTCCTCTGGCGCTTTCGCACTGCCTCGGGATCAAAAAAATGGCGGAAGACTGCCGCACTCCAAGACGCTGGCGCGCCGGCGCCAGCCCTT
>JAGWMQ010000131.1 GCA_028873125.1 Verrucomicrobiota bacterium | reverse complement strand
TTCACGCACAGCTTCGGCACCCATCTTGGCGACGAACGCCTCGGCACCGTAGGTTTCGATGGCTTCGCGGTATTCGACTTCCGTGAGCAACTGATGCGCCTTGAGCGGCGTGTTGCCCGGATCAATCACCAGGTAATCCTCGTAGTAAATCACGCGCTCCAGATGCCGCGCCGTCATGTCCAGCGCCAGACCGATGCGCGAAGGCATGCACTTGAAGAACCAGATGTGACAGACCGGCACGGCCAGTTCGATGTGCCCCATGCGTTCGCGGCGCACGCGCGCCAGCGTGACCTCCACGCCGCAGCGGTCGCAGACAATGCCCCGGTGCTTGATGCGCTTGTATTTGCCGCAGGAGCATTCCCAGTCCTTGACCGGGCCGAAAATGCGTTCGCAGAACAGGCCACCCTTTTCAGGTTTGAAGGTGCGGTAATTGATGGTCTCGGGATTCTTGACCTCGCCCTTGCTCCAGGACCGGATGGCGTCGGGGGATGCGACGGTGATGCCGACGTAATCCACCTGATTGACCTTGTCCAGTCCCAGCAGTTCGCGGGCGCTTTCTTTGGTGCTGATCATACGCAAATAATTTCGATTAAGCGGCGCTCAACGCGGCGGCGGCCTCGCCGTTGCCACTGGCCGCGTGTTCAATCGGATTGGTATAGCCGACTTTCACATCGAGTCCGAGTGACTGCATTTCCTTCACCAGAACGTTGAAGGATTCGGGAATGCCCGCCTCGAGCGAGTTGTCGCCCTTGACGATGCTCTCGTAAATCCGGGTGCGGCCCTGCACGTCGTCCGACTTGACGGTGAGCAGTTCCTGCAAGGTGTAGGCGGCGCCGTAGGCCTCCATGGCCCACACTTCCATTTCGCCGAAGCGCTGGCCGCCGTATTGCGCCTTGCCGCCGAGCGGCTGCTGCGTGACCAGCGAATAGGGCCCCACCGCGCGGGCGTGGATCTTGTCCGCAACCAGGTGGCCCAGTTTCATCATGTAAATGAAGCCGACGACAATTTCCTGATCGAACGGCTCGCCGGTGCGGCCGTCGTAAAGAATCGTCTTGGCGTGCTCGGGCAGCTTCGCCTCCTTCAAATAGCCGCGGATGTCCTTTTCCTTGATGCCGTCAAAGACCGGCGTCGCGAATTTCAAGCCCAGCAGTTTCGCCGCCCAGCCCAGGTGCGTTTCCAGGACCTGGCCGACGTTCATGCGCGAGGGCACTCCCAGCGGGTTCAACACGATGTCCACCGGCGTTCCATCCGCGACGAACGGCATGTCCTCCTCCTTGACGATCTTGGCGACGACGCCCTTGTTGCCGTGGCGGCCGGCCATTTTGTCGCCCACGGACAGCTTCCGCTTCGAGGCGATATAGACCTTCACCGACTTGACAATGCCGGTCTCCACCCCCTCGCCCGCCTCGGCGCGTTCGATCTCCTCGTCGTATTGCATCTGCACGTCATCGAACTTCTTTTTAAACTGTCCGATGATTTCGTTGATTTTGTTGCGGATCGGTGACGGGTCAATTTCGATCCGGTCGTAAACCGTGGCTAGTTTGCGCAGCAGCGTCTTGGTGATCTTGCGGTTGGCGGGAATGATGATCTCGCCGGTCTCGGAATTGACCACGTCCAGCGGGATTTTTTCACCGAGCAGAATGTTGCTCAGGGCCTCGGTCAACTGGTCGCGGAGTTCCTCGACTTTTTTCTTGTGCTCCTCCTCGATCTGTTTGGCGTGGCGCTTCTCCTCGCTGGCGACGGAGCGGCTGGCCTTCTCCCCTTCTTTTTTCGAGGACACTTTCACGTCCATGACGATCCCGTAGGTTCCCGACGGAACCTTGAGCGACGTGTCCTTCACGTCGGCGGCCTTCTCGCCGAAGATGGCGCGGAGCAGGCGCTCTTCGGGGGCTAGTTCGGTCTCGGATTTGGGAGTGATTTTGCCGACAAGGATGTCGCCGGGCTTGACCTCGGCGCCGACGCGGATGACGCCGTCCGGCCCGAGGTTTTTCAACGCCTCGTCGCCGAGGTTGGGGATGTCGCGCGTGATTTCCTCGGGGCCGAGCTTGGTGTCGCGCGCGGCCACCTCGAATTCGTCAATGTGGATCGAGGTGAAAATGTCCTCCTTGACGATGCGTTCACTGATGAGGATGGCGTCCTCGAAATTGTAGCCGTTCCATGGCATGAAGGCCACCAGCACGTTGCGACCCAGCGCCAGTTCGCCGTCCCTGGTGCAGGGGCCGTCGGCAATGACCTGTCCTTTTTTGGCATGGTCCCCCTTGTGCACCAGAATCTTCTGGTTGATGCAGGTTGCGGCGTTGGAGCGCATGAATTTGCGGATGGGATAGACCCAAACCCCCCTTTCAGGGTCATGCTTGATTTTCTTCTTGGCCTCCGGCAAATGGCCGTCATGAGTGATGACGATCTGGTTGCCGGTGACGGAGGCGACTTTGCCGCCCTCCTCGGCGACGACGACGGCGCGGGAATCCCGGGCCACGCGATCTTCGAGGCCCGTCGCCACCAGCGGCGCCTCGGTGACGAGCAGCGGCACGGCCTGGCGTTGCATGTTGGAGCCCATCAACGCGCGGTTGGCGTCGTCGTGCTCCAGGAACGGAATCAGGCTGGCGGCGATGGACACCAGTTGTTTGGGTGACACGTCCATGTAGTTCACGCGCGCCGGCTCCACGTCAATGAAATCGCTGCGCGAGCGACAGACCACGCGGTCGGTCAGAAAGTGGCCCTTGTCATCAATCAGCGAGTTGGCCTGGGCGACCACAAATTGCTCCTCGCGATCGGCGGTCAGGTATTCAATCTCGTTGGTCACGCGGCCGTCCTTGACCTTGCGGTAGGGCGTCTCCAGAAAACCGAACTCATTGATGCGGGCGAACGTGGCCAGCGAGGCGATGAGGCCGATGTTCGGGCCTTCCGGCGTTTCAATCGGGCAGATGCGTCCGTAGTGCGACGGATGCACGTCGCGGACTTCAAACCCGGCGCGATCCCGGGACAAACCGCCGGGCCCGAGGGCCGACAAGCGGCGTTTGTGCGTCAATTCCGCAAGCGGGTTGATCTGGTCCATGAACTGGCTCAACTGCGAGCGGCCGAAGAAGTCGCGGATGACCGCTGACAGGGCCTTCGGATTGATGAGCTTTTGCGGCGTCATGGCTTCGACGCTTTGGTCGAACAGGGTCATCCGTTCCTTGACCAGTCGTTCCGTGCGGGCCAGGCCGACGCGGCACTGGTTGGCCAGCAGTTCGCCGACGGTGCGGATGCGGCGGCTGCCCAAGTGGTCAATATCGTCCACGCTGCCCTCGCCTTTCCTCAGGCGCAGCAGGTATTTGGTCGCCGCAACCAGGTCCTCCTTGGTCAAAATCCGTGAGTCATGGTCTTTGAGGCCGAGCTTTTGGTTGATCTTGTAACGGCCCACACGGCCCAGATCATACCGCTTCGGGTCGAAGAACAGACGCTTGAGCAGCGCGCGGGCATTCGCGGCCGTGGGTGGATCGCCCGGGCGCAGCCGCCGGTAGATGTCCTTGAGCGCCTCCTCCTCGTTTTTGGCCGGGTCTTTCTTGAGGCATTTGATGATGATGCCCTCGTCCACGGAGGTGTCCACGACCTTGATTTTGCTCGCGCCCAGTTCGGCGATCTGCCGGACCACGGCCTTTGACAATGGCTCGAAGGCGCGGGCCACGACGAGGCCCTTTTCCACGTCCATCGCGTCCTGGATCAACACGTGGTTGGCCAGGTCCTCGAGCTTTTCGGCCTCCTTGACCGAGAGTTCCTCAATGTCATAAAACAACCGGAGGATTTCCTCGTCGCCGCCGCGGGTCTTTTCGCCGTTGCTCTTGCCCTTGCCGCCGCCTTCGGCGTCCAGGAAACTCAAGGCCCGGAAAAACGTCGTCGTCAGAAATTTCCGGCGGCGCTTCTTGCGGTCCAGATAAACGTAAAGCAGATCGCTGGTGTCGAACTGCGCCTCATACCACGAGCCGCGGTCGGGGATGACCCGGAAACTGTGCAGGATTTTTCCATTCGAGTGCTGTGTGGCCTCGAAGGCGATGCCCGGCGAGCGGTGCAGTTGCGAGACGACGACGCGTTCGGCGCCGTTGATGACGAAGGTGCCCTGCGGGGTCATCAGCGGCAGCTCGCCCATGAACACCTGCTCTTCCTTGGCGCTTTTGCTTTCCTCCTTGAGCAGGAAGGTGACGTAAAGGGGTGCGCCGTAGGTCAGGCCTTCACGCAGGCACTCGAGCCAGTCCAGTTTGGGCTCGCCGATTTCGTAGGAATCGTACTCGAGCACGCATTTGGAGTCGTAGCTTTCGATGGGAAACACTTCGCGGAACACCGCCTCCAGACCGGTGTTCTTGTCACGGCGTTTGGGCGGCACGTCGGCCTGCAGGAATCCCTTGTAGGAATTGGTCTGCAATTCGATCATGTTCGGCGGGGCGACGATTTCCTTGATCTTGCCGAAGTTGATTCGTTCTGTGACTCGCGATGACATTTTGGCCTTTTTATTTATCTGTGCAACACGCCGCCGGCATCCGGCCGGCGCGCCGCGGGCAACCTGCCGGCGGCACGGTGCAATTCAAATGACACAAGACAAGTCCGCCGCGTTCAGCGGCAAACTTGTTCAAAACCGGACTGATCATTCAGCTTTTTCTTCAACCAACCTGGATTGGCGGGGCGGACCAATGGACCTGCCCCGCTAAAACTTATAATCTACTTCACTTCCACTTTTGCGCCAGCTTCCTCGAGCTTTTTCTTGGCGTTCTCGGCGTCGGCCTTGTTGGCGCCCTCCAGCACCGGCTTGGGCGCGCCTTCGACCAGCGCCTTGGCTTCCGCCAGGCCGAGACCGGCCTTTACTTCGCGGACGGCCTTGATGATGGGGATTTTCTTGTCCGCCGGCACCGAGGCCAGGATCACGTCAAAGGTGTCCTTTGCGGCTTCGGCCGGGGCGGCGGCGCCGCCCGCCGGGGCACCGGCGGCCGCCACCGCGATTGGCGCGGCGGCCGTGACGCCCCACTTGGATTCCAGGTCCTTCACGAGATCGGCGATCTCAATCACCGTCGCGTTGCTCAGTTGTTCCACGATGTTAGCTTTATCCAGAGCCATACTGTTTTGCTGTGCCTTTCTTTCGTCTCGTCGTCGTCCTCGGCCTCGGACGTTTTCAGTTCACGGCCCGTGAACCGACGATTTACGTTGTTGTTCCTGTTTGTTCTTTCGCTCCACGTTTCCCGCGGAGCGAAAATCCTCCAAAATTTTTTACGCGGCGGCTTTTTCCGCCTTCGCCTGCAACACCCGTGCCAACTGGGTGGCCGGGGTGTTGAGCAATCGGACCAGTTTTGTCTGCGGCCTGGCCAACAGGCCCAGCAGCCTGGCGCGCAGGGCGTCCAGGCTGGGCAAATCCGCCAGCGCGGCAATCGCCGCCTCCTCCAGACGCTGATTGTTCAGCCAGCCAAACCGGACTTTCGGCTTTTCAAACTCGGCGCTGAAGTTTTTGAGCGCCTTGGCCGCGGCGGAAATGTCCTTCTGTCCGGTGACCACCGCCAGTTGCCCGGCCAGGGCTCCGTTCAGATCACCCACGCCGGCCTCCCGGGCGGCGACCCGGAAGACGGTGTTTTTCACCACGTGAACTTCCGCGCCCGCCTGTGCCAGACGCTTGCGTAATTCGGAGAGGTGGGCGACTTTCAGGCCCTGGTAATTGACCACAATGAAAAACGGCGAGGCGTTCAGCCGCGCGACGTATTCCCTTGTCAGGATTTGTTTTTCAGCACGCATGTTTCGTAATGAGTTGAAGCGTTAAAACGGCGGGGCGTTCATGCCACGGTGGCAAATTCGTGCACGTCCACCCGCACCGGCGGGCTCATCGTGGCCGAGAGGGTGCAGGAATGCACGTAATGGCCTTTGGCGCTGTGCGGCCGCGCCTTGAAGATCGCGTCAATCACCGCGCGCGCGTTCTCCTCGATCTGTCCGGGGGGGAAGGAAATTTTTCCGACCATCACGTGGACGTTGCCGGCCTTGTCGGTCTTGAATTCCACGCGGCCGGCTTTGACTTCCCTGACCGCCCTGGCCGTATCGTCGGTGACGGTGCCGGTCTTGGGGTTGGGCATCAGGCCACGCGGGCCCAGCACCTTGCCCAGTTTGCGGACCTCGGTCATCGCCTCAGGCGTGGCGATGGCCACGTCGAAGTCCGCCCAGCCGTCCTGGCATTTCTTGATCAGGTCTTCGAAGCCGACGTGTTCGGCGCCGGCGGTCCGGGCCGCGTCTGCCGCCGCGCCGCTTTTGGCGAACACCAGGACCTTAACGGTCTTGCCGCTGCCGTGCGGCAGCGGGACGGTCCCGCGAACCATCTGGTCCGACTGTTTGGGATCCACGCCGAGGCGGAACGCCAGGTCCACCGTTTCGTTGAATTTCGCCTTGGGAAATTTGGCCAGGATGCCGACGGCCTCCCTGAGCGGATACGCCTTTCGGGCGTCCACCATTTCCAGTGCTTTGTTGTATCGTTTGCTGGGCATTTGTCCGGGTGCGGTGCAAGCGAGCCTGCGGCTCTCCCGCGGTTGTTTACTTGGGACTGCGGTTAAAATCGCGGATAGGATGACGAAGCGCCAATACCGCGGTCGTGATCCTGGTCCTAATCTTGATCATAATCTCAATTTGGATCGCATTGTCAAATCAGCCGACCACTTCAATCCCCATGCTGCGGGCGGTGCCGGCGATGACGCGGAAGGCCGCCTCCTTGGAGGCCGCGTTCAGGTCCTTCACCTTCATCTTCACGATGTCCAAGACCTGCTTGCGCGTGACCTTGCCGACCTTTTCCTTGTTCGGCTCCTTGGAACCGGCGGTGATGCCCGCCGCCTTTTTGAGGAGCACCGAGGCCGGCGGCGATTTGGTGATGAAGGTGAACGACTTGTCCTGGTAAACGGTGATGACGACGGGGATCACCAATCCGGCGTCGCCCTTGGTCGCCGCGTTGAACTCCTTGCAGAAGGCCATGATGTTGACGCC
The DNA here is from genome assembly GCA_028873125.1 of Verrucomicrobiota bacterium. Lineage (GTDB taxonomy): Bacteria > Verrucomicrobiota > Verrucomicrobiia > Limisphaerales > UBA11358 > UBA11358. Next base: position 2,623 of record JAGWMQ010000131.1, on the reverse strand, counting down.
GTGCTGGCCGAGGGCCGGGCCGACCGGCGGCGCGGGGTTGGCCTGCCCCGCCGGGATCTGCAGTTTGATCTGTCCTGTAATCTTCTTTGCCATGTTTTCTACTCGTTAAACCGTGGAATCGTTAACGCGTTGAAGCGGCAACTGCCGCGCGTTGACCGCTTTGACGGTTCAACGCTTCAACGCCTCACGCCTTTTCCACCTGCCAGTATTCCAGTTCCACGGGCGTGTTGCGCCCGAAAATGTTCACCGTCACCTTGAGTTTGCCGCGTTCGGGGTCAATCTCCTCGATGACGCCGCTGAAATTCAGGAACGGCCCGTTGTTGATCTTGATCGTCTCGCCGACTTCAAAGTTGACCTTGGGCTTTTCCGTCTCCTCGGAGGCGGAAATCTGCGCCTTGATCGCCTCGACCTCCTCGGTCGGCGTGGGCGCGGGCGGTTCCCCGCCGACAAAGCCGATCACGCCTGGTGTTTCCTTGATGAAGTACCAGGGCTTCTCGATGATCCGCCCGTCTTCATCCAACAGCGCCATGTCCACAAAGACGTAGCCCGGCCACAGTTTCCGGCTGGACACGGTCTTTTTCTGGTTGCGCACCTCGACGACCTTCTCCATCGGCACGAGGATTTCCTTGATGTAATCCTGCATCTCGTCGGTCTTGATGCGTTTTTCGATGCTTTCCTTGACCTTTTGTTCCTGGCCGGAAAGCGTATGAATGACGAACCACTGGCTGCGCATGGCGTTCAAAGCTTGAAAAACAGCAAAAACAGAAATTGGTCCACCAGCACGATGAACGCGCCCAGCAGGGCGATGGTCAACACCACCACCACCGTCGAGCCTTTCAACTCGTCCCACGTCGGCCACGAGCATTTTTTCAATTCTTCGCGCGTCTCTTTCACGTAATCGGCGAACTGTTTGATTTGTCCCTGCCACCAAAGGTAGCCGAAAATCGCCCCGATCACGATCACCCAAATTAAAATGGTCAGATTGCTCACAAAATTCTTCCGGCTCGGCGGGCCGCGCCGGGCAACGCCCTTTCATTTTCGCCCGCCTGCGCTCCGTCCCGGGCCGGGACTGGCGGAGAGGGAGGGATTCGAACCCCCGTTGGCGGTTAAGCCAAAGCGGTTTTCAAGACCGCCGCGATAGACCACTCTGCCACCTCTCCATGACAGATTGCCTGATTTGCCCGGCCACGCGATCCGCCCGCCGGCTGCTGCGCCGCCACCCCGCCCGGGCTGCATCGCGGGCGCCGGCTGGCACGGCGTGAGGGACTCGAACCCCCAACCAACGGTTTTGGAGACCGCTACTCTACCAATTGAGCTAACGCCGTAGCCGTCGGATGCCGCCGGGTTGCGGACGTAGCGGGCCGGAGAAGAGCTTTCCGCCTCCTCCCACCCAAAACCCGCTCAGGCGACCACTTCGGAGATGCGTCCGGCGCCAATCGTTCGGCCGCCTTCGCGGATCGCGAAGCGCTGTCCCTTCTCCATGGCGACCGGCGCGATCAATTCGACTTCCACCGAGACGTTGTCGCCCGGCATGACCATTTCGACGCCCTGGGGCAACGTCACCGTGCCCGTCACGTCGCTGGTGCGGAAGTAGAATTGCGGCCGATACTTGGTGAAGAACGGCGTGTGCCGGCCACCTTCATCTTTTGAAAGAACATAAACCTCCGCCTTGAACTTGGTGTGCGGCGTGATGGAGCCCGGTTTGGCCAGCACCATGCCCCGCTCCACCTCGTCCTTCTTCGTGCCGCGCAGCAGGACGCCGACGTTGTCGCCCGCGTTGGCCGAATCGAGCAGCTTGCGGAACATTTCGATGTCGGTGGCCACGGTCTTGCGGGTGTCGCGCAGGCCGACGATTTCGACTTCGTCCATGCGCTTGAGCATCCCGCGCTCGACGCGGCCGGTCACGACGGTGCCGCGGCCTTCGATGTTGAACACGTCCTCGATGCACATGAGGAACGGCTTGTCCACTTCGCGTGTCGGCAGCGGGATGAAGGCGTCAATGGCGTCCAGCAGTTCCTGAATGGACTTGGCCGCCTCCGGCTCGTGTGCCAGCGCCTTCTTCGCGCTCCCCCGGATGATCGGCGTTTTGTCGCCCGGAAACTGGTATTTGCCCAGCAAATCGCGGACCTCCATCTCCACCAGGTCGAGCAATTCCTTGTCATCCACCAGGTCGCACTTGTTGAGATAGACCACGATGGCCGGCACGCCGACCTGGCGGGCCAGCAGGATGTGCTCGCGCGTCTGCGGCATAGGGCCTTCGGAGGCGTCCACCACGAGGATGGCGCCGTCCATTTGCGCGGCGCCGGTGATCATGTTCTTCACGTAGTCGGCGTGGCCGGGGCAATCCACGTGCGCGTAATGGCGTTTGTCGCTTTGATACTCCACGTGCGAGACGGCGATGGTCACCGTCTTGGTTTCGTCGCGCACGGTGCCGCCTTTGGTGATGTCGGCATACGAAATCGGCGTGGCCAGGCCCTTCTTGGCCTGGACTTCGACAATCGCGGCCGTCAGGGTGGACTTGCCGTGGTCAATGTGGCCGATGGTGCCGACGTTGACGTGCGGTTTCGTTCGTTGAAATTGCTCTTTAGCCATTTTTGTCTCCTGCGTTGATGTCGTTGATGAT
>JAGWMQ010000203.1 GCA_028873125.1 Verrucomicrobiota bacterium | reverse complement strand
CGTGCCCGGCTACCGCCAGGAACCGAAAGTCCGGACGGATTCCAACGTGGAGACCTACGTGGCCCTCAAGCTCTTCATAGACAACTGGCGCTGGTCGGGCGTGCCCTTTTACTTGCGCACCGGCAAATACCTGCCCATGAGCGCCAGCGAGGTGCGCATCCAATTCCGCCCCACGCCGCACGTGCTCTTCGCCGCGCAATGCGGACAGAAGCTGGACACCAACGCCATCGCCCTGCGCCTGCAGCCGAACGAAGGCATTTACCTGCGTTTCAACGGCAAGGTGCCGGGCATGAGCCTGGGGGTGCGCCCGGTGCGCATGCACTTCAGTTACGACGCCGAGTTTGGCGCCTACACTCCCGAGGCCTACGAACGGCTGCTGCTCGAAGCCATCGTCGGCGACGCGACCCTGTTCATCCGCCGCGACGAGGTGGAAACGGCGTGGCAGATCGTGGACTCCATCCGCCAGAGTTGGGATGGCAAACCGCTGACCAACCGCGAATTTTACGCCGCCGGCACCTGGGGACCGGTCGCCGCCGACGATTTGCTCGCCCAGGGCGGCCACGCCTGGCATGAGCCGGTCCCGGTCAAATGAAAAAACTTAAGCCGCTTCCCTCCACCCGCGCCGGCACAAGATCAATCCAGCAAATTTTTTATGTCTGAACACAGAGCCACTGTTCGGTGGCGGCGCAGCGGCCCGGATTTTCTCCGGGGCCGATACTCGCGGGAACACACCTGGATCTTTGACGGCGGCGCCACCGTGCCGGCGTCGCCCTCGCCGTCCGTCGTGCCCGCGCCGTGGTCGAATCCCGCCGCCGTGGACCCCGAGGAGGCTTTCGTCGCGGCCATTGCGAGTTGTCACATGCTCACGTTCCTTTATCTGGCAGCCAAGGGGGGATTTCAGGTTGACAGCTACGAGGACGAAGCGGTGGGGGTGGTGACCAAAAACGAAGAGGGCATGCCGTGGGTCAGTTCCGTCATCCTCCAGCCCAGGATCCTTTACAGCGGCGACAAATCGCCCGCCCCGGCGGATGAACAGCGGTTGCATCACCTGGCCCACGAACAATGTTTCATCGCCAATTCAGTCAAAACGGAGATCACCGTTCGTCCGCCGGCGAACATCTCCGTTCCGTGAAACCCTGCGAATGGTCTTGTTTGGCCGTGGACGCAGGGCAATCTGAAGCGCGGCCGGGACAACGGCTGCAGGCGCATGACCGACGAACCGATTGAGCTGCCGATTGACGGCGTGCTGGACTTGCACACCTTTAATCCGCGCGAGGTGAAGGACCTGGTGCCGGATTATTTGGACGCGTGTCGGGCGCGCGGCATTCTCCGGGTGCGCCTCATCCACGGCAAAGGCATCGGCCATCTACGACGCACGGTGCACGCGATCCTGTCCAAACATCCGGCGGTCGTCTCATTCACGCTGGATCATCCGGAGTTTGGCGGCTGGGGCGCGACCTTGGCACGGCTGCGCCCTCCGGCGCCGTGAACCTCCACAGTCCAATTTGGTGCGCGCGAGAGGATTTGAACCTCCAATCCTTTCGGAACCGGATCCTAAGTCCGGCGCGTCTGCCAGTTCCGCCACGCGCGCCACCGCCGCGCCCTTCAGTCTCCCGCGTGGCCGTTTCGCTTTCAAGTTTCAAGTACATACTTGGAACTTGGAAGTTGGAACGGTTCGGTTAGTTTCAAGTCATGTCATCGTGGAACCGGTTTTGGTCCGC
>JAGWMQ010000202.1 GCA_028873125.1 Verrucomicrobiota bacterium | reverse complement strand
AAGTCCTCCTTTTGGGTCTGGGCCGCTGGGGCGTTAATCATCTGCGCAACCTTCATTCGATGCCCGTCGAGCTTTACGTGGCTGAAGTCGGGGCCAAACAACTGGAGCCAGCCCGCAAACTCGGCCTGCCGGACGCGCGCCTGACGACCCGTTGCCAGGACTTCGCCAACGAAGTGGATTGCGTGGTCCTCGTCACGCCGGCGCAGACCCATTTCCCGCTGTGCAAGGAATTTCTCGAAGCGGGCAAGGACGTATTTGTCGAAAAGCCGCTGACGCTGGCGAATGAGGAGGCGCGGCAACTGGCCGAATTGGCGGATCGGACCAAAAGAATTTTGCAGGTCGGCCACATCCTGCGGTTCGATCCGGCCACACTCTGGCTGCGCGAAGCGGTTCAGGGCGGCAAATTCGGCGAGGTCAACATGCTGCGCGGCCATTTCGGCGGCTTCAAGCGCCCGCGCCACGACAGCGGCGTGATGTTCGCCGACGGCATTCATTTCGTGGACTTGTTCAATTTCCTCCTGGGCGCGCTGCCGCAGACCGTGCTGGCCGTTCACCACGATTTCCTGGGCCGCGGCACGGATGACGTGTCGTTGGTCTCGCTCGAATACGCAACGCCGCACGGCAAAACCTGGGCCACCGTCCAGAACGATTATTTCATCCCGGGCAAATTTCGCGAAGTCATTGTCTGCGGCGACAAAATGAGCGCCGTGTGCGATTACAACGTGGCGCAATACAAGATCAAGACCTACGAAAACAAACACGTCCGGGACGGCAGGGACTTCAAAGGCGTCGAGGGCGCGGTGCATCAGATCGAATGTCCGCCGGAGGAACCGCTCCTGGCGGAGTTGCGGGCCTTCGTGGAATCAGTCCAAACCCGCCAGGCGCCGCGCTCCGACGCCTGGGCCGGCTACGACGCCGTGCGCGTGCTCAACGCGGCGTTGGAGTCGGTCAAAACCGGCCGCGCCGTGGAGCTGAAGCCGGAATGATCCGCGAATTCTGCGAATGGATGCGAAATGCGCCCAGGAAGACTTGCGTCCATTCACGCAATGCGCGTGGCAAATGATGCCTGTCCAACGGCGTTCGATTGTGCTCTATTCCAGTTATGTTCGACGACATCAACGACCTTTACCAGCAGGTCATTTTAGATCATTGCAAGCAGCCGCGGAATTTCCACGAGATGCCCGCAGCAAGCTGCTCGGCGCAGGGCCACAATCCGCTTTGCGGCGACCAGTTGAAGCTCTTCCTGGCGCTCGACGGCGACAACATCTGGGACATCAGCTTCGTCGGCTCCGGCTGCTGCATTTCCAAGGCGTCGGCGTCGCTGCTCACGGAATTTGCCAAGGGCAAATCCAAAGCCGACGTGGAAAAGATGTTCGGCGCGGTGCATGAAATGGTCACGACCGGCAAGGTGCTGGGCGACGTGGGCAAACTCGCCGTGTTCGCCGGCGTGCATAAATATCCGGCGCGGGTGAAGTGCGCGATTTTGTCCTGGCACGCGGTGATGGCGGCGTTGAAGGGCGACGCCAAGCCGGTCAGCACGGAAAACGAGGAGACTTAAAACCGATTTGTGCTCGCCGGTAATAGGGCAAGCATGAGTCGCGATTTAGTATCTCTCTGCCAAACAACGAACAGGTTTTCGACGATAAATCAATTGGCGAGGGCGGGCAGAATGATGCGCTCGGTGAGTTGCAAGCCTGCAATGATGAGGCTCTCGCCCCGTGCGGTCGGATAGTATTTGCGAGTCCCGGCGA
>JAGWMQ010000130.1 GCA_028873125.1 Verrucomicrobiota bacterium | reverse complement strand
GGATGTGTAATTCGTGTTCGGCCACCGCCGCGCAGATGGATTCATCCGGCGGTTCCGGCAGAAGGTCAATAATCAGCCGTTGCCGGGCGTTCAGGCGTTTACCCTTTTCCAGAGCCGTCAGGCAATCTTCCAACACATCCTGAATGTTGAACGGCCAGAGTGTCGGCGGAACAAACATCCAGTCGTAAAGCGAGCGAAGCTGCTCTGCCGTCGTGGCCTCAAGTCGCTGGGTCGTGGTGTGGTAACGCCGCAGTGCGGCTTCTGCCCATTTGGCGCGGTCAAAGGCGCGGGCTTGAAGCTTCTTCAGATCCAGCTCGAGAGCTTTCGTCATGGGAGTGCTCCACAGTCCAGCATATTCCAGTCCTTGCCGTCCATCCTAAAACCTGTTGCAAGGGATAACCTATGGCCAACTTGGTAAACCTGGTTTACCTCAATTTTGGTTGTATTCGGCCCGCCTGACTGTGGCAAACATTAATTGAGTGTGGCGCACTTAAATTGAGTGTGACAGTCTTAATTGCAGACGGACAAATCTGAACTCAAAAGCACATAGCCGCTACTCCACGGTCACGCTCTTGGCCAGATTGCGCGGCTTGTCCACGTCGCAACCGCGCGCGACGGCGATGTGATACGCGAAGAGTTGCAGCGGCACGACAGCCAGAATCGGATAAATCGGCTCCAGAGCCGGCGGCAGGTAAACGACGTCGTCGGCCGCCTTCCTGACCGCTTTGTCGCCCTCGGTGGCCAGCGCGATGATGGGCCCCTTGCGGGCGCGGATCATCGCCATGTTGGCCATCGTCTTGTCATACATCGAATCCCGCGGCACGAGGAAGACGGTGGCCGTCTTCGGGTCAATCAAGGCAATCGGGCCGTGCTTCATCTCCGCCGCCGAATAACCCTCGGCGTGAATGTAGGAAATCTCCTTGAGCTTGAGCGCGCCTTCGAGGGCAATCGGAAAGGTGTAACCGCGTCCGAGAAAGAAAAAGCTGTTCGCCTTCCGATATTTGCCGGCGAGCTTCTTGAGCGCCGCGCTCCGCGCCAGAATGCCTTCAATTTGTCCGGGCGCGGCTTCCAGGGCGCGCAAAATTTCCAGCGCCCGCCGGGCCGAGAGCATCCGCATTCGGCCCAGATGGACCGCCAGCAACGCCAGCACGCTGAGGGTGGAGACGAAGGCCTTGGTGGAGGCGACGCCGATCTCGGGGCCGGCATGCATGTAGATGCCGCCGTCGGCCTCGCGGGCAATGGCGCTGCCGACGACGTTGACGATGGCCAGGACGCGGTGGCCGCGGCGCCGGGCCTCGCGCAGCGCCGCCAGCGTGTCCGCCGTCTCGCCCGATTGCGAAAGGACCAGCAGCACGGTGTCGCGTTCCAGCGGCGCGTTGCGGTAACAGAATTCGTGGGCGAATTCGACTTCCACTGGAACCTGCGCCAGTTCCTCGATCAAATACTCGCCCACCAGCCCGGCGTGCCAGCTCGTGCCGCTGGCGGCGATGACGATCCGGTCAATGGCCCGCAATTGCGCGGTGGTCATGTTCAAGCCGCCGAACTTGGCGGTCGCCCCCTCAAAGTCCAGCCGTCCGCGCAGGGCGTTTTCCACCGTGCGCGGCTGCTCGAAGATTTCCTTGAGCATGAAGTGCTGGTATTCCCCGCGCGCGGCGTCTTCGTGGCTGAATTCCAGATTGCTGATCTGGACGCCGGCGGTGTTCGCGCCCAGATTCTGCACGTCGAAGCGTTCGCCGGTGACGGTCGCCACGTCGTAGTCGCTCAAATAGACGACCTTCTTGGTGTGGGCGACGATGGCGTTGGCGTCGCTGGTCAGGAAATTCTCGCCCTCGCCGATGCCGATGATGAGCGGCGAACCGCGCCGGGCGCCCACCATCACGCCGGGCTGGTCGGCGGAAATCACGGCCAGGCCGTAGGTGCCGATGACCTCGCGGAGCGCGTCACAAACGGACTGGGTCAGGGCATCGGAAGCGTTCTGAGATGGGGACGGCGCCGAGCCGTCGCCGCTGATCAAGGCTCCGTTGGGGCGGGGCGCTCCGGCGTTTTGCGCGCGCCGCTTTTCGTAATACTCGCCGATGAGGTGCGCGAGCACCTCGGTGTCGGTGTCGGATTTGAACTTGTGTCCGGCCTTCGACAGCCTTTGCTTGAGGGCGTCGTAATTCTCAATGACGCCGTTGTGGACGAGGGCTATCCTGCCGGACTGGTCCAGGTGCGGATGGCAGTTGAGGTCGGAGGGAATGCCATGGGTGGCCCAGCGCGTATGGCCCACGCCAAGGTCTCCGGCGGCGGACTCCGTTTTAAGAAGCGGCGCCAGGCCTTCGTCAATCTTCCCCTTCTTCTTGCGCACCAGCAGTTCACCGTCGCGCAGCACGGCCAGACCGGCGCTGTCGTAACCGCGGTATTCCAACCGCCGCAATCCTTCGAGAAGGATGGGTTGGGCCGATTTCCGGCCCACGTATCCGATAATGCCGCACATAGTTTTCCTCCATTAAAACGCCACCACGTTGCCGCGCCGCGACGCCGCGCGCCTTGACGCCCTACTGCTTCAGCAAATCGGCGGCAATCCACTCCGCCGCGCCGGCCAGATCGTCCACCACCACCGCCCGCGAAATTTTCCCGGGACTCTCGCGCTCCAGTTCGGCGCCGTAGCCGGTGCGCACCAGGATACTCCTTTTCACCCCCGCGTTCCAGCCGCATTCCAAATCGCTCAACTTGTCGCCGACCATGAAGCTCCCGGCCAGGTCCAGGCCAAACTCGTCGCGGGCGTCGAATAAAAACCACGGCGACGGCTTGCGTCCGCGGCCCGGCTCGTCCGGGCGTTCGGGGGCGATGTAAATTTTTTGAAACCGCACGCCTCGCCGGGCCAGTTCCCCGCACAAATAATGGTTGACCTTGTCCACGTCCGCCAGCGTGAAATAACCGCGCCCGACGCCGGACTGGTTCGAGACAATAAACAGCTTGAAGCCCAGGCCGGCAAGTCGCTTCAAGCCGGCGGGCGTCGCCGGAAATATCCGCACGTCCTCCGCGCGGCACAGATAATTCTTCTCGGCAATCATCGTTCCGTCGCGGTCCAGGAAAACGGCGCGGTTCATGGCGCGCAAAGGGTGATTGGAATTGTGCAAGAATGGAATTGAATTTTTCTCCGCCCTCGCGCAGGCTGACGGACGTTTGCAATTTAACCACCTGGAAATATGAGCAAAGGCAGATTGGGAGTTTTGGTCGGGGGCGGCCCGGCGCCGGGCATCAACGGCGTCATCTCGGCGGCCACCATCGAGGGCATCAACAACGGATTCGAAGTCATCGGCTTTCGCGACGGCTTCAAATGGCTCGCGCAGGGCGACGCGCAACAATGCAAGCCGCTGGCCATCCGCGACGTGTCGGGCATCCATCTGCGCGGCGGCTCGATCCTGGGCACCTCGCGCACCAACCCGACCAAGTCGGAGACCAGCATGAACAATGTCTTCAAGGTGTTCGACCAACTGGGCATCACCGCGCTGGTGACCATCGGCGGGGACGACACGGCCTTTTCCGCCAGCCGCGTGGCCAAGCAGAGCCACGGGAAAATCAAGGTCGCCCACGTGCCCAAGACCATTGACAATGATCTGCCGCTGCCGGGCTCCACGCCGACCTTCGGTTTTGAAACCGCGCGGCACAACGGCGTTTATCTGGTCCGCAATCTTGCCGAGGACGCGCGCACCACGTCGCGCTGGTACATCATTATCAGCATGGGCCGCGCCGCGGGGCATCTGGCCTTGGGCGTGGCCAAGGCCGCGGCCGCCACGCTGGCCATCATTCCGGAGGAATTTCGCAGCCGGAAGGTCACCGTGGACGAGGTGTGCGACATCATCATCGGCTCGATCATCAAACGCCGCGCCGAAGGCTCGCAATACGGCGTGGTGGTGCTGGCCGAGGGGCTTATCGAAGCCATGGGCGAGGATGGGCTGGTCAAGGCCCTGCCGGAGGGGCAATTGGAGCGCTTTGGCAAAATCGTCCGCGACGATCACGGCCATCTGCGCCTGGGCGAGATCGAGTTCGGCCGTCTGATGAAGGAACTGCTCACCACGCGCCTGGAAAAGCTGGGCATCAAGCTGACCTTCATTGACAAGGACCTCGGCTACGAACTCCGCTGTGCCGACCCGATTCCGTTCGACGCCGAATACACCCGCGACCTGGGCTACGGCGCGGTGAAGTTCCTGCTCTCGCCCGAGGCCGACAAATACGGCGCGATCATCAGCTTCGTGAACGGCAAGATGAATCCGCTGCCGTTCGATGAGATGCTCGACCCAAAGACTGGCCGGATGCAAAACCGCCGGGTGAACGTGGACGGCGAAGCTTTTGAATGCGCCCGCGCCTACATGATCCGGCTGGAGCGGGAGGACTTCGACGACGTCAAGCAACTGGGCAAGCTGGCCGCCGTCGTCAAGATGACGCCGGAGCAATTCCGCGCCCGATTCGGCTATCTCGTTGGCCTGAAGTAAAATTCGCTGGAAACAGAGGCGCGGCGCAGGGAATGGGCGCGGGGACTTGCCGCGAAGGCGTGCAAAGAGCATAAAGCCGAAAATTTTCAACGCAACTTGTCGCGCCGAAAGGAAATGAAGGCGGAAGACGCGGAGACGCAAAGAAAGGTGGCGCGGGCGTCCCGCCTGCCGCGTCCGGCGACTCGCCGAACGCGACGGCTTCAACCGACAAAATCTCATCGCGTCGGAGATCAGATTGGTAACGGTGTTCTGACGCGAATTGACGCGCGCCTATTTGGCGCGTAAAATCCTTCCATGAGTTACAAAACGCTCGAAGTGGAATTGGAAAATGGGCGCGTGCATGCTTCCGGCGCGGAAAGGCTGCCGGCGAAGGCTCGTGCGCTGCTCACCATTCTCACGGTCAATGGTAACACCGAACTTCCCGCCGGCACTCTGGCCGGCTGCGTTGCCCATTTGGCCGGAATCGGGCGCGGCCAACACTCTGATCTTTCGACCAACCCGGCGCACTTGGATGACTTTGGCCGATGAACCCGGTCATCTTTGACACCGGCCCGCTCGTCGCGTGGTTTTGTCTGCGAGACCAACATCATGCCTGGGCGCGGCAGACCTTTGCGCAAATTCCCGCCGGTGGCCTGATCTCTGAAGCGGTGTTGGCTGAAGTTTCTCACCTGGTTGCCAAGGGCGGGGTTGCGCGCGGCAAGGTTTTGGAATTTGTAGAGCGCGGCGGATTGACGCCGGTTTCCCCGGGCGGCGAACTGCCGGCGTTGCGCGATTCGCTCAACCGCTATGCGGACACACCAATGGATTTTGCGGATGCTTGCGTGGTTCGGTTGGCTGAACTTAACACAGACGCCGCTGTCTGCACGACCGATGGAGATTTCTGCTTTTCCGCAAGAACGGCCGCGAACTGAGTCCATTGTTGGCACCATTCGCATCCCGACCGCAATAACGACAGAATTTTTCAACGCCGAGATGCGGAGCCCCAAAGAAAGGTGGCGCGGGCGTCCCGCCTGCCGTGTCCGGCGGCCCGCCGAACGGTCCCGCTTTTCAACCGATGAAACTCACCACCCGTTTTCCACTGCAAGCGCGTTTGAACTCGACGCGAATTTCACGAATGGACGCGAATTCTCGTTACCGCGGAGACGCAAAGAAAAATGGCACGGGTGTCGCGCCTGCCGCGCTCGGCGACTCGGCAAGAGCTAGTGCTGCAACCGATTAAATGTCATCCCGTTACGGCACCACCGCCCGATAAAACTGAACGTGGGAGTTGCTCAGGGATGATTTTTTTCGTCCGGCACAAGCCCATAGAATCCGAAGTTGGCGATCGTCTGAGTGGAGGCTACGCCACCCGAGGCGCCCGTGAAGCCCACGAAGGCTGTATCTCCATTCACGATCTGCGGCAACGAACCCACAACAATGTTGGTGCTGAATGCGGCTTTGGTGATTTCGTCAGACAACGTCACGGCGAAAACATTCCCGTTATAATCGATGCTGACATCAATGGGATCGCCGCTGATGATGCTGACCGGAGCAGTGGAGCTATACATGAAACCTGTGGTCGAAATACCCGCAGACGGCGCTCCGTTTGTTGCCCAGGCGATACCCGGGGCGTTATCGCCGTTATTGTAAAGCGCGAAACACAACTCCGCACTAGGAATAATGTTCGTGCCGAGACCTGGGTAGTAACTATAACCCAAAGCGCTGCCGAGACCTCCCAAAGCATTCGCGCCCGCATCCGAATTCTGCACGATGAATGTGAAGCCATCCGCCGTGCTGTTAGTGATCCCATCGCCGCCCACATCCTCATAGGTGAAGGAGGCTTTGAATGACCCGATGTATTGCGGGACCTTGTAGAAGAAACTCCTATCTTCATTCCCATTGCCATCCGTGAGAACCAACCGGTTGTTGGCGACGAAGGGTGGGGTGCCGGTGTAAGGGCCGCCTGATTGATTTTGCATCCAGCCCACGCCATTCCCATTAAAGCCGATTGGGACGCCGCCGTTGACACCGGATAAAATTACGAGGGTAGACGGAATAGAAATGGTGGTCTGGCTCCCGGCGCTCACGCGCACCGAATAATCGCCGGCATCGCCGTAATTCACGTCGGATAGAAGCAAGGTCTGCGCCGTCTGGCCGGGTATGGGCATACCATTGAAATACCATTGGTAACTGATGGGTTGGCTGGCAGCCGCATCCACCGAGAAAGATGCCGAACTGCCCGGCGCGACATTTTCGCTTTGCGGCTGGGTTTGAATGGTCAGTTGAGTCGGCTGTGGATAGCTGCTGGACCACTGCCATGAAAAGAGTTTGATTGAAGCCAACGTTGGCATATCGCTGTCAGGAATGCCTATCACGCTGAGACCGAGGTTCAGATAGGCGTCCGCGAGGATACTCCAACTGGCGCTGGCCAATTGCCCGTCAGTGTCTGTCGCCTGCCCGCTGACCGTTACTTTTGGATTAACGTTCGCCTCCACGCCGGCCAGGCTTTCCACCCGCGCGGAAACTTCCGGCACCAGGGCCACAAACGCGCTGCCCGAGCCGTTGATGTTGTAAGTGAAGGGCACAAGCTCAGGCCGGGGAAGGTTGAGCGAGAAGACAGGCGAGACGGTGGGTGAAGCATTCCGGTCATACTGGGCGCCGCAGGTCACGTTCATGTCCTGCCGAATGCCGGTTGACATCGTGGCGTTGGCTGACAGGCTGTATCCCAATTGCGCCTGGAGATCGAATCCCAAACTCACCCAGATGGGCACCACGCCCACCGTTCCGAGGAAGACCTCGTAATTTTGGGAGAACAGGTCGAAGGACGTGTCATTTTGAAGCGCTCCGCTGAAGGTCAATTCCGGCACCAGCGCGGCGTTCATGTCGCCGATAAAATCTGCTTCAAACCGCTGAAGCGAAAAGCCGCTGGTTTGAAAAGCAAGGTGTAAAGAAGGCGTGAACAGCCAGTAGCCTTGGTCCAATTTCAAGGTCACGCCGCTATTATCGTAGATGGTGTCGCCGCTCAAGTCGGCGCCCAACGTCGGAAGCGCAAGGGTTTGGTTGAACGAGATGGCGGACTTGATCGTGCCGTTTGTGTTCAGGTTGTAGATCACCGAATTGGAGGAAATGGACGCCGAACCTTGTGAGATAATCTGAGCTAACGGAACGTTCGTGGTGAACAGGGTGAGGAGCATTTTGACGGGATTGTTGCTGGTGGCGACGATGTTCCGGTAGAAAATCTCGTTGGTTGTCGTCGGCGTGAGGTTGCACACGTAGGTGTTGGTGGCGAAGCCAGGAGCGGTGTTCGTGTAGGAGATCACCAGACAGTTGCTCACCACGGACATCAGTATCCACGAGTTGCCTCCCGCCAAGGGGACTTGAGGAACGGGGCCGAGACGACGGGCCAGCGCGGCGGTGGGAATTTCTCCAACGACCTGGCCCAAGCGTTGGGCTTGCGGGGAGCCGAAAACAAACAGGTTGGTCGCCACTTGCGGTTGAAGTTCCAAAGTAAAACTCCATGTGTTCGTGCCAATGTTGCCCAAGATGTCCGCCGCAACCAGCGTCAACTGAACGTTTGTGCCGTAGTCGCCCAGAGCGATGCTGCCGTCATTGAAGGTCAGCACGTCATTTGAGAAGGTCAATTGGGCGTTGGTCAAAGAGAACGTGCCAAGATCGCCAACGGCCAACTGAATGGAATTGGTGTCAATACCTGTCGCATCTGACAGTTGTATCGTCAGATTGGCAGTTGGAGACACGGCAAATCCGCCGTTCTTGGGAAACTGGCTTACAATGGCGGGCGGTTGCTCATCAAGTTGGCGTACTTGGAAAAAAGCTGCGGCATTTGTGGTAACGAGCGGCATTTGTTGAACAGGTCCATTGGCCGTGGCTGGAAATCCCGGCACAGTGGACCACGATTGCAGGTTCGTGGACTGCCGGACTTCGTAGCGAACGCCGGGCGTAGTCGGCCAGACCAGCATGAAATTGCTGGACGAAGAACCTTCGTTTGGAAATATGGCCGCCATGTTCGTCTGCGCTCGAAGTGGGAGCAGACTCGCGAAAAAGCATGTGAGTGCAAGAATGCGACCTTTTGGTTTCATATATTCATATATTTATCCCGCTTGCAGATTCGGCCCGTTCAAACAAGTGGGCGTGGTTACTCATGCTCCACATCGGGCACTAGCACTACAGGAACGCTTTGGCCGCGAAAGAATGATTCGTGAAAATTCGTGCAATTCGTGGCTCATTTGAATTTAGGGCTATGCACGTGACTCCACCTCATGCATTCGGCAGTGCGATCTCTGGGGCGAGAACCGCAATAGGCTGTGGTTGGTGGAGTCATGTGCATAGGCCTATTTGAATTTGAGCCTCGTTGCCTCGGCTCCCACGGTTCAGGCGTCCAACGGCCAGCTTCAATTCGCCGGCGGCGTCGGCGCGGGCGTTGGCGTTGGCGCCGGAGCCGGCGCATGGTTCCCGCCGTGGTCGGGCGGGAAAATGCCCAGCCGGAATTCGTCCCGCACGCCCGCATTGGCGGAATCTGTCGTCGGGAAATGAAGGTCGGCGGCATTTTGAATCGTCAGGATGTGTTCATAAAGCGCTGCGGCATCGGCGTTCTTCTGCGCGGTGGTGTCCTTCGCGCCGGCCACGGATTTTTCGCGATACTGTTCGGCGGGACCAAAGGCGTCGCGCGCGGTCAGAAACGCCGTCGTCTCGGCGTCCGTCCAGCCTTTGAGCTTGAGCGTCGGCAGGTTCTTGTCGCTCTTCACCGATCCGAGGACGATGTCGGCGCGGCCTAGGAACGAGGCGAGGTCGTTCTGGTCGTGCGCGCCGGTTTGAAATTCCTGATGCAGCTTCACGGTCTGGCCGGGGAAGGCGAGCTTGGCGGTCTTGCGCGCCTGGCTCATGCAATGGTGCAACGTCACAAGGCTGTCGGTTTGCTGCTTGGTGAGCGGGCCGAGTTCGCCTTTGGCGGTTTTCTGGCCGGAAATGTCGGCGGTGACTTTCGTCAGCAGGCCGTCAGTTTCAGTCAGGTAGCCGTCGGGCAGGCGCTTGGGGATTTCCGCATGGTTGTTGGCGGCGGACAGGATGAGGTCCCCGTTATGAACGAGGATGGCGACGGGGAAGTGCGGGCGATGGTTGTTGTTCATGGTTTTTAGTTTTGAGTTTTCAGTTTTCAGTCTTGTTAGTTTTGGGTTTGGCCGCAAAAGAACACGGCGCGGAGTTCCGCCATTGTCATTGTGGTTGCGGCGAGAGCCGCGCTGTGTTCTTTTGCGGAAAATTGTGTAATGTTCTCCGCTGCAGTAGGTTGTAAAATCATGGCGCGGTTCCATAAATCGGGACAACCCGTTTCCGAGCCGAGGCATACTGGAAGGAA
>JAGWMQ010000129.1 GCA_028873125.1 Verrucomicrobiota bacterium | reverse complement strand
AAACTTCGGCAAGATCGGCTGGACCAATCTGCAATTCCTCGTGAAGGCCACCGCCGCCAGCACCGTCCTGGAGTTCGCCGCGCGCGACGATCCCACCTATCTGGGTCTGGACGACGTGAGCGTGACTCCTGTCGCCGAGCCGGTCTTTCGGGTGATGGCGCCCACGAACCACTCGCTCCGGCTGGCTTGGGAAGCCACCATCGGGCTGGTGTATCAGGTGCAATACAAAACCAACCTGCTCCAGAGAACCTGGGTCAACTTGGGCGGTCCCATCACGGCCGCCAGCAATGTGATCAGCGTGTCAGACACCGACGCCCTCATCGCTTCGCCCGAGCGGTTTTACCGCGTGACGGTTTCTCCGTAGGCCGGGATCGTCCGCTACTTTTTTGAAGCCGCGGCGGCCGACACGGCGCGGGCCGGCACCGCGTTGGTTTCGGGCGTAGCCGGCTTGGCGACCAAAAGCTGGGAACGCTTTTTGAGCAGCGGATCCAGCGTCCAGTTGGGAACGAGATAAACCCAATTGCTGAACGCGCTCTCGCGCGCGAGTTGGTCTCGAAGTTTGTTCAGGTTCGCCTGAAACGCCGCGTCCAGCGCCTTGGTTTGCTCGGGCTTTTCATCCTCGCCCGGGGTCCGTTTTTGTGGGAAGCCGCCGGAAACGCGCACGGTGAAATAATCATTGTCGTTGGTCTGCCGGCCGACGTTCATCGCGTAATCAAAGCCGTCGAAGGTCTTGATTTCGACGCGCGTGGGGTCGTCCAAACCCGTTTGCGCCGGCGTCAACCCCACGGCCACGTCGTTGAAGCTGGGTGACGAAAGAGCGTCCGCCACTTCCGAGGCCTGCGAGGCATCCAGTTTTTCATCCGGTTTGGCGTCGGCCAGTTTCCAGGCGCCGGTCTCGCTGCTGCGGACGAGTTGCCAGGAATTGGTCGCCTTGGGATATTCCACCGCGATGCTGCGCGGCTTGGCGATTTTGAAAAAGGTCTTGTCGAGCCAGGAATTGGGTTGGGTGTTGAGTTC
Organism: Verrucomicrobiota bacterium; assembly: GCA_028873125.1. Lineage (GTDB taxonomy): Bacteria > Verrucomicrobiota > Verrucomicrobiia > Limisphaerales > UBA11358 > UBA11358. The sequence continues at coordinate 8,894 of JAGWMQ010000129.1, read as the reverse complement.
ACTGAGCGGGTCGGAAATCACGGCCACCGTCGTCGAGTTGCTGCCGGTCAGGACATAACGTCCGTCGGGCCAGGCCTCCGGTTCCCCTTCCGGCGAGGCCTGGGCGCCCTGCGCCACGTGGTTTTTTCCCAGCCACAACGCGCGGAGCGGCCGGCCGCCCGCGTCGCACAATTCCACAACCGTGGCCGCGTTGGTTCCCTGCCCCGCCGCCAGGTCCAGCTCCGGGCGCTGCGACGGCGCGACCTGCAGGGTCTGGACAATTTTCAGGCCTTGCAGCTTGAGCAGCAGCGAACTGATTTGGGAGAAGGCCGCCGGATAGTCCGCCCGCTGGCGTACCCGCCACCGGCCGTTCGTGTTCGACAGGTCCAGTTCGTTGGTGCCGCGCCGGATTTGGATTTGCGCGACGTCGTTGACCTGAAAACCGTCGCCGAGCAATTTCTTGCCCATGGCCGTGTTGGCGGCGCTGGACCAGGAGGCCGATTGCTCGCGGAAATGAAGCAGCGCCGCGCCGCCAAGCGCCACCACCAGGACCAGCAGGATGATGAGTTGTTTGCGAGTCATCGGGCGGAAGTCCGTTTGCGTTTCCAGGCCGCCAGGCTGACGCCGAACACGCTGACCAGCACCGGGACGGCGGCGATGTTGAGCCACTCGACGCGCGTCTGGAGCGCGTCCACGTCGCGGCGCAAATCCTTTTGCACCTGCTTGAGATCGTTCCGCACCTGCGCCTCCTTCTTGCGGAAATTCTCGATTTGGGCCTGCTGTTCGGGCGACAGGATGAACCGCTGATTGTTGCCCTTGGCCTGCTGCAATTCGCTCAGGCGCTGCTGCGTTTCCGAGAGGCTGTCCTGCAAGTCCTTGATCTTGCTCTCATATTCGGACTCGGCCGCCGCCTCCATTTTTTTGATGCGCGTCAGCGGGCGGTCCTCCACCGCCCGGCTGCGAATGGCGATGAGATGGCTGTCTCCGGACATCTGCTCGATGGCGTTTTCGGCGAAACTTAAGTTGCCATTCAGGGCCATGGCCATCTCGCCGAAGGGCGTGTCCATGCGCCGCAACGAAAAGTCGTCGGCCAGCATGTCGGCGTCGCCCACGAGAATGACCGTGTTGACGTTCGTGCCTTCCTTCAAATAGGCGGCGGTCTGCGGCGCCGCGTTGGTCCCCTCAGCAGGCGGACCCTTTGGAAAGGCCGTCTTGAACCGGCCGGTCAGTTCGATGGCCAGCGGGTATTCCACGCCCGACGATTTGAAATTGTTCATCATGTCGCTGCTGGAGAATTGTGCCATGAACGCCGGCGCCAGTTCGGAATCGGTCGTGCTCTTCAGCAGCACCGTCTCCTTGAGCCCCGCCACGGGCGTGCCGGTGAACGCCCCGGCAAAGGGCAGCCACACGTCGCTCAACATGGCGGTGATCACGTCGTTGGTGTTGATCCCGGCGCCGGCCACGTTCAGGAACGCGGGCGCCTCGGTCGGCGGGCCGGTCCGGTTGGCCAGTTCCATCTTGTCATTCAGATCGGCCACGACGTTGCTGGTCGCAAAGTCCACGCCCCAGGCCGGCAGCAATTTGTCGAGCGTCGAGGAGCCGGGGCCTTGCTCGGCTTCCATCATGGGGCTTTGGTTGCGCCCGCTGACAAGGCTGAGCGGGTCGAGAAAGGCGATGAGCTTGCCGCCGCGCAGCACAAACTGGTCAATGGCGAATTGCGCCGCGTCGCTGATGCCGTGCGGATGGATCACCAGCAGCACCTTGATGTCGTCGTCAATTTGCTGCGTGTCCAGGGGCACCTGTCGGAGCGTGTAATCGCCGCCCAGTTCGTTGATCAACTCCCACGGCTGCGTCCCCGACCGGCCCATTTGTTGCATCATCGGGTTGGCCGGCGCCCCGAAGACCGGCAGGGCGCTCATCACCCCCACCACGATCTTTTGCGGGTGGATGACGCGGGTGATCGCGCGGGAGATGTCATACTCCAACAACCGCTCGCGGTCGGGCGTCAGTTGGACAGCCTGCTTGGCGTCCAGCCGGCTGACGGCCAGGCCCAGATAAAACTTGTCGCCCGTCGAAAGCGTCATCGGTTCGATGCCGTCCAGCCGCGCCGAGTCCTCCGCGTCCGAGTCCGGCTCGGGATCGAGTTTTTGGGCGAGGATTTTGCCGGGGGCGGCCTGCCGGTATTCGTCCAGCATGTCCTCCACGCGTTGCGCGTAATTTTGCAGATAAACGGTCTCCGCCGTGGGGGTGGCGCCGCGCGTGCAATAAAAGCGGATGGTCACCGGGGACTTGATCTCGGCCAGGACCGCCCTGGTGCCCGGCGACAGGGTGTAAATCTTTTCCTGGGTGAGGTCCGCGCGCGTCTTGAATTCCGAGCCGAGCAGGTTCACCGCGATCAGAATCACCGCCATCGCCGCGACGCCCGCCGCCGAATAGAGAATGGTCTCAAAATTTTTCCTCTTCATCGCCCCTCAAAATCAGCCGGCCCGATGCCCGCGCAAGATTACCGCCGTGGTGAACAGGGAAAAGACGATCAGCGACAGGAAGAACACCACGTCGCGCGAATCCAGCACGCCCTTCTGGAAATTGTCGAAGTGGGTGATGACGCTGCACGCCGCCACCGCCTGCACCACCGACGGGCTGGCCCAGCCGGACAGGAACTGGATGACCGGCGCGAACCCCGCCAGGATCAAAAACAGGCACAGCACCACGGAGATGATGAAGCTGACCACCTGCGCGCGCGTCATGGCCGAGGTGATGCAACTGACCGCCAGGTACGCCCCGGCCATCAGCCAACTGCCCAGGTAGCCGCAGAAAATCACCCCGTTGTCCGGATGGCCCAGGACGTTCACCGTGATGACCAGCGGAAACGTCAGCGCCAGTGCCAGCGCCAGAAACAGCCACGACGCCAGGAATTTTCCGACAATCGCCTGCCAGCTGGTGATCGGCATCGTCAGGAGCAGCTCCATCGTGCCCACCCGCCGTTCCTCGGCCCACAACCGCATCCCCACCGCCGGCACCAGAAAGAGATAAAACCACGGATGCCAGATGAAAAACGTGTCGAGCGAGGCCTGCCCGTGCTCGAAAAAGGCGCCCAAATTGGTGCCCACCATGAACGTGAAAAACCCGCACAGCAGCAGGAAAATCACGATGAACACGTAGGCCAGCGGCGACGCGAAATAGGCCGCCAGTTCGCGCTTGGTGATGGTTTTGATGTTGGCCAACGCGTTCATTTCACGTTTCCGATTTCTTGCCCGTGTCCGGCATGGTCAGACTGCGGAACACCTCGTCCAGCCGCCCTTCCTCGGTTTGCAACTGCTCGATCTGCCAGCCGCGCGCCGCCTCGCCAATCGCCCGCGCCAGCTCGCCGTTGGCGTTGGACGCGGGAAACGCGCGGAGCGAAACCGAGCCGTTCTTTTCCTCCAGGACGGCGACGCGTTTGACCTGGGACACCTGGCGCAGCCGGGCCGACACCTCCGCCGAGCCGACGCCCTTGACCCGCAGGGTCACCGCGCCGGCGCCCTCGGATTTTTGGCGCAACTCGGTCGGCGTGCCGTTGGCCACGATCCTGCCGCGGTCAATGATGATCGCCCGCGTGCAGGCCGCGTCCACTTCCTCCAGAATGTGGGTCGAGAAGATGATCGCCTTTTTTTCGCCCATGCGCCGGATCAGTCCGCGCACCTCGTGCTTCTGATTCGGGTCCAGGCCGTCGGTCGGCTCGTCCATCACCAGCACCTCGGGATCGTGGATGATGGATTGGGCGAAGCAGGTCCGGTGGCGATAGCCCTTGGACAACGTCTCGATGCTCTGGTGCAACACCGATTCCAGAAAACACATTTCCACGGCGCGCTGGACGGCCCGGGGCCTGGCCGCGCCGCGCAATCCGCGGATTTCCGCGGCAAAATTCAGGAAGCCATGCACGGTCATGTCCGTGTAAGCCGGCGCATTTTCCGGCAGATACCCCATGAGCCGCTTCGCCTGGATGGGCTGCTCCACCACGTCAAATCCGCCCACCTTCACGCGGCCGGACGACGGCGGGATGAAACCGGTGATCATGCGCATGGTGGTGGACTTGCCCGCGCCGTTGGGCCCCAGAAAGCCGAGCACTTCGCCGCGGGCGACGGAAAAGGAGATGCCGTCCACGGCCCGTTTGGCGCCAAACCATTTTGTCAGACCAACAACTTGAATCATGCCCGCGTTAGAAAAATCCGGCGGTTGTTATCCTGCGGTTGTTTTTCTTTTGAAAAAATTCGCCGGAGAACGTTCAAAATTTTTTACAATCGTTCGCGTCCGGCGAAGCCCGCGTCGAGGTCGTGCCAGAATTCCACGTCCTCCTCGTCCTGTTCCCAGCACAGAAAGACCTCCCTTCCGCCGAGGATGGCGGGGAAATCCACCAGCCCGCGCTCCACGTCCTTGATGAAGATCCGGCGCTGCTGAAACTCGGACAGGATTTCGTGGACCTCGGCGAGCGCGCGCAGCGAACGGTTCACCGTCTCCCCGCCGACATCGCGGCCCTCCGCCGCCAGGCCGGCAATGCGCTTGTCGAATCGCTCGAGCTCCGGGCGCAGATGGTTGAGGCGCTCGAGCCAGCGGCGGAGGTCCGGCAGCAGCGCGCGCGCCTCCTCGCGCGTGTAATGCTTGTCAAAACGGTGCTCCGGCATTTTCGGCTTGCGTCAGGCAATCCGCCTCCGGCGCGCCGGCAACGCACGGCAGCGCCGGGTTTTAAACCCGCGGGGAAACCGCCGATCGAATTTCATCACCGCAAAACACGGCTCGCGCGCGGCGGCCCAAGCCCGTCGCGCGGAGGACGGATGGACGGCACGACGCAGAATTACTTCTGCCAGGTCCGCTTCTTGTGACGATGCAGGCGCAGCTTCTTGCGCCGTTTGTGGCGGTTGATTTTGGCCTTGCGGCGTTTTTTTAGTGAACCCATTGGAATGGACGATATACGATTGACGATTTGCGCCGCAACTTGAAAATTTCTCATTCACGCCATTTTCCAACCAGCCCGTAAATCGTCATTCCTCAATCGTCAATTTAATAAACCACCTTGTTCAACGGATATTCGATGATGCCCTCGGCGCCGGCGGCCTTGAGTTTGGGGATGATCTCGCGGACGATATGCTCGTCAATGATCGTCTCCACCGCCACCCACCCCTGCTGGCTCAACTCGGAAATGGTGGGATTGCGCAGGGCGGGAAGCGAATTCAACAGGTTCGTCAGGTGCTTCCGGGCGATGTTCATCTTCAGGCCGACCTTGGCCTCGGCCTCGAGCGCGCCCCGGAGCAACAGAGCGAGCGTCTCGATCTTCTTGCGCTTCCACGCATCCTTCCAGGCGGTCTGGTTGGCGATCAACCGCGGCGTGGACGACAGCAGCGTGTCCACGACGCGCAGCTTGTTGGCGCGCAAGGACGCGCCGGTCTCGGTCAACTCCACGATCGCGTCCACCAGTTCGTGCGCCTTCATTTCGGTGGCGCCCCAGGAAAATTCCACCTCCGCCCGCACCCCGTGTTTGCGGAGGTATCGTTTGGTGAGATTGACCACCTCGGTGGCGATGCGCTTGCCGTCCAGGTCCTTGACGGACCGGACGGGCGAATGTTCCGGCACCGCCAGCACCCAGCGCGCCGGCTGCCGCGTCGCCTTGCTGAACAGAAACTCGCCGACTTCGTGGACATTCGAGCCGTTCTCGACGATCCAGTCATGGCCGGTGATGCCGCAGTCCAGATACCCGTGCTCCACATAACGGCTGATTTCCTGCGCGCGGATGAGGCGGATTTCCAGTTCCTCGTCGTCCACGTAAGGGACGTAGGAGCGGCTGCTGACGGAAATGTTATAGCCGGCCTTGGCCATCTTTTGGATGGCGGCCTCCTGCAGACTGCCCTTGGGCAGGCCGAATTTCAATTTTTTGCTCATGGTTAGCATGATGCGTTGAAGTGTTCCGGTGCTCTCCGCGCTCCGCTTCAACGCTTTGACGCTTCACCGCATCTCGTTTCGCAACTCGCGCTGGGCGCGGACGCGAATCCCTTTTGGCCGCGCCGTTCACGCGCGTGGCCGGATCAATCTGCCAAGTCCGGCGTGGAAACACCAATTCCTTCTTCTTCGATTTCACAGAATGCGCAGATGACACGGAGCGTCGCAGCTTCAGATCAAAACTGGGCCTATCGGCGTGGATCCGCGAAGTCAGCGGACCGGCTTTTTCTCCAAACAACTCTGCGGCCGGCAACCGAGATTTCCCCGCGGGCAATGGCCGCGACGCATTGGGGATACAGCTCGTGCTCGGCTTCTTGAATCCGCTGATGCAGCGTTTCGGGGGTGTCCTCGTCCCGCACCGGCACGGCCCGCTGGCCGATGATCGGCCCGGCATCCACGCCGGCATCCACGAAATGGACCGTGCAGCCGGTCACCTTCACGCCGTGGTCGAGCGCCTGTTTCCACGCTTCGAGTCCGGGAAAAGACGGCAGCAGGGAGGGATGGACATTGACGATGCGGCCTTCAAAGGCGCGCAGAAAATCCCCCTTGAGCACGCGCATGAAACCGGCCAGCGCGACCAGGTCCACCCGCTCGGCCCACAGCGCGGCGACGAAATTTTTTTCCGCCTCTTCGTCCAGCTTGGTGCGGAATTTCCCCGGCGGGATGAAGCGACCTGCAAGGTTTCGCTCACGCGCGCGGTCCAAAATGCCCGCGCCTTCGACATCGCTCAGGACCAGGGCCACTTGCGCCGGAACCCGGCCCGAGGCGCAGGCGTCGGCGAGGGCGGCCAGGTTCGAGCCTTTGCCGGAGCCGAGAACACCCAATCGAAACGGATTGCCCACGCGCTTTGAATAACAGAGCCGGAACCTGAGACAAGCCAAATGATGTGGCTGGACCGCCGAACCACGGTCCCGGTGAAAGGGCGGACGATTCAGCGGCTAACCACTCCGACGCCGCCCATCTTCACGCGCTCGATCTCCAGAAAGCCGTGGAGGTGGCGGAGGCGGGTGGGGTGGCGCATCTTGCGGAGGGCCTTGGCTTCGATTTGCCGGACACGCTCGCGGGTGACGCTGAATTGCTGCCCGACCTCCTCGAGCGTGCGGGCATACCCGTCACCCAGGCCGAACCGCAATTCCAGAACCTTCCGCTCGCGTTCCGTCAGACTGCAGAGCACGTCGCCCAGTTTTTCCTTGAGCAGGCTGAAGCTGGCCAACTCCAGCGCGTTGTCGGCGTTCTTGTCTTCGATAAAGTCGCCGTAATCGGCGCCGTTCTCGCCGTTGCCGGCGACGGCCGCCTGCAGGGAGATGGGCTGCTGGGCCATTTTCAGGGCGGCCCGGGCGCGCTCGACGGGCATTTGCAGTTCGTCGGCCATTTCCTCGGGGGTCGGCTCGCGCCCCAACATCTGGGTCAGCAACTTTTGCACGCGCATGAGCTTGTTGATGATGTCAATCATGTGCACCGGGATGCGGATGGTCCGCGACTGGTCGGCGATGCTGCGGGTGACGGCCTGGCGGATCCACCAGGAGGCGTAGGTGGAAAACTTGTAACCGCGACGATACTCGAATTTTTCCACCGCCTTCATCAAGCCGATGTTGCCCTCCTGGATCAGGTCCAGGAAGGACAGGCCGCGGTTGGTGTAGCGCTTGGCGATGGAAATGACCAGGCGCAGGTTGGCCTCCACCATTTCGGTCTTGGCCTGAACCGCCTTGGCGGAAGCCTCCCGCAACCGCTGAAACTCCCTGAGAAAATCCGCATGGGGCATGCGCACAAATTCCTCCAAGGCCCGGATCTTCTGCCGCTCGGCCTCGGCGAGGTGCAGATACGGGGTTGACCCGGACTGCGCCCGGAACTCCGCCAGGGTGCGGAGGCCGCACTGGAACTTGTCCTGGATGTTCTCGGCGATCAGGGTCATCTCCTCGACGACCTTCTGCTTGCAACAGAACTTAGGGAAAAGGCCCTGCACCTTTTGTTCAAGGCGTTTGATCGCGGCCAGCGCCCGTCCGTGACGCGCCTGGGCGTGGGCGTCGCGCCAGGCATTGAAACGGCGGTCCAGTTCCTGGTCCAGTTGCCGCAACTGTGCGACGAGGCGGCGCAGGGTGCGAAGATGGGCGTCGCGGCTCTCGATTTTCTGGTCCAGAATCACCCGGTCGAAACGTTCGCGGGGCGGTTCGGCCAGCAGCTTTTCCCCCAGCGCGATGTATTCCTTGGCGGCGAAGCCGAATCCCTGGATGATCCGGCGCACCTCGTCTTCGGCGGCCTCGATGCGTTTGGAAATTTCCACCTCTTGTGCGCGCGTCAGCAGCGCGACCTGCCCCATTTCCTTGAGATACTGCCGCACCGGGTCGTCGAGCGTGTCCAACCGCTCGTTGTCCTCGTCCGCCTCGGCCGTCTTGGCGGCGTCCACCTCCGCTGCATCCACGATTTCGATGTCCAGACCGCGCAACCGGGCGAACAACTCGTCCAGGGCCTCCGGGCTGGCCTGTCCCTCGGGCAGGGCTTCATTGATGTCGTTGTAAGTAAGCCGCCCCTGCTCCTGGGCCAGTCGGATGAGCTGCTTGAGGGTCTCGGCCAGCGGCCCTCCGATGGAAAGGTTGCCAATTCCGTTATGCGCCGTCGCCGCAGTTGGTTCCGCGAGTCCCGCCGCCACGGGCGCCGGGCGGCACTGTTCCTGTTTTCGGGTTGAGTCTTCCTGGTGGTCCCGAATTTTCGATTTGGGCATACGCTCTCGGATCTACTGACGCCAACTGCTCACCGGCAAATATGAAAATTCATCCCCGGTTCGTCAAGCGGCGTCTTTTTATGCCTCGTCAGCAGAAACAGTGGGTTAATTCCGGCTCAGGAAGGCGGCCGAGCGTGTGATACAAAGCGATTTCCATAGCTTCGTAGGTGCGGAAGCCATACGAGCGTCTGGTGACCACTCGGATTTTGTTGTTCAGCCCCTCGAC
>JAGWMQ010000128.1 GCA_028873125.1 Verrucomicrobiota bacterium | reverse complement strand
GCCGCTCTTCATGTTTTGCGTCTTGGCGTCATCCTTGTTCCCGCTCCGCTGGGACGGCCGTGGTTCTGTCACATCCGCCTGGGCTCGAACCAAATATCCTTCGCTTGTGGCGCTGGCGGCGCCTGGCCACCCGTGGCGGAATCAACATTGGAACAGGGTCGCGGGAAGCGGGCGGGCGCTCAATCAGGTTTTGCGTCTATTTATTCAGGTTTTGCGACGGCGCCAATTTCCTGGTTTGCAGGCTTGACAGCCCGCGCCCGATGCGGGAACACCTCACGGCGCACCCATGAGCCGGAAAGCCCGTCCCAGGACCGCCGCGCTTCAGCAGCAGCGGCGGGTGGCGTTGTTGATTGATTTTTCCCGCGGCTACGGGCGCCGGATTCTGCTGGGCGTGGCCAAGTTCGCGCGGGAGCATCACGAATGGTCCGTGCAGAGCGAGGAATGGCGCTGGACCGACGCCATTCCGCACTGGATCCAGAATTGGAACGGCGACGGCATCATCGCCTGGGTGGAAACCGCCAGACAGGCCGCCGTCATCCAGGGACTGGACATGCCGGCGGTGGACGTGCGAGGCTCGGCCGCCGGCTGCGCACTGCCATTGGTGGACACCGAGAACCAAGCCGTGGCAAATCTGGCGGTGGAACACTTCATGCAGCGCGGATTCCGCCATTACGCCTTCTGCGGCTTTGCCGGGGCCAACTATTCCGACACGCGCAGCCGCTGGTTTCAGGACCGCCTGGCACGTCTGGGCGTCACCTGCGCCGTTTATCATCCGCCGGAAGCCCCGCGGGACCTGCGCTCCATCGAACTGGAAAAGCGCGGCCTGCTGCATCAGGCCCATTTGGCCCGCTGGCTTAAATCGCTGCCCAAACCCGTCGGCCTCATGGCCTGCAATGACATCCGCGGCCAGCAGGTGGTGAATGCCTGCCGCCGTTGCGGCTTGCTGGTGCCCGAGGAAGTGGCGGTGATCGGCGTGGATAACGACGAGATCTTCTGCGAGCTGTCCGACCCCCCGCTCACCAGCGTGCAGGTGGACACCCTGCGCATCGGCTACGAGGCGGCGGCGTTGCTGGAGCGGATGATGGCCGGGGAAAAGCCGCCGGTCCGTCCCCTGTTGGTTCCGCCGCCAGGAATTGTCACCCGGCGCTCCACGGACGTTCTGGCCACGGACGACCGTCAGCTCGCCGCCGGCACGCGTTATCTGCGCCAGCACCTCTTCGAATCCCTCACCGTGAACGATGTGGCGCGGGCGGCGGGCATGTCGCGGCGCGTTTTCGAGCGGCGGTTTGCAGCCCAGGTGGGGCGTCCGCCCAAGGCCGAGGCGCTGCGTCTGCGCCTGGAGCGCGTCAAGGAACTGCTGACGGACACGGATTGGCCGCTGGCGCAAATCGCCGAAAAGACCGGCTTTAAATACAGTCAACACCTCCATGAGCTGTTCGCCCGGAAGACGGGAATCACCCCCGGCCGGTTCCGCATCCGCGCCAGGCTGGATTATGCTCGTCCCGGAAGCTGACGCGGAACCCGGTCTGTGTCGGCAGCACCGATGATTTGTCGGCCGGCTGAAACCAGCGCCAGGGCCATCGCGCCACCACGGGTGCGGCAGGGCGGGCCAGTCCGGGCATAAAGCGTTTGCGTTTTTTGATTGAGGATTGCCGCGGCCTGATGTAACCGCGTGGGGACAAGTCGGCCCCGCCGACAGGCGAGGTGGAATCGGCTCCGATGCGCCCATGAAAAAGAAGAAAAAAATCCAGCCCCGGACGGTCCCGCGCCGCCGGCGCCGTTTTGTGGCCCTGTTGATTGAATTTTCCCGGGCCTATGGCCGGGGGCTGCTGTCGGGCGTGGCCAAATTCGTGCGCGAGCCTCACATGCCAATGCCGCCTCGATTCCCGGCGCCTCCACGCCTTCCGCACCGCCCGTCCCCCTGTGCTTCACTGCCAGAACCACTCAATGGCCTGAGACGCCAGCATGCAATGCGACCGAGGCCGCGACCGGTCGGGGCGGATGTCACGGTCGAAAAGGCGACACCGCCGTCAGCGTCACCGGGCCGAGCAAGCCCGAGTCCGTCAAAGGCCAGTCCGAGGCGTCAAACGGGCGGTAGTTGATGTCCACGAAATTGATGTCGTGGAAATACTTCCAGGGGACGTGGCGCCGGTCCAGATCGCGGATGCGATTGGCTGAAACGTTGGTCACCTCCACTTCGATCCGGTTGCCCGCGGGTTTCACATTGTCCACCGCCACCTGGAACGGCGGCGCGATGAGCGTGCCGTAATCCCTGCCATTCAAGCGAATGCGCGCGCTTTGGCAAACCTTGCCAAGATCGAGAATGTAATTTTTGCCGCTGGCCGAATCCGGCGCGACGAAGGTGACTTCATAACGCGCCGTGCCGGCGAAACGTTGGGCGTTGGTGTCGCCGAGTTGGGTCCAGGAGGCCAGGGCTGAAGTTTGAAACGGCGCCGGAAGAACCGGCCCGCCTTGAACGAAGCGCACGTGCCAGTCGCCGGTAACCGCCGCCGGCCGGCCATGGGTCTGCCAATAAGGCCAGGCCGGGCCGCTGACTTTCTGAGCGGCAAAAGCGCGCAGAATCAGCGAGCCACCGGCCGGGAGTTGCAGGTACACTGCGGTCTGGTCATGGGTTTGCCGTGCCGCGGCCACGCCGGCATGGCCGGTCATGGGATCAAGAATGGCCACCGAATTTGCGGGACGGGCCAGCGTGACCCAGCCGTCAAAACCTTTCGCGTTGCGATTGACGATGAAATAATGCCAGCCGCCGGCGAAGGAACGGCGGACGAAACGCAGCCCTTCAGCGGTCATTCCTTCAGGCCGACATCGGGCAAACGCCAGTTGGTTTTCCAGATTTCCCACCAGGACCCGGCCTTGGCCGATTGTTATTGCGCTGCCCCCGGCCGAGGCGACGGCGTCGGCGGAAAGCGCGTGGATCAACCCATCAAATGCGCTTCGGCGTTTGGCCAGGTTCCCCCAGCCCGGCACGTCCGCGGGCAAATGATTTTGGAAAATCACGGTCGCGCCGTCTTCGGCCAGCGAGAGAAGTTTTCTCAAGGTTCCCAGCGGCATCAGGTTGCATTCCGGCGCGACGATGACTTGGTAGTGGCCTCCGGGCATTTCAATCTCATTGGTTTTTGTCCGTGCTGATTGCAGTTGCCGGTCCGAGACGTAGTCGAAGGCATAGCCGCGGTCCCACAGTTTCCTGGCCGCCGCGCCGATGGGCTGGTCATCAAACCACGAGATCTGACCCACGGTCATCGGCTGGAGCAGCCCGCGCGGGTTGTTCCAAAAATCCGAAATCGGCCAGTAGAGCAGAAGGTCATTGTCCGGCCGGCCGGACTGTAAAATGGACTGGCAGCGCGCGACATAGGCGTTGAGCGCGGGCACATCGCGCCAGATCGAGTTCCGCGGGTTCATTTCCGTGGCGGCGTAAAACAGCCAGCCCGGCCACGGCGCCGCCTCGGGCGAGTAACAGCAGCCGTGATAGTAAACGTGGTTCACCCCGGAAAGGAACATGTCGTCGGCCAGTTGCTTCAGTTCGCCCAGCGTCACGGTGAAATGTTCGGCGAGCCATGTGCCCGTCTCGGCGCCCACCAGGGCGTGTCCGGCGACGTGCGCCGCGGAGGACGCGAATTTTGAAACAAGCGGATTGCGATCGAGGTGAAACATCTCGGTCTCGGGCATGTCCGCGTCGGCGTACAGGTCCAGCCAGTTGCCGGGCGTGCCGTGCGCCTGATACGTGGTGGCGAAGCCGTGGCGGTGCGCCCAGGCAATCCACACCGGCTCCGATTCCTCCGCCATGATGTCCGAAACAGTCCGGCGGTAATCAGATTTGATGCGGGCGGCTTCTTCCTCCTGTTGCTCGCCGAAGATCGCAGGCAAAACGGCCTGCAGTCTGTAGCCGCGGAGCTTTTCAAATTGCGCGAGGAAATCCGGCGCCCAGTCGGTCCGGTATTCATAGGAATCCTGAAAGACGGCGCGGGGTTTGGGGCCGGTGTAATGGTCAAACGCCCGGTCAAACCAGTGGAGCCAGTCGCGCATCGCCCGCGGATAGAGCGGGTTGAGCATCCACCCTTCGCCCCCCGGCGCGGCGCGCTTGACCTTCTGGCCGGACGGCGCTTGCGAAACGGCATAGATGCGCCATGCGCCGGCGGGCGCGGTCCAATTCACCGAACCGTCCCTGGCGATTTCGCCCGTGAGGTCAACCGTTTTGCCCCGCGGCGAAAAAGCCACGAGCGCCTGGAGCGTTTGACGGTCGAATTTTTCGGTCAACTTTTCGCCGGCGGCCAGGTCAAACGTTTTCACCACGACGCGGGCATTGGCGTCGTGGTCGCTCACGGTGGGGCCGCCGAAACACCAGCCTGTGCCCAGCGTCATGTCCACGCCCAGGTCCAGCCGGCGCGCGTCGGCGACGGTGTCGCCCATCATCTTCATCCACTCCGGCGACAGATACCGGATGTAGTGTGATTCCCAGCCCTTGGCGCCGTAAATGGGAATGATCTGGACGCCGCCGAGGCCCGCGGCGTGAAAGAGTTGCAACTGGCGGAAGAGGTTGGTGGGGTCCACCGCGCTGCCCGGCCACCACCACCAGACCCACGGACGCGTCTGCGAGGTCAGCGGCGGCCAGGCCAGTGCGTCAGCCGCCGAACCCGACGCGGTGGCGCCGGGGAACAACAAGGCGGCAAGCGCGCCAAGCAGAACGTTGGAACGCGGGCATTTCATGGCCGGAGTAGACAACGATTTTTGTTTCGAGCGCAAATGAAAACGCCCGGACACCTGTTTGGGGTGACGTGACTCGGCATTTCCGCCAAAGGCGGGATTCGCTTTCGTTGACCCGGGCGGCAGGATGCGGTTGAACGTTTCAGAAGAGCTCATCGGACACATGCAGCAGGGTGTATCCGGTCCCGTCGGTGTTCAGGCAGAAAACGGCGCAGCGGGTGTTGCCCGGCCATTTGCGAGCCGAGGAAGACGGTGTAGTTCGTGTTTACTCCCAGGGTGTCGGCGCCGGCAAAGGAATTGGTCAGGTCGCTCAAGGTCAGCCGGAAATCGGATTCCTCGTTGGATTGGACCGGATCGTAGTTGAACAGGCACACGACGTTGGCCAGACGGTTGCGGAGTTGAGTCTTCATGTGTTTCGAGCGTTGCGCCGTTCATTTCGACCGCCGCGCCAGGCGTCAATGATTCGGGAGAACAACTGCTTTCAAGAGGCTTGCGCTCCGCTGCGGCGCGCGATTACGTTTCAGCCGTGACTCTTGAGGATCATCTGGGCGACATCCTGAAAAAAGCCCGGGCCATGAGCGGCGTTTCCGGCGCGGCGGCGGCGGGCGCGGCGGGCCTTTCCGAGGCCGAATTTTCCGCGCTCGAAGAGACCGGCCAGTCCGCCAAAAAAATCACTTTTTCCGCCCTGGCGCCGCTTCTGGGGCTGGACCCGGCCAAACTCGAAGGCCTCGCCAACGGCTGGCTGCCGGCCCGGAAGGACTTGGGCCTCTGGCGCGAGTTGCGCTGCTTTACGACGACCGAGGGCATCGCGGTCAATAATTATCTGGTTTGGGATGAGGTTTCCCGCGAGGCGGCGTTGTTCGACAGCGGCTGGGACGCGGCACCGGCCTTGAAAACCATCGAGGAAAACCAGCTTGTGCTCCGGCACATCTTCATCACGCACACGCACCAGGACCACGTCGCGGCGTTGGGTGCGTTGCGCCAGGCCTTTCCCAAGGCGCGGCTGCATTCCAGTTCGCGGCACGCGCCGGTGGACCAGCGAAACCGCCCCAATGATTTCATCCACCTCGGCAGCCTGCGCATCACCAACCGCGACACGCCCGGCCACGCCGAGGACGGCGTGACCTACATCGTCGGCACCTGGCCGGAGGACGCCCCGCACGTGGCCATCGTGGGCGACGCGCTTTTCGCCGGCTCCATCGGTCGTGGCAATCAGTCGTGGGAGCTGGCGCGGGAAAAGGTCCGCCGGCAGATCTTATCGTTGCCGCCGGAAACTTTGATTTGCCCCGGCCACGGCCCGCTGACCAGCGTGGCCGAGGAAACGGCGCACAACCCGTTTTTTTGACGCCGGCCCACGCCTTGACGCCGGCGGGTTGCTCCGTGCCGACGCTTCCACGGTTCATCTCCGCCAATGGCCGTCGCGCCAAACGTAACCGCGACCATGATGTTCCCAGTGGCCGCGAACCCAGACCGCCCCGCGCCGCGGCGGCGGCGTCCACCGTCCGGGAATCCAAATCCATTGGCGGCCGCGCCATTCCCACGCCCCCGGGACCCAGACAAAGGTGATATTCGGCTGCGGCGGCGCGGCGACCGGCTGGCTCAGCACGACTTCGCCGCCGGGAGGCGCCGGTTGCGCCACCTTCACGGTGCGTTCCCGCACCACGCAGCCCGCAAACGGGAGCAGCGCGGCGGCCTGGAAAAGGCTTTTGACCAGTGTGGTTGTTTTCATAAATGCTTGGGGCCTCGCCCGGCGTTTGGTTCCATGGTTCGTCCTTGATGGTCTTGTGAAAAACGCGTGTTCAGTCTGCACGCGACGCGTCGGGCCTCCAAATTTTTTAGTGAACCTGGGCCGCCGCGCCCGCCAACGGGCGGCGGCTGCGTTTGAACAGGAAGATCAACGGAACGCCGCAGAGGGCGAGCAGGCTGAAGATGCGGAACGTGTCCACAAACGCCCACAAATGCGCCTGCGCGTCCAGCAGGTTGTAAAACATTGCGTAGGCCTGGTGCAGGGCGGTCACCGGGTCGGCCTCCCGCGCCAGCGCGTGTTGCGCCGCCGCCAGCCGCGCGTTGAACACCGGGTTGGCCAGCGCCAGATGACCGACCATGAGCGCCTGATGCTCCTGGGAGTGGCGGGCAATCAAGGTGGTGACAAAGGCGATGCCGCTGCTGCCGCCGATGTTGAGCATCAGGTTGTAAAGACCCGTCGCACCGCCAATCTGCCGCTGGCTCAACTGGCTCATCGTGGTGGTGGTCAAGGGCACGAAGATGAAACTGACGGCCACCCCGTTGAGCACCGTCGGCCAGACGACGGTGGCCATGCTGACCTGCAAATTGATGTCGCTCAACAAAAACGCCGACGCCGCCAGCACCGCAAACCCAAAGCACAGCAGCCAGCGCGACCGGATTTTCCCCACCAGCCGGCCGACGATGAACGTCACGACGAAGGCCGCGACGCCGCGCGGACTCATCGCGTAGCCGCTTTGCAGGGCGGAATATCCCATGAGCGTCTGCAGAAACAATGGCAGCTCGGCCGTGGTCCCGTAAAGAATCGCGCCGATGATGGTCATCAACGTCACGCCGACGGCAAAATTCCGGTTCCGGAAAATCCGCAAATCCACCAGCGGATGCTCCACCCGCAATTCCCGGACGATGAAGGCGATCATGGCGCCGATCGAAATGGCGATCAGCCAGCGGATCCAGATCGAGCCGAGCCAGTCCTCCTCCTGTCCCTTGTCCAGCATGATTTGCAAGGTCCCCAGCCACAGGGCCAGCAGGCCGAACCCGATGACATCAATCGCCGCCTTTAGGTTGCGCTGGATGTAGGGCGGGTCTTCGACAAGCCATTCGGCCAGCAGCATGGCCACGATGCCGACCGGCAAATTGATGTAAAAGATCCAGCGCCAGGAGTAGTTGTCTGTAATCCAGCCGCCGAGCGTCGGGCCGATGATGGGCGCCACCACCACGGCCTGGGCGAAGGCCGCCATCGCCACGCCCCGTTTTTGCGGCGGAAAGCTCTCCAGCAGGATCGCCTGGGCAATGGGCACCATGGCCCCGCCCCCCGCGCCCTGCAGCACGCGCGCCAACACCAGCATCGGCAGGTCCAGTGAGGCGCCGCACAACGCCGAGGCGGCCGTGAACATCCCGATGCAGGCGATGAACACCCGTTTGCGGCCAAAGTGATTCCCCAACCAGCCGGTCATCGGCAGGATGATGGCGTTGGCCACCATGTAGCTGGTCAACACCCAGGTTGCCTGGTCCGTGGTGGCCGACAGGCTTCCGGCGATGTGCGGCAACGCGACGGTGGCGATGGAGGTGTCGAGCACCTGCATGAAGGTGGCCAGCATCACGCCCACCGCCACCGGCCACGGGCCATGACGCGGGCGCCACTCCTCATGATGAATGTCCTCGGACATGATTTTCAGCGCGCCGGAAACCCCGGCGCTGGAAATTAAATCCTGCCGCCCAAACCGCCAAATGCGTGAGACGCCAGGGCCGTTTCCCTGTCCCGCCCGCCGTTGCGGCCGGGCGATGGCAACGCGGGCGATCTTGCGGGCCGCGCGCACCGCCGTCCCGCGTCCCCGGCGGAAACGGGTTGGCCGCGAAACTTACCGAACGGTAGGTAATATCCCTGGGCTTGTCAAATCGTTTCCGGCGGTTCATTCCACCTGGGCGACCGCCGGCTTTTTGCCACGGCGAACGCGTTTGAACAGGAAGACCAAGGGGAGGCAGCCCAACGCCAGCCAACCGAAGAGCTTGAAGCTGTCCACAAAGGCCCACAAATGCGCCTGCCGGTCCAGGGTCTGGTAAATCAGCCCATAGGCCCGTCCCGCCGCGGTGACCGGGTCGCTTTGCCGCGCCAGCACGTGTTGCAGGGTCGCCAGGCGGTGTGCAAATGCCGGGTTGGCCGGCGTCATGTGCCCGGCCATCAACAGCTGGTGGACCTGGGCGTCACGCGCGATGCGGGTGGTGACGAAGGCGATGCCGATGCTCCCGCCAATGTTGCGCATCAGGTTGTAAAGCCCGGTGGCGTTGCCCATTTGGGCCTGGGGCAGATGCCCCATCGTCGCCGTCGTCAGCGGCACAAAAATGAAGCTGACGGCGACGCCGTTGATGACGCTGGGCCAGATGACCGCCGACTCGCTGACCTGCAGGTTGATGTCGCTCAAGAGGAACGATCCCGCCGCCAGCACCGGAAAACCCACGCACATCAACCAGCGATTGCGCACGCGTCCGACCAGCTGCCCGACCAGGATCGTGGTGAAAAACGCGCCGACGCCCCGCGGGCTCAAGGCGTAGCCGCTTTGCAACGCCGGATAGCCCATGAGCGTCTGCAAAAACAGCGGCATCTCCACCGTCGTCCCGTACAGGATGGCGACGACGATGGTGATTAGCGCCAGCCCCACCGCAAAATTGCGGTTGCCCAAAATCCGCAGGTTCACCAGCGGGTTGCCCACTGCGAATTCGCGCACGACGAACCCGATCATGGCTCCGGCGGAAATGGCGGTAAACCATCGAACCCACTGGGCGCTGAACCAGTCGGCCTCCTGTCCCTTGTCCAGCAGGATTTGCAGCGTCGCCAGCCAGACCGCCAGCAGGCCGAATCCGACGAAATCAATCGCCGCCCTCCGGTCGCGCTTGATGTAGGGTGGGTCCTCCACCAGCCAGTGGGCCAGGAACATCGCCAGGATGCCCACGGGCAAATTGATGTAAAACACCCAGCGCCAGGAATAATTGTCGGTGATCCAGCCGCCGAGCGTCGGGCCGATGATCGGCGCCACGACGACACCCTGCGTAAAGATGGCCATGGCCGTGCCGCGTTTGTTTTCCGGAAAACTTTCCAGCAAGACCGCCTGGGCGATGGGCACCATCGCCCCGCCGCCTGCGCCCTGCAGCACCCGCGCCAGGATCAGCAACGGCAGATTTGGCGCCGCGCCGCACAAGGCCGAGGCCAGGGTGAAGATGCCCACGCACGCGATCAACAGCCGCTTTCGTCCGAAGAAATTTCCCAGCCAACTGGTCATCGGCAGGATGATGGCGTTGGCCACGAGGTAACTCGTCAACACCCACGTCGCCTGGTCGGTCGTCGCCGCAAGGCTGCCGGTGATGTGCGGCAGCGCGATGTTGGCGATGGAGGTGTCGAGCACCTGCATGAACGTGGCCAGCATCACGCCCACCGCGATGAGCCATGGACTGTGGCGCGGACGCCATT
>JAGWMQ010000013.1 GCA_028873125.1 Verrucomicrobiota bacterium | reverse complement strand
CGATTATGAACAAACCATCTCCAGCGCCGAAGCCTTTGTCTATATCGCCATGATGCGAATTCAACTCCGCAGGCTCGCCTGATTTTTCAACAATCATGAATTTTAAAACAGTCTCTAAGTTTTACAACATCACCAATTCCTCCCAGCAGCACAGACGCTCAAAACCACCCGCGTTAGTACCACCATCTCGTTTGCCCACGCGCCGAAATGAACGCCCCACGTTCTTCAGTTTTCGTGTTTGGCCGTAATTTTGCGCTGAGATAAGTGGTTCCAATTCCAGTTCATCCAGTTCATTTCAGGCGAGGCAGTTGGAGTTCTGACGCGTCGAGAACTGGCTCTAGGCGAAGGCTGCGCGATAGACGAATACTGAACTGCTGCGAAACGGGAAACCAAATTGCTCCGCTGCTCGGGCGAATACTTGAGAAATTCGGAATCCGGAATGGCCAAAAGTTGATCAGCGTCTTTGATTAAGGAGAACGGTCGTCCTAAATATGAATCGTCGTTCTGTCGCAAATATAGGAGACTTTTATTTGCTCCCGTGAGCATTACATCAATCACAGTGTTTGTCTTTGGGCCCCAGTACACATGAAAGAGAGGGAGAAGGGACCCATCAACCATGCGGAGGTGCCGCACGATTACAGGATGTTCTCGCTGCAACCGCTCAACATCAACGCCAACAGCTTCAAGCCAATTGCTGGCAAGCTGATATGCGCCGTTTGTATCTATGACCGAGTGAACGCCGATCACCCGCGAAAAAAATTCAGCATCAGGCAATGTGGTCGAGTAAACTTGAAATCCATTAGTATCCACACGCATGATGAAGCGAAGCTTGGCGGGGCTAGGATGCGAAAGGGGTCCAGCAGGGAAGCAAAATAAATAATGCCGTGTACCAACCACACCACCGAAACCATATATGGTAGCACGACCTTCCAAACGAGCACGGAATCGCGGGTCAAAGATAGTCACGGTTGTCAAGTTTGATGTTTCGATGGGTAAGCGAATCGGGAGGTGCAGCCTGCTAGCAAAATAATTTACTTCGGCCAGCATCACTGCAATGGCCACATATTTGTAAGCAAGCGGGAGTGTAGACATGATTCAAGGACCTGAGCGGGTCAAATCGCGACAGCCGCAAATATACCAGGCATCATAACCATAGTACGCTTTGCTTATCATATAGTTGGCGTAATCGTTCAGGCAGTTTTGCAACTCGGTTCCGCCTTGCCAATCTTGCATTAAAAGCTGAAGGCCTGCTTCATATTGCTGCGCTTCCGCTTGTGCTTGCTGCGAGCTGCTGTAGTTGTACCAAATAGGCCCGGTCGGCTCTATTGGTAAATTCATATCCCACGCCACAAAAGCCCGCGGGTCAGTATGCATGAGCTGATAGTCGACAACTCCATAGGGACTGCCTCCCGGATGAAAAGCGACGCCAAAAGCGTTTGCCCATGCTCTTGACCAGCCGTGGCAACAATTTAGAATTACCAATCGGTAGGGATCCATCATCTTCCGATTCTGCAGGGTATTGCCCAGGAGGGTAGCTACATCGCCGGCACCGAGCCAGTAACCGGACGAATCCGGGGTTGGGCCAATGGAATCAGGGCCTCCGTGTCCCATATAAAAGAAATTGCCGCCTTGTTCAAGGCTTTCCTGTAACGTTTGGGTATCCCCGGCATTATCTTCCCATTCAAAGGCACTGTTGGGCGGATTGTTTACATTCCCACTCCCCCCATTAGGGAGAAGTTTATAGTCAGGCCCATAAAGGTTCGACAAGGAGTCCAGAATATTGACCACCCCATTCAACATCATGTCACTCCAGTAATTAGCATCCACTTCGCTGTCTGCCCACGCAACGACAAAAGCTGTTGAACTAATATGCGCTACATAAAAATAAGGCACCGTTACAGCCGGTGCACTTGCCGAAGATGGAAGATAAAATGCACAGTTCACAGGACCATTGTTATTCAAGCTGTAACTGGTCTGAAATTGGCCGCTTACCACATTGCCGGACAATGTAGTAAGGGTATTTCCCGTGCCGGCATCCGTCACCACGATCTTATATGTGGTCGCGCCGTTGTTGACAGTTGCGTTGACATTAAGTTGGTCGGTGAACCATCTATGATCTTGGTCGGTCGTTATTGGATTATCAACCGTGACCCCGACCGAAGCGCTATACGCAATGTCGCCCGCTTCATCATAAGGGAATCCCAGAGTTACTTCATACTGACCGTTCGGAAAATTGAAGGTGTCCCATTCGAACTGCCAGTTGCCGTTCACGTCCTGAACAGTAGCGTTCGCTTCTACGCCCCCAACATATATGACAAAGGGTGTGGTGGCAGGGGTTGCGGAGCCAATCTGGATCGGAATTGTCTCATCACCTGAGACTTGTGCTGGCAGAGACGACAGACTGTAATAAAAGCTGCCGGGCACAACCGCGTCATGGGTGCCGGGGTAGGCTAGTTCCGTGGAGCCATCCAGATACGCGTTGTAATCGCAGGTAATGTTGTTTCCATTTCCATAGGGATCCATTAAGGCGATAGACGTGCCATCAAAGGCTGTATTCTGAATATTTATCGTCCAAAGCTGGCTCGAGTTGTATCGTGTAAGCCATAACTCACCATTGTTCATGTGGCACTGTTGTATGGACAAGCTGCATGATGGGCTGGTAGCAATCGTATTGAAAATTATTGAGCAACTATCCAGCAGACAGTTGTTAACCAAGCTCAATGAAAGGCCCCCGCTAGGGTCGCCCACATTGCCTCCAAGCTGCCCATTCACAAACTCGCAATCGTTCGCATCCACAGTCAGCGCGCTCGCGTCACAAAAGGTGGTTTCAGCGTCGAGCGCCAAAAAGCCCGTGATAGCGGCGGACACACTTCCGCCTTGGCCCGTTATGCCGGTTCCGCTGGGGCTTTGCTCTTGAACCATATTACCGGGTATAAAATAACATGGATTTTGCGCCGTTCCAGAGAAATCAACCGAACCTGCCACCGACATTCCTTGTCCGCTCCAAGCCGCGATTGTGCCCGCTCCGATAGTCAAACCGGAACTGATTTGGCTTTGGTCGAATAGGCAATCAACGACATCATAATGGTAGCCCAGGTTGCTGTCGCCCCCAAAGCCTTGCGGGCCGATGGAGGATTGATTGTTGTATTGCACGGGCGCCTCTGTGGTCTGCTGCGCCGAAATGGTGAAATCCCAGCCAGTCGCCGCGCCGATGAACGCCGAGGCGTTGTTCAGGTAATAATTGCCGCCGCCCGCCGTCACAAAAGGGTTGTTGGAGTCGGTCAGGCTTGTTGTTCCGAAGGTGTTGCTCGTGTTCCAGAATCCGTTCTCCACCCCGTCCACGCTTTCGCCATTAAAATTATCCGTCACATTGGCAAAGATCGAGTTCACGGCAAAGAGGCTGCCCGGACCGCTCCCGTCGTCGCCGCTGCCCATCAGATAATCCTCGTTGGCGTTATCAATCGTGCAGTATTGCAGGTAGAACTGGCCGCCGGTGTCACCCCCTGCCAGAGGGACCCCATCGGGATACCCTGATCCGATCCCGGCCGAAGTGAAGAGGCAATTGTTGAGGTTGGCATAGCCATAAGCGTCCAGGTTGATTCCCCGGATGCAATTGACGATCTGCGAGTCCTGCACGGTGACGGTGGCGCTGCCAGCGACCGAAATAGCTTCCTTCGCGTAAGAGATGCGCACGTATGGCAGGGAGACGTTTTCATCGAATCGCAGCGCCGGATCCGCATAGCCGCCGGGTTGAATGGTGCCCGTAAAATCGGTCATAGCTCCACTCACGTCGTCACCTACGCTCTCATCGTCTCCAGCGGTGAATACCGCCGGATCGTAAGGGCCGGCTTGACAGGTGAAAGGAACACCGGAGTTGATTTCGATGAATGCCGTCGTATTATTGGGATATTTCAAAATTGCCCCGCCCTGCAGGGTCACGCTGCCGTAGGCATATATCGGGCCGGAAATAAAATACGTCGTGCCGCTCTGGAAAACGGAAGGCGTCTCGTTGTTCACCACGATGTAATCCAGCACAAAACCCTTCGCTGGCTGCGAGGCTTTGGCCAATTCCATTTTGCCCGTCCTTACGCGGGCCGTTCTCGGCGAAGGCAACAGGCGTGTGCTGGAAACCGCGTAAAGCGGCGAGCCATTCGCCGGCTTTAGCGTTGCCTGGGAAAAGGCGGGCAATTTCGACATGAATTTGCTGATCGCCGAGAGGCGAACCGATTCAATCAACACCGTCCGGTTGCTCACCATCAACCATTGCTTGGCAACCGGTGCCGCCGGCGCATTGGTCCCCAGCAGGAAGGCCCGACCCCGAATCATCCGCATCGTTCCGAAATCCAATACGGTCGCGTCCGGCAACTGGCCGTTGCTTCCTGAACCGGGCGCCGTCTGAATCACCGGCGTGGGGGCCTCCGTAAACTCCGTCAACACCTGCAAAACACACGAAGTCGAGGACAGACCCAACGACTGCGGCGAGGGCGGCTGCTCCAAAAGCACCACATCCTGAGACAGCCCGGCCCGGGTGTATTTGTAAACCACATTCGCTTTCAGGCCTTGAAAACAGTCCCCATAGACCACCTCGTTGCTGCTGATAATCTGCCCCTGGCTGTCTTGGACCTGGGCAATCAGCACGCTCTGGCCGCTGGCCGGGTCGTAGTAGGCCAGTCCCAAAATGTCGCTCTTCATTTCCGAGCCGCCCGGCGCGCCATTGGTCTGGGGCATCTGCAAATCAATCGCCCCGATGGAGTTGATATTGTTGGCGAAGATCACGCGATGTTCCCCGAGTTGGGCGGCGGCTCCGCCTGGATAGGCGATGATCTCCTCTTTGCTGGGCAGGTATTGGCCATTCGTCCCAAGGTAGTTGAGTCCGGTTGCGACCTCGACAAAGGCCTTATTGGTGGTCAGGACAGTGTTGCCGTTGGCATCGGTGGTGCGGACGATTTTCAACCAAATCCGGTGGTTGGCGCCTTGCCCGCCGATTTGGTAACTGACTATGCCACCCGATGACGTCGGGGCGGTGTTTGCGCCGGCGACATAAACTTGGCTTCCACCAACGATTGATCCGAGTAGAACCACAATTAAACTTGATGTTTTCATAATTTAAAGATTGAATGCGTTCATGGCGTCTGGGAAATCACACCAACTTGATCCTCGATGGGCGAGATATGCTGCCACCGTTATGGACGGAAGCCCGGCCCTCGAAAAACCTGAATCCCGTTCCGCTGCCGTGCCAAAGGCAGAATCGTCAGTTCGTTTTCCAGTTGCTCTTTCCGTTCCAAATAACATAGAGAATTTTCCGAAAAGAATAGATCGTTCTCCGAATGCTGAACAGGGTAACAAATTATACCCCCGCCGGCGCAGATGTTGGCAAGGAATGTGCTGTTAAGGCCGTTCGGTCAGCACGAAGATTCAGGGGTAACCGTTCCCCTTGAACCAAGGGCCAATGGCTTCCGAACGGTTATGAACATGGAACTTCAAGAAAATTTTGTGCGCGTGTTTCCGAACTGCGGCGTCGCTGATTCCTAACTCAACCGCTATTTCCTTGTAAAGTCGCCCACGTTCCAAGCCACACATGACTTGAAATTCGCGTGGATTCAGCAGTCGGCGTGTCTGTCAAGGCGCTCCGTCGGCGCCCTGCCACTCCGCCGGTTGCCGGTTGGGACTGGCTTCCCTTTGCCTGGCGTCCACCACCCTCAATGTCGCCAGGCATTGTTCCACGGCGACCGGTTTGGTCAAAAAACCGTCCGCTCCCGCCCGCAACGCAGACTCTATCAAGTCCATGTTGAACATCCCGGTCATGACGATGATTTTCAAACCGGCCAGCACTTGCTTGAGCTGTTTGAGGCATTCAATGCCGTTCAAACCGGGCAGGCGAATGTCCATCAGCACCAAATCCGGCCGCAATTGAGGGATACCCTTCAAGGCTTGAATGGCGTTTGAAAAAGCCCCGGCGAACATGAAGCCCTTCGCCGAGCGCAAAATGTCCTGGAAGTAAAGGCGGGTAGGCTCATCATCATCCACCACAGCCACACGTCGAAGGCTGTCCGCCGTTTCGTTGTTCCCGGTAACCAACACTGCTTCCGCTCGATAAACTTCTGACATAATGGCCATCCTTTTCGCCCCTGTTTCGGGTTATTCAGGCCACTGAGCAATCGCTGCCTACAGGCTTATTTCAATTCTCTGATTTGTCAAGAAAATCTCTGCTAAAAATTGCTGACAGCCTTGTCACGATGCCGTGTCCGGTTGGCGGTCTTTAGTCAACGATCTGTTCGGAAGATCGCCGAATGGAATTTTCCGCAAACTATAAAGCCCTCAATTTTAGTTGCGCTTCGGGCAAACCCGGCGCGGACACGGTCATCGTGATGTCGCCGCTCCGGCGGCGGCTCTGCACGATGGCCAGCGCGCGGCCGTCGTGAAGTTGGCGCGAGGAGGAAGTCAACGGCGTCATGTCCTCCTGATTCCCGTTGTCCACGGCCAGGAGCCGCCCCGCGCCGGTCACGCGCACGGAACAAACAACGTCGTGATTGGGAACCCGGACGCCTTTGGCGTCCACCAGACGAATTTCGATTTGGGCCGCGTCCTCGCCGTCGGCCGCCAGCCGGGTGCGGTCGGCAATGAGCTGGAGATGGTCCGGTTTGCCGGCGGTGACGAGACGATAGACGACGGTTTTCCCGGAGCCGGCGCCGGCGGCTTTGAGTTCGCCGGGTTCAAAATGAACCCGCCAGCGACGGATGCGATCGGGCGCGTCGGCCAGGGATTTTTTTCCGAGCGTTTGGCCGTTCAGGAACAGTTCGACGGTTTTGCAGTTGGAATAGACTTCCACCGGCAGTTCCGGGCGCGGGTCGCCGGCCCAGTTCCAATCGCTCCGCATCGGCGCCCAGCCGAAGTCGCCCTGCCAGCTTCTGGCGCCGCGACGGGCGGCGCGGGTGCGGACGGCGGCATGGACCATGGGCTTTTTCGACCAGAGCGATTGACGGAAATAGCAGCGCGGCTTCTCGAAACCGCAGGTGTCGAACAGGCAGTCATCCCAGCCGTGCCCCGGCCAGCGCTTGGCCTCGCCCAAGTAATCGAAGCCCGCCCACAAAAATTGCCCGGCCACGCGCGGGTTGGTCGCGCACAGCCCGGCGTAGTTCAGGCCAAAGCCGCATTCGCTGGAGAAAAATTTCCGGTCTGGGTAACGCGCCAAATCCTTGAGGAACTGGTCGAGTTGATAATTGACGCCGACCACGTCGAGCAGGCCGGACAGGCCGGTGGCGTCGGAGGCGGGCAGGTTGGCCAGGGCAGCGGTGACGGGCCGCGTGTCGTCGCATTGGCGCACGTCGGCGATCAAACGCCGGGCGATGGGGACCAGAACTTTTGCCGAGGGTTGGTTGGAGTTGTAGTCGTTGTCCGTCGGGTAGCTGAACGGGTCGCCCGGATAATCAATCTCGTTGCCGATGCTCCAGAGGATGACGCAGGGATGATTGCGGTCGCGCCGCACCAGGTCGCGCAGGTCGCGGTCGGCCCATTGGTTGAAAAACGCCGAGTAGCCCGGATGCCGCGAGGGCGTGCCGACGTTCCAGCCGTGAATCCATTTGCGCTTGGCGCCCGTCCATTCGTCAAACGCCTCGTCCATGACCAGCAAACCCAGCCGGTCGCAAAAGTCGTAAAATTCCGGCGCCTTGGGATTGTGCGAGCAGCGGACGGCGTTGCAGCCGATGGCCTTGAGCAGGCGCAGGCGGCGCTCGAGCACCCGGTCCGGCACGGCCACGCCCAGCGCGCCGGCGTCATCGTGCAGGCAGACGCCCTTGAGTTTGAGCGGCGCGCCGTTCAGGAGAAAGCCGCGCTGCGCGTCAAAGCGGATGGAGCGGATACCGAATTTCGTCTGCAACCGGTCAACGACTTTTCCGGCGACCCAGATTTCAGTGACGGCGGTGTAAAGCGACGGCGAATCCGGCGACCAGAGTTGCGGCGAGGAAATTTCGCCGGTCTGGGCGAATTGGCCGTCCTGATGAGCGTCAATGTCCTCGCCATAATCCAGGCTCAACACTTCGTCACCTTTCGGGTTCAAAATTGTGGTGATGACATGGGTGTTCCAGCCATCGCCGGTTTCGTTTTGAACCCGCGTCCGGATTTTCACCTGCGCCCGCTGGGCCGACACTTCCGGCGTGGTGATGAAGACGCCGTATCGCGCGAAGTGGATTTTTCCGGTGACGAGGAGCCAGACGTGGCGGTAGATGCCGGAGCCGGGATACCAGCGCGAGTCGTCAATGGCCACGCGGTCGCAGCGGACGGCGAGGACGTTGGTGCCGCCGAAGTTCAGCCAGGGCGTCAGGCGGTAGGCAAAGGTGGTGTAGGCATAAGGCCGCTCGCCGAGAAAGTGGCCGTTGATCCAGACCCGGCTTTGTTCCGATACGCCGTCGAACTGGACGCTGACGAGCCGGTTGCTCCAGGCCGCCGGCACGACAAACGTCTTGCGATACCAGCCGATGCCCCCGGGCAGAAACGCGGTGCAACTGTCGTTCGTCTCGGAAAAATCTCCTTCCCGGCTGTAGTCGTGGGGCACGTTCAGTGCGCGCCAATCGGCGTCGGGAAAATTCCGCGCCGACGCCGCGGGCACGTCGCCCAGATGAAACCGCCAGTCGAAGTCGAAGTTCTGGCGCAGGCGCGGAGAGGAGGCGGCGCAGGCTGCGGTACCGGACAGGAGCAGCCCGGCAACAACGAGTTGACTTGCTTTCATTCGCGGGGTGAGGATGGCTTCAAATACGGCTGAATCAGCGAGGCCCAAAGGCGATAGGCCTTTTCGTTTGGGTGCAATCCATCTGACAGGAACAGGTCCTGACGCGGATTGCCCTGCGCGTCCAGCATGGGCGAAAAAATGTCCACGAACGCCAGATGCGGACCTTTCAGGGCGGCGATGCGTCGGTTGGTCTCGATGATTTTGTCCTTCAACCGCCATCGGATCGGGCTGGGTTTGATGGAAATGAAGACGATGAGGGTGTCGGGCAGGCGCGCATGGACGGCATGCACAAAGGCCTGGTATTCGGCCACGACCTGATCGGGCGACATGCCGGTGGCCAGGTCGTTGTCGCCGGCGTAGAACACGATGATCCGCGGCTGATAGGGGAAAATAATCTGCCGGGCGAAGTGGGTCGAGTCGTGGATTTCCGAGCCGCCGAAGCCGCGGTTGATGACGTGCACGCCGGGAAAATCCTGGGCCAGGGTGTGCCACTTGCGGATGGAGGAACTGCCGATGAAGAGCACGGCGTGCTGCGGCGGCGGGTTGGTGCGGTCCATCCGCTCGAAGCGCCGGATTTCCGGTTCCCATTGGGAAACCCGGGGCGGGGTTTGCGCCGGAAGTTGCGGCGTGTTGAGGGCGAGCGCGGCGAACAAGGCCGGCGGGAGGCAGCGATGGCGGATGGTTTTAAGCATAGAATTCCTCCAAAATAAATTTGGCGCATTGAACCCCTGAACCTGATAGCGTGAGCGTCACCAGCCGTCGGGCGCAGTGTGACCGTCCTAACCTTTGGCGCATCCTCAGTTTTGGGATTGCCCGCAGCATAGACTGGTTCCGGTCGCCGACAGGTGTATTGTTTGGTGACGCCGTTTCTGGACGGTGTTCCCGCTGGGGAGGCTTGTTCCTCTTTGAGGAGGCAACCGGGCACCGGACGGCTGGCCCGTTCAACCAACATTCACACATCACGTTATGAAAAGTTTGCCCGTCCTTGATTCCAAGGCTGCCGCCATTGATGTGGGCAGCGAAAAGCTCCATGTCTCCATTGCCGGAGAGCCGCCGAAAGTGTTCGGCACGTTCACCGGCGATCTGGAAAGTTTGCGCCACTGGCTCTTGCAACAAAGCGTGCGCACTGTGGCGATGGAAGCCACCGGGGTTTATTGGCTCTATCTCTATGAGGCGCTGGAAGCGGCCGGACTGGAAGTGGTCGTGGTGAATGGCCGCCATGTGCAGAACGTGCCCGGTCGCAAGACCGACATGGCCGATTGCCAATGGCTGGCCACCTTGCACGCGCATGGACTGTTGCGCGGCGGTTTTGTGCCGCCCGGCGATATTCGTCGCTTGCAGGATTATCAACGGCTGCGCTCCGATCACATTATCGGCGCGGCCGCGCAAGTGCAGAAGATGCAGCAGGCGCTGGAACGCATGAACATCAAGTTCCACGACGTAATCAGCGACTTGACGGGCGTGAGCGGACTCAAGGTGGTGCGCGCCATTCTGGCGGGCGAACGCCGCCCCGGAGAACTGCTGGCCTTGTGCGACGAGCAAATCCGCAAAAAGAAATCCGAGCGGGTCAAGGAAAGTCTGCGGGGCTGTTGGAAAGCCGAACAACTCTTCGCGCTGCGACAGGCGCTGGAGTTGTGGGAGACGTATCAGCAAAAGGTGGCCGATTGTGATCGGGAACTGGAAAAACTGCTCCAAGCGATGGCGGGACCCACCCCTCCGCCGGGCGACCATGCCGCCCCGCTGAGATTGGCCCCAGCCAGAGCGTTGGCCAAGAACACGCCGGCCATTGAGCGTTTTCAGGAATTGCTGGCGCGCATTTGCGGCGGGCGCGACGCGACGCAGATTCCGGGCTTGGGGACGTATCTGGTGCTGCAACTGATCAGCGAAGTGGGGACCGACATGACGCGCTGGCCCAGCGAGAAACATTTTGCTTCGTGGCTGGGGCTGGCCGGCGGACACAAACAAAGCGGCAAACGCAAAGGCTACGTCAAGGCGCATCGCAACCGGGCCGGGCGGATGTTTTGCGCGGCGGCGTTTACCTTGGCACGAAGTGTGGACAAGGCCTTGGGCGGATTTTACCGACGCTTGCGCGGCCGAATCGGCGGACTGGCGGCCAACGTCGCTTTGGCACGCAAGCTGGCATTGTTGTTCTATCGGCTGCTGCGCTACGGATTGGACTACGTCGAGAAAGGACTCAAGAGTTACGAAGCCAAGGTGCTGGAAACCGAAACGCGCTTGTTGCGCAAGCTGGCCAAAAAACAAGGTTTTACCCTCATTCCTTCCGCCGTAAATTAAATCATGGTTCATGGGGAGGCTCGTGATGCGCAAATTTGAAGCGGCAATTTAGAAAGTTCCAAGGCCTTCGTAAATCGCAAATCACATCGCAAATCACACGCTTGACTGTCCCGCCTCACGCGCTAGTCTGCGCCATCCAATGCGCGCGCCCGGCAAAAAAGTTTTCCTGTTCGGCGCGGCCATTTTGTCGGGCGCCGTTCTCGCGCCGTCCGCCGCCCGGGTCCAATCTTCCCACCTGGACGCCGAGTTGGCGCGCACGCAGCCGATGGGCTGGAACGGTTGGAACCATTTCCACCTGAATATTCCATCAAAACCTCACCGTTTCCGTGCCGCCGCCCGGGTCGGTTTTGTTGAAAGTCAAGGCTGCGAAGTGATGGGAAATGTCCTGATTCGGCAGGGCGCACCACTCCATGCGCGCCTCTTTTGGTGGTTGCGGCGGGCGGAGGACTGCCCGCCCCGCCAAGTTTGAATTCAGGACACTGTTAAGCGATGCGCCCGGAAATTTTGAAGTCAAGACACGGCGCGCGCGGCCAACTTTTGCAATCCACCGCGTCCCCGGCTATTCTCCTGTCCGGTGCAAAAATACTGGCATGTCCTGGGCGTCGGGATTCAGAACAACCTGACGTATCGCGTCAATTATCTGACGCGGACGCTGTTCAGTTTCATCCCGCTCTTCGCCATGCTTTCGCTCTGGCGCACCGTGTATGCCGGCAAGGGCGGGGGCGCGCCCGGCGGCTACACCCAGTCGGAGATGATTTTTTATTACCTGATGATCGCCGTGGTGGACGTGCTGACGGCGGTCAACGACGACGACTGGCAGATCGCCGCCGACATCCGCGAAGGTAACATCAGCCAGTTCCTGCTCAAGCCGATTGATTACCTGTGGTATCGGCTTTTCCTGTTTTTCTCCGGGCGCGTCGCCTTCACGGCCATGGCCGCCGTGCCCCTGGCGGCCTTCATCTTCTGCTTCCGCAAAAACGTCGTGCCGCCGCCCGACGCGGCCACGTTCGGGATTTTCCTGGTGTCGCTGGCGCTGACGGCGCTGTTGCAATTTTTCATTTCCTACGCCATGGCGATGCTGGCGTTCTGGCTGCTGGAAATCTCCACCTTCATCTTCATCCTGTTCGCGTTTGAATACATCGCCAGCGGCCATCTGTTTCCACTCTCGCTGCTGCATTCGATCAGTCCGGCGCTGGAACAAGCGTTGTTTTTCACGCCGTTTCCGTATCAGCTCTATTTTCCGGTGTCCATTTACATGGGCAATACCACCGGAACGACGCTGTGGCTGCGGTTGCTGGCGCAACTGGGCTGGGTGCTGGCCGGCTACGCGCTGGCCCGGTTCGCCTGGCGGCGCGGCATCAAGAAATACTCGGCCTTTGGAGGGTGAGAAGAGGTCGGCAGGCTTGAAATCCGAACAGGATGTGATTGGAACCCGGCAAAAGTCTGGCACAGTAATTCGTGGGTCCGCCGGAGACGGAGTTTTGAAGAGACACAACCGGCGCGCACCCCCAATTCAGGGGATTGTTTCCGGTGAGTGACGGATTATTTTGCCTCGGACCTGCGGGTCATTTTATGGACGTTGTCATCCGCCCCACCGCCGAGGACGCCGCCGAATTGACGGCGCGTCTGATCGCCGCCGCGTTGCGCGCCCGGCCGAATTTGACCCTCGGGCTGGCGACCGGTTGCACGATGGAGGCCGTTTATGCGCGGCTCGCGTGGATGCACCAGGAAGACGGCCTGGACTTTTCCCAGTGCCGCACGTTCAACCTGGACGAATACGCCGGACTGCCGCCGGAACATCCGCAATCCTACCGGCACTACATGAACCGGCACCTGTTTGAGAAGGTCAACATCCAACCGGGGCGGACGCATCTGCCCGACGGCACAGCCGCCGATCTGCGCGCCGAATGCGCGCGTTACGAGGAATTGATCGTTGGGTGCGGCGGCATTGACCTGCAACTGCTCGGCATCGGGCTCAACGGGCATCTGGGCTTCAACGAACCGCTCTCGTCATTCCGTTCACGCACGCGGGTGGTCACCCTCTCGCCCGCCACCCGCCAGCAGAATGCGCCGCTTTTTTCCAGCCCCGCCGACATGCCGCGCCGCGCGCTGACGATGGGCTTGGGGACGATTCTGGAGGCCCGGCGCTGTCTCTTGCTGGCCACGGGCGGCGACAAGGCGGACATCGTCGCCTGGGCGCTCGAAGGCCCGATGTGCGCCCGGGTCCCGGCCAGCGCGCTGCAATTGCACGCAGACTGCGAGGTGATTCTCGACGAGGCGGCGGCGGGCCGGCTTGAGGATGCCGATCATTATCGCTCCCTGTTTGAACAGGAGCCGAAGTGGGCGCCGTTTCGCAAGGGGTGAGAGACACGCCCCGGCGGCGCCTTGGCCCAAACGCCGCCGGTCAGGGCCAGAGTTTCTCCGGATAATCGCCGCGCGTGATCAGCCGGCGGATGCCTTCCATGACCCGCGGCCGGTCTTCGCGGTAGGTGACGCCGAACCAGGAGTCGGGCGTGCGCAACACTTTCACGCGGACGCGCCCCGCGCGGATGAGTTCGTTGACGGCGGCGGGAATGTAAAACTCAATCCTTTCGTCTTGGCCGTGTTCTCTCAGGAACTGGTCGAATTGCGTGCGCAAATGTCCGAACAATGCCGGCGTGAAACCCCACAGGTTCAGCGAGACCGGCGCATCCCCGATGAGGCGATAAATTGTGCCGCCGATGCCGGCGTATTTCGCTCCGTCCCCGTCCTTTTCGATGCCGACAATCTCCGTCACGCCTTTCAAAAAGCCTTCCCGATTCGTCATGCAAACGCCGCGGGCGACGCTGCCGTGTTCGGACAGCGTCTGGCGCAGCACGTAGGCGACCATCGCGAAGTCCGGGCTGCCGGAGCGCAGATGGTCCGCCAGAATTTGAAACGACCGCGCCCCGTAGAAGTCGTCGGCGTTGATGACGCCGAACGGTTCGGCGATGGCGTCTGCGGCCGAGAGAATCGCCTGGCCGGTGCCCCACGGCTTTTCGCGGCCTGGCGGGACGGAGAATCCGGGCGGTAGATTGCCGAGTTCCTGAAAGACGCAGGTGACGGATGCGCGTTTCTCGAAACGCGCGGCGATGGATTTCCGAAACGGCTCCTCGATGTCGCGGCGGATGACGAAGACGAGCTTGCCAAAGCCGGAGCGCAGGGCGTCGTAAATCGAGTAGTCCATGAGCGTCTCGCCGGACGGCCCGACGGGGTCCATCTGTTTGAGACCGCCGTAGCGGCTGCCGATGCCGGCGGCCAGAACGAGCAGAGTGGGTTGGCTCATTTAATTTTGAAAACGGATGACGCCCCATTCGTGCCGGCGATGGAAGTCCGGTCTGGCATGCGGGGAGGTGGAGGAAATCACCGGCTCTTCGCACCCGCGCGTGTAATCGTAACGGCTGAACGAGAAGAACCATTCCGAGCCGGGCAGCGGTTCCGGTCTTCCGCAGACCGACGCCGCGGGAATTTCCGCAAAAACGAACCAGCGGCCCGCCTTTGGCCGGAGCCAGGTCCGGGATCGGAAGGCGTCGCCGCCCATCCGCGCATCTTCGAGCGAGCCGGTTTTTCGGGCGCGTGCGACGGCGCGGGCGTCGGCAAAGCGCAGTTGGAGGCGCAGGTTGTTCGGGGCGACCTGAAATTCCACATAACCGCGCCGCCCGGCTGGACGCAAAAAAATCTCGAACGCATCGCTCAGTTCCCAGAGCCGCTCGCCATGGGCCTTGGCGCGGGTGAAGATATCCGCATCGCGCAACTCGGCGAACACGAGCAAGGATTGGTCGCGCCAACCGGTACGGACGACGGCGGGCGCGAAACCGACTTCGGTTTTTTTCAGCCACGCTTGGCCGAGCGGGCAGGGCACGGCGCGCTCAAAGGCACGGCGGACCGTTCCGAGACTATGTTCGGCAAATGGCGGCAATTCGCGGCACTCGATGAGCGGACGACCGGGTTTTTCGCGTTTCATATCTCGGTCATCATCGGGACAAGGTTTTGATGCTCACTCCGCGGCAGTTTGGCGGCGATAATTCACGCCTGACTCGTCGAGCCGCCGCTCATTCACCGCCAGCCGCTGCTGGAAGTCCTTCCAGTTGCGCGCGTCTTTGGGCGACCAGACGACCTCGGCCAGCGCGCACAGCCGCGGGAAGAGCATGTATTCGGCGTGCGGCAGAGAGGCGACGTATTCCGTCCACAAATTCGCCTGCGCGCCCAGGATGCGCGAATCGTCCGGCGCCGGCAGATTGGCCGGGACCGGTTCAAAGGAATAAACTTGTTTCAACGGCAAGAATCCGCCGATGGCGCGCGGTTCAGTGGCGTGATTCGTGGATTGGTAGTGGTCAAAGTAACAATAGGTCGTCGGCGTCATCACGACGTCGTGGCCGGCGCTGGCCGCCTCCACCGCGCCGCCGATCCAGTCCATGACGACCGCGTTCGTCGCCAGTCCGCCCTGCAAAATCTCGCTCCAGCCGATGGGCGTCTTGCCGTGGGCGCCGATGAAGGCCGCCATGCGCTTGACGAAATAGCTCTGCAACTGGTCGGCGTTGGTGAAGCCCTCCTGTTTCATGAGCGCCTGGCAGTCGGGGCTTTTGGCCCAATACTCCTTCCGCACTTCGTCGCCGCCAATGTGCACGTATTGGCCGGGAAAGAGCCGGAACACCTCCGTCAACACGCCCTCCAAAAACTTGAAGGTGCCGGGATTGGCCGGATCATAAATGCCGTCGCCCACGCCGGCCTTGGCGTTTGTGCTGTAAGGCCCGCCGGAGCAACTGAAATGCGGGTAGGCCGCCAGCGCCGCGACCGAGTGGCCGGGCATCTCGATTTCCGGGACCACGGTGATGTGCCGCGCCGCCGCGTAGGCCACCACCTCGCGGATGTCCTGCTGCGTGTAGAAGCCGCCGTAGCGACCGTCCGGCCCGAACTTGCCGGCCGCCGGCTCGGCCCAGGCCGGATGCGCGTTGGTCTCGGGTGGATTGGGCGGCACGACGCTGCTTTGGTCCCGCCACGCGCCGACTTGCGTTAGGCGCGGGTATTTTTTGATTTCAATGCGCCAGCCCTGGTCGTCGGTCAGGTGCCAGTGGAACCGGTTCAATTTATACAGCGCCATCAGGTCGAGGATTTTTTCCACCTCCGCCTTCGTGTAAAAGTGCCGGCTCACATCGAGCATGAGTCCGCGCCACTTGAACCGCGGCCAGTCCTCGATCCGCACGCAGGGCATCTGCCAGTTGAAATCCTCGACGACGTTTGTGGAGAAAATTTCCGGCGGCAGGAGTTGCCGCAGGGTCTGCGCTCCGTAAAACAGGCCCGCCTGCGTCGGCGCGCGGAGGACGACGGAATGGGTGCTGACGGTCAGTTCATAACCTTCCGGGCCGAGGTTGGTGCGGGCATTCCTGGTTGTCAGCAAAATCGCGTTGTCAGCCGCCGTGTCGGAAAAAAATTTCGTGTGGACCTTGAGGGGATAGCCGGTGGAGGGGCGGAGCCGGGCCGCCAATTGTTTCGCCGTTCCAAGCGAGGCGAGGCTGGCCAAAATTTTGGTGTCGGGCCTGAGATGAAATTCGCCCACGCCCAGCTCCAGCTTTTGCGGTTGGGGAATAAGGGCGGGCGCGAGCGTGCTGGCGGCAAAGGCGGTTGTTGTTGTCAAGAACGTCAAGCATAGTCCGGCGACTGGTAGTTTCATCCTGTGTCTCACTTTGTTTCCATTCAATTGTTCAATATTGTCCAATTTTTCATCTGGCAAAGACTCGCTTGCTGGAGCGACCGGAACGCTGCGGCGCCCAAAAGACAGGATTGGATGCTACGAACTCGCTTGTCCAGAGGCAACTCAGCATCTTAAAATCGAGCGTCGGCGCCAAAGTCGTCCCGCCAATTCGCGCTGCCAGCAAGTCCGGCTATTGTGCTCACGAGACCGTTGGTTCCTTCCACGGTCATCTTGCGAATGGCATAACTGCCAAAATTCGCTGCATAGAGATTGCCTGCCTTATCTCTTACCAACCCGTGCGGTTTGTTAAACATAGCCTGGTCACCTTGCTCCATCAAAACCGTCGGAACGTCCTGGTATCCATCTGCGGCAGTAATCACGCCTGCCGGAGTGATTGTCCCAATGACGATATTCTCATGGCCGGAAACATGGCCATTACCTGTGCCATCCGCCGCGATTCCTCAAGTCGCTCGGATGCAAAGAATTTTGCATCCGGCCGGCTCGCGAGGCTCCATTGGACAACGACTGTCCAGGCGCCCTGAAAGTGATTTCTCAAACACGCTCCACGCTCTTACGGCAGGAGCGCCACCCGGTAAAACCGTCGCGTGCCGTTCGTGACGGAGTCTGTGGCGCTGAGCGTCGTTCCTGCCGCGGTGGCGGGGTCGCCCAAGTTGGTCCAGTTGCTCGAACTCAAGCCGGAATTATACTGCAACTGATACACCCCTCCAGCCTCCGCACTCCAAGTCAAACTGAGTGTGCCATTGGTTAATGTAACCGCCAGGAACACCGGTGCCGCCTGCGCCACGGTCAGCCGGAAAACGGTACCGGCGCCGTAGGTGCCGCCGGCATAAGTCGTACCATAGAAATTGCCATCGCTGCCCTGCACCAGCCCGGCGGGACCCTCGCCATCATCGCCACCGGTGAATGAATACAAACTGGTCAGCGCCCCGGTGGCGCTGATTTTGAACACAGTGCCATAGCCGTTCGTGCCCCAGTGTGCAGTCGTGCCATAGAAAGTGCCGTCGTTGCCCTGCGCCAGTCTGGCATAGGAATCCCCGCCATCATAGCCGCCGGTGAATGAATACAAACTGGTCAGCGCCCCCGAGGCGCTGATTTTGAACACGGTGCCCCAGCCGTTCGTGCCGCCGAAGAAGGTCGTGCCATAGAAATTGCCGTCGGTGCCCTGCACCAGCCCGGCATAAAGATTTGAGCCATCATTGCCGCCGGTGAATAAATACAAATTGGTCAGCGCCCCCGTGGCGCTGATTTTGAACACAGTGCCAGCGTTGTTCGTACCGCCATCGTAAGTCGTGCCATAGAAATTGCCGTCGCTGCCCTGCACCAGCGCGGCCTCGGGATGAGCGCCATTGGGAAAACCCTGGAATGAATGAAGGCTGGTGAAGACGACGCCGGCTGAGGCTCCAAAAGCCGGCAGCAGGAGCATGGCCGCCCAAAGCAGTCGCATGAGCAAAATCAAAACCGGCCTCCTTCCCGGCACCGCTTCAGGCATTGCGCAGGTTCCACTTCCGTTATTGTGTGTCGTGATCCGGGTTTTCATTGAATTGAATTTAGATTGACGTCGGTAAACAGGCCGCCAGAAACGGCCAGAGACATCAGCAAATGTTTCAGCGACATTTACCATCTGACTCACGCCTCTCGACGATCGCCGGCCATTCTGACTCATTGACCAAAATCGTATCCTCTTTGCCCGTGCCATCAAGACTTTGTTGTCGCTCCCCGACTGGATTCCCGACTCTGCAGGAGATGGCTTCCGCCCTCGATCAGGTTCAGCACCCATTTTCGACCAAACACAGGCAGAACGCCGCCTCGAGCACTATTTGCCCGCACGCCCTGAAAATGATTTCTCGGACACGCGCTTGAAAAAAACCAATTTCAGCAGAAACAGGCGGCTTAAATTTCTGCAAAGTCGTTCGGAAACAAGGCGAGTGCCCCGATCGAAACAACAGCCGCTGCTGAAACGCTTTTAATTTCCGAAAGTCAGTCGTGGTAATAGTTGACGTCCAGTTCGTCCAGCCGCCGCTCATCCACTACGAGCCGCCGTTGGAAGTCGGTCCAATCGCGCGAATCTTTCGGCGACCAGACAACCTCGGCCAGGGCGCACAGGCGCGGGAAGAGCATGTATTCGGCGTGGGGCAGCGACGCGATCCACTCCGTCCACAAATTGGCCTGGGCGCCCAGGATGTGCGGGTCGTCCTGCGGCGGCAGTCCTTCGGGGATCGGCTCAAAGGAATAAACCTTGCGCAGAGAAGTGTATTTACCCGCCGCAAACGGCTGGGTGGAATGATCCGGTGATTGATAATAGTTGAGGTAGCAATATCCGGTGGGTGTCATCACCGCGTCGTGCCCTTCGCTGGCCGCCTCCCTGCCGCCGCCAATCCAGTCCATGACCACGGCGTTGGGCGCCAGTCCGCCTTTGATAATCTCGCTCCAGCCGATGAGCGTCCTTCCGTGGGCGTTGACAAATTTTCCGATGCGTTTGACAAAATAGCTCTGCAACTGGTCGGCATTGGTGAATCCCTCCCGTTTCATCAGCGCCTGGCAGTCAGGACTTTGAACCCAATACTCCTTCCGCACCTCGTCGCCGCCGATATGCACGTATTGGCCGGGAAAAAGCCGGAACACCTCCGTCAACACGCCCTCCAAAAATTTGAAGGTTCCGGGATTGGCCGGATCATAAATGCCGTCGCCCACGCCGGCCCTGACGTTCGTGTTGTAAGGCCCGCCGGAGCAACTGAACTGCGGATAGGCCGCCAGCGCCGCGACCGAGTGGCCGGGCATCTCGATTTCCGGGACCACCATGATGTGCCGCGCCGCCGCGTAGGCCACCACGTCGCGAATGTCCTTCCGGGTGTAAAATCCGCCGTAGCGCCCGTCCGGTCCGAACTTGTCGGCCGCCGGCCCGGCCCAGGCCGGGTGGACATTGGATTTGCCGGCGGCGGGAGGTCGCGCGAGGCTGCTTTCTTTTCTCCACGCGCCAATTTGGGTCAGCCGCGGATACTTCTTGATGGAGATCCGCCAGCCCTGGTTGTCGGTCAGATGCCAGTGGAACCGGTTCAATTTGCACAACGCCATCAGGTCCAGAATTTTTTCCACCTCGGCCTTGGTGTAAAAATGGCGGCTGACATCGAGCATCAACCCGCGCCACTTGAACCGCGGCCAGTCCTCGATCCGCGCGCACGGCACCCGCCAATCCACGTCCGCCACCCGGTTGCTGGAAAAAATTTCCGGCGGCAGCAGTTGCCGTAGGGTTTGCGTGCCGTAAAACAAACCCGCCTGCGTCGGCGCGCGGATGACGACGGAATTGGTGGCGACGGTCAGTTCGTAACCTTCCGGGCCAAGATTGGTGCTGGCATTCCTGGTTGTCAGCAAAATCGCGTTGTCAGCCGCCGTGTCGGAAACAAATTTCACGTGGACCTTGAGAGGATAGCCGGTGGAGGGGCGGAGCCGGGCCGCCAATTGCCTCGCTGTTCCAAGCGAAGCGAGGTTGGCCAAAATTTTGGTGTCGGGGCTGAGATGAAATTCGCCCGCGCCCAGTTCCAGCTTTTGCGGCTGGGGAATGAGGGCGGGCGTCGTGGCGTTGGCCAGCACGCTTGCGGCCAAAAACGTGGCGGCAAGGATGGCCATCCTGTTTTTCATGGCCTTTTTCATTTCTTTTTTAAAACCGGCGCGGAACCCGGTCTGGCTTCCAGTTGGGCAAAATTTCAGTGATCGGAGGCCAGTCGCCGGCGCTGGCGGGGGTGGCCTTGTTCCAAGTCGTGCAAAGGTAGCCCAGCACCCGCTTGTTCCGCCGCCGCTGTTCGAGTGAAAAGCGGCTGAACGCCTCCGTCGCCGCCAATGGTTGAAAACCCGACGGCCAGACGCGAAAGCCTTTCGCCAGCAGGAAGGGCACCGAAGGATAATTCGTCTGTTCACGATAATGCCAGTCGCAGAGGACGATGTCCTTCGGGATGAGGTCCGCCGCGCGCGCCGTGCCGTTCGCCGAGGCTTCCCACCGGCCGCAGCCCATCGTGTTGGCGTCGAGCAGGCGGTCCCCCCACATCAGCATGGCAAGTCCGCGTTTGCCGACAATGTGCCGGTGCAAGTCGTTGACGGCCTTGGCGAACAACTTCGCCGGGTCGCGGCCGCGGCAGCGCGGGCAGTGTGGGTCGGCGATGATGAAGACCTCGTCCATGCCGACATGAAACGCGTCCGCCTGAAAGGCGTCCGTCAACTCGTCAATCAGGGCAAAAACGACTTTGTTGACACCCGGATTGGACGGGCACCAGCTTCGGCAATAAATCCTCTTGTTGCCGGGAAATTGTCCGCGCGTCTCGTCGAACTGCGGATATTTGGCGAGCAACGGAAACGTGGTTTTTGCCCAGGATTGATGGCCCAGGCAGTCCAGCTCGGGAATGATGCGGATGCCTAGTTTTCTGGCGGCCCTTGAAAATGCGCGCGCCCCGGCCCGGGTAATGAACGGATTGTCACGCAGTTCCGGATGCGATTGAAAATCAAAGTGGTAATCCACCTGAATGACCAGGACGTTGACGCCATCGGCGGCCAGCTTCGGCAATTGCCCTTGCAACACCGCCAATCGCCGGTCGCTCTCAACGGCCAGGTGAACCCCGCGCCAAGTTTGGCCGACGGGTGCCGTCGCGCCAGTTTGTGTGCGGCAGCCGGCCGCCAGCACGAGCAAACCGACACAGACTACAAACGGCAGATGATGCTGGATCCTCATCGGGACGCCGCTCCGGCCAGGTCTTGGAGGTTTGATGGGTGCGATGTGGTTTCTGCTGTGACGGGCCGTGACGCCTCGGCGGCGTATTTGGCGAACAACTCCCGCGAAATGGCGATCGGGTTGCCGTGCGACCGGGTGGCGTAATGACCGCGGGTCTGGCGCGTCCACGACAGTTCCCAGTCGCGGATATGGTTGCATGTGGCGGTTTCGTCCAGCGCGACATGGTGCGCCAGCGCCTCGTTGAGCGCCTGGAGCCACATCTGCCAGCGATGATAATAAAAGTCGCCGAGCAGCCCGTTCCATTGCCGGTTGGCATAGTCGGTGATGTTGTCGTAGCGCGTCCAGGTGGTCAGCAACTCGCGGGCGTTGCGCTCGCACAAATCCTTCTCCGCCGACGTCGCGCCCCAGGACCGGGCGTCGGCCAGCCAGACGCCCAGCAGCCATTCGCGGCGCGTGCCGGTCAACCGGTCCATGTCGCGGATCAGGCCGAGCATTTTTTGGCTCAAGAGGCGCAGGCGCGCCTCGTCGCCGGCCTTGTAGGCGGCGACAATCAGCCGGTTGTAGCGCGTGCTCAAGTCGGCCAGCACCTGGCGGCCCACGTCGCACAGATCAAAGCGGTAGCCGTCGGACGACCCGGCCTGCGGCGCGGCTTCGAGCAAAAGTTTCCAGGCCTGGACCAGGCGCGCCGGAGCGTAATGCGGCTTCGTGACCGGCCGGTTCCCAATGGGCTGTGTCATTTGCGCCGGCAGTTCCGGTTGTTCCAAGGTCGGCCGCGAACAGACGGCGGGCTTGACCGTGTGGGCGGTGGACGGCGGGGGCGCGTTGTAGGCCGTCTCGGCGAGGATTTTCCAGGCCTGCCCGGCGGCGGGGACGTTCGCGCCGTACCGGCGCCAGGCGTATTGGTCCAGCCACGTGTCGAGATCGGGGGTGTTCGTGCGCCAGGCGTCGCCGAGGATCATTTCCCAAAGG
This sequence comes from Verrucomicrobiota bacterium, assembly GCA_028873125.1. Lineage (GTDB taxonomy): Bacteria > Verrucomicrobiota > Verrucomicrobiia > Limisphaerales > UBA11358 > UBA11358. The sequence continues at coordinate 26,445 of JAGWMQ010000013.1, read as the reverse complement.
ACGGGGTTGACGCCGGTGCCTTCCATGAGCGCGCCGATGCCGGACATGCGGCCCTTGTTCGGATCGGCCAGCGCGTTGTCCGGTCCTTCGGCCATCCACAGCAGCCGGCCGCCGACGTCCATGTTGCCGCCGAAACAATTGATGGCGCACCACAGCCACGGCGCGCCGTTGAAATTGTTCCGCAGCCGCCAGTTCTCGTGGTCTTCACAATACAAATCCAGCACCAGCACCTTGTCCTTGTCGAGCGCATCCACCATTTTCTGGCGCGGATTCTCTTGCCACGACTGCAACACCCAGGTGGCGCCGTTCATCGGCTTTTGAATCGCCCGGCCGGCGGCGGCCAGGTCAATGTTCCGGGTCGCGCCCCCCTCGTGAAACGGATCGGCGTCGTAAAAATCCGCGCCGCCGAACAGGCGGTCTTGCGCTGTGTAAAACGCGGCCGCGACCTTGGCGAACACCGGGTCGGTCGGGTCGAGGATGTCGGGGCGTTTTACCCCCGCCCAATCGCCCTGCGCGTGGACGTCGGCCTTGGGAAATTTCCGGTGAAAATCCGGCGGCACCATGCCGTAATAACCGGGCAGCACGGGGGCGATGCCCAGCTCGCGCATGCGGGCGATGATTTTCTGGCCCATTTCCAGCCGCTGCGCCACCAGTTGCGGCGACAGCGGGCCGCCGTAGCTTTCCATGTTGTCCATTTCAAACCACGGCAGGTGCGCCGGATCCACCACCCAGCGCCGGACGTCGGCGGCGGTGTAGCCGAAATGGGTGAAGGTGTTGATCCAGACGGCTTCGTGGCCCTCGATGACCAGCGCCAGGTTGATGCCGCGGAGCGCCAGAAAGTCCAGTTCGCGCTGTCACTGCGGCCAGCGCCACCACAGCATCGTGTAGCCGTAGGTGCAAAAATTGTAGGCGTATCGGTATTGGCAGGGGCTGACCCGCCGGGCGGTTCCGGAGACCGGCGGCAATTTTGCGGGCAGCCGGAGCTGGTCGCCGCAACCCCAGGAAAGGTCGCAGTGGCAATCCTTTTCCAGATACCAGTTCAGCGCCGAGGCGATGGACACGGCGTTGTTGCCGCGCAGCACGACCCGGCCGTCGCGACCGGCGACTTCAAAAACATCCCGGCCGTTGTCCGAAGGAATGGTTTCCACGACGAATTGGCCGGCCTACTTCGGAAGCAACCGCTCGATCAGGGCGCGCGCCGCCGTGGCGGCGGGAGTTTCCGACGTTTCCGAGGCGCGCAACGGCCCGCCGGAGAACAGGACCGCCACCAGGCAAACCGCGATGGCCTGAACGGTCGCTTCCAGTTTTCGTTGCATCTTTTTCATTTGATAAAGTCCTGAGCGGTTGAATTCTTGAGGCAAAGGCAGCCTCGTTTCAGCGTTTTGGCGTTTCAGCGTGGGAACGGAACTCCCCGCCTTCAAAGTATTCCTCGATTTCTTCCAGCGTTTTTCCCTTGGTTTCCGGCAGGAAAAAGGTCGCGGTGATGAAATAAATCACCGTGCAGCCGGCGAAGAAGAAGAACATCGTGGCGTAGCCGTACTTGCCGACCGTGGGCAGGAAGATGGCGGCGATGGCCGTCGAGACGGCCTGGTTGATCACCAGCGCGATGCTCATGCCGTTGGAGCGGATGCGCGTGGGCATGAGTTCGGACAACGCCAGCCAGACGACCACGCCCGGTCCCACGGCGAAAAACGCCATGTAAATGTAGAGAAGAACGGCGGTGAGCCAGCCGTTGCGCGCATCCTGGATGGGGGTGACGAGCGCGGCGTCAATTTTCAGCGGCGCCACGCGCGCGGCCTCCAGGTTGGCGAATGGATTTTTGAAAAAGGCGACGACTTTGTTTCCCGGAACGCAATTTTCGCGCGAGAGTTCGATCGGCTTGGCCGACGGGTCATCCGAGCGCACCGCCGCCGTTGCGGCGTGAAAATCTCCGTATGAATAGATGACGACCAGCGAAACGGGCGTGGAGGCGTTGAAGCGTTGAAGCGGCAAGGCGGCCAGGAGATTCGTCGCGGTGTGTCGGTTGAACGCGAGCGTGAGCGTTTGATTGGTGGTAACCATGGACTGCACGGCGTCCTTCACGTTCACGCGCAGTTTTTCCGTTCGATGAAACACCAGCCCGATACAGATCATCGAAACGACCACGCCGCCGGTGCCCAGCGACAGCAGGAACTTCCGGCCTTTGCGGTCCACCAGGACCACGGCGATGATGGTGATCAGGAAATTGACGATGGTGAAAACGACCGTGCCAAAGTGCGCCGCCTCGTCGCCGAGACCGGCTTGAATCAGGGTCGTGGTGTTGTAGCCGATGACGGAGTTGACGCCGGTGGCCTGGTTGCACGCCAGAATGACGCAGGCCAGGAGAAAGGGAATGACATATTTGCGGCGGAGCAGCGATTCGCGGATTTGCTCGCCGGTGGCGGAAACCCTGCTTTTTTCCGCGGCGACGATTTCCTCCATTTCCTTCAATTCCATTTCCGCCTGGGTCTCGGAGCGCGAGCGCAGGAGCGCGGCGCGCGCGGCGTCCTTTTTCCCGCGTCGAAACAGCCAGCGGGGCGATTCGGCCACAAAAAGGCTGCCGATGACAAACAGGATTCCCGGCGGCAGCGACACCCAGAAAATGCCGCGCCAGGCAACGTCCTCGAACGCGAACAGTTTTGAGGCATTGCCGAGTTTGGCCACCTCATCCACCCGGATGCTGAAATAATAACCGATGATTGTGGCCGCCACGATGCCCAGCGTCAGCAGCCATTGAAAAACTCCCGTGCCCTTGCCGCGATTGGAGGCGCGGAGACATTCGGCCAGATACAGCGGCGCCACCACGCCGATCAGTCCGCCGCTGATGCCTTGCAAAATGCGCCCGAACACCAGCGGCCAATACTGATGCGCCAGCGCAATCATCGGAACGCTGACCACAAAGAGGAGCCCGCTGGCGGTCATCATAGCTTTGCGCCCGAACAAATCCGCCAGCGCCCCGGCAAACAGCGTGGAAATGATGGTGCCCAGCAAAACCGCCGCGACGACGAGCGAAATTTGCCCGGAGTTCAACAGGCTGCCGTCGGGCAGCGTGAAGGTCGCCTGCAGGTAAGGCAGCGCGCCGGAAATGATCCCCACGTCCACGCCGTAGAGCAGTCCGCCCAGCCCGGCGACGAGCAGAAGAAAGCGATTGTAACCGACTTTGGCGACGGGTTGGGCAGCGCTGTGGTCGTTCATGTTGTGGCCGGATTTTCCGCAATCCCGATGGTTTGTTCAAGTCTGCGCGGCACGGCGACGATCATTCCTCCAAGCAACGGGTTTGCAACCTTTGAAAGGAGCGGACAAAAGGCGACGATGTCTCATAATGTTCCGACGGTGACGGGACCGGAGAATAGACGGTCCCTGCCGCCTTTGCCATAGCCCATTTTGGGGGCGGGCGGGACGGCCTGGTTTTTGAACCGCTCAGAGCGTTCGCAAGTTGCCAAGCCTGGCGGCTCTTCATTTATCCGGAGTCAACACGAACGGTGGTGCAAAACGGAAAATCAATTTGACTCACCGGGTCCGGCTTGATATGTTCGGCATAGTGAATCGTAATTTGAACCTGGGCCTGCTGCTGAACGCGCTGCTGCTGCTGCGCGGCGCGGCGGTTGGGTTCTGATTGCGTTTCAAGAGTTTATCGAACCCCATCGTCGCAACCGGCGGTGGGGTTTTTGTTTTGCCAAACAGAAGCGCCACTGCCACAACTGAAAGTCAACATGCTCAAGGATCCATCGAAGAAATACCGTCCGTTCCGGCCGGTCAACCTGCCGGACCGGCAATGGCCCGGCCGCGTCCTCACCCGGGCGCCCATCTGGTGCAGCGTGGATTTGCGCGACGGCAACCAGGCACTGGCCGTGCCGATGAACGTGTCGCAGAAACTCGAACTGTTCCAGACGCTCGTCAAAATCGGCTTCAAGGAGATCGAGGTCGGTTTTCCCTCCGCGTCCAACACCGAGTTCACCTTCAACCGCCGGCTGATCGAGGAACGCCGCGCGCCGGACGACGTGTGGCTCCAGGTGCTGGTGCAGGCGCGCGAGGACTTGATCGAGCGCACCGTCGAGTCGCTCGTCGGCGCCAGGAAGGCCGTCATCCATCTCTACAATTCCACTTCGCCCGCGCAACGCCGCGTCGTCTTCGGCATGTCCAAGGAGCAGATCAGCCAGGTGGCCGTGCGCGGCGCGACCTGGATCCGGGAGCGTCTGCCGCGGCTCAAAGGCACGGAAGTGATGCTCCAGTATTCGCCGGAAAGTTTTTCGGCCACGGAGGTGGAATTTGCCAGGGAAGTTTCGGAGGCGGTGATGGACGTGTGGCAGCCCACGCCGCAACGCAAAATGATCTTGAATTTGCCGGACACGGTCGAGGTGGCCATGCCCAACGTTTATGCGGACCAGATCGAATGGATCTGCCGGAACATCAGGAATCGCGACTCGCTCATCGTCAGTCTGCACACCCACAACGACCGTTGCACCGGCGTGGCGGCCACGGAATTGGGCCTGCTCGCGGGCGCGGAGCGGGTGGAGGGCACGCTCTTTGGCAACGGCGAGCGCACGGGCAACCTGGACATCGTGACGCTGGCCTTGAATCTTTACCAACACGGGATTGATCCGAAACTGGATTTCGCGAATCTCAATTCGATCATCGAGATCTACGAGCGATGCACGGGCATGACCGTGCCGCCGCGCCAGCCTTACGCCGGCGAACTGGTGTTCACCGCGTTCAGCGGTTCGCACCAGGACGCCATTCGCAAGGGCCTGAACGAATGGAAGGAGAACGGGCGCGAATGTTGGGACGTGCCCTATCTGACGATTGACCCGGCGGACATCGGACGGGAGTACCGCGAAGTCATCCGCGTCAATTCGCAGTCCGGCAAGGGCGGCGTGGCCTATCTGCTGGAGAGCGAGTTCGGCATCGAACTGCCCAAGGACCTGCAACGCGAGTTCGGTCCGATTGCGAACGACGAGGTGGACCGGCTCGGCCGCGAGGTCAGCGGCGCCGAACTCAAGCAGATGTTCTGGCGCGAATACATCGAGCGCGCCTCGCCCTGGCAACTCCAGTCGTTCCGGACAGAAAGCAGGAACGGCGTTGTCCGATGCCGCGCGAAACTGCTCCACGATGGCCAGGTGATGGAACTTGCCGGCGAAGGCAACGGCCCGCTCGCCGCGTTGGTCCATGGTTTCGGCAGGGTCGGAGTGCCGCGATTTGAGATCGCCGCTTACAGCGAACACGCCCTGAGCAGCGGCGAGGAAGCGGCGGCCATTGCCTATATCCAAGTCCGGCATGCCGACGGCAAGACGCGCTGGGGCGCGGGCGTGGACACCAACATTGAACTGGCCTCCGTGCGCGCGGTCTTGAGCGCGCTGAACCGGTCGTGACGATCCTGGCGGTGTTCGGCGCAAAAATCCGCTCGTCAAACCGCCGCCTCGGGGCTAATTTCCAGGCGGTTATGCGATCGCGTCTGATTCTGTTTTGCGGTGTGGCGGGAATGGTGTTCGACGGCGCCCTTCTTTTTGCCGCGGGCGTCCCATCGCCCAAACCCGCCGTGGCCACGCCGCCGGTTTATGTGCCCAATTTGACCCAGGCGTCAGGGCCGCTTTCCGACGCGGTTCTGCGTTGGGATGCCACCAGCCAGGAAACCAACGTGTCCGCCGACGCGGACGCGGCGCACTTCGCCTTCAGCTTCGACAATGTTTCCACCAACCCCGTCGTCATCCTGGGCGTGCATCCCTCGTGCGGTTGCACCACGGCGCAGGTGCCGTCGCTGCCGTGGACCATTTCACCCGACACCAGCAATGGCTTCGGCGTGACGGTCAACCTGGAGGGCAAAAGCGGCACGATCTACAAGACCGTGAATGTCTCCACGGACAAGGGTTCCAAAATGCTGGTGCTCAAGATCACCATCCTTCCGCCGGCGATGCCGACGCTGTCGGCGGCCGAGCGGGCGCGGGGCGTGGAGATGGCCAAGGCCGACCGGCAGGCGGTCTTCCACGGCCAGTGCGCGACCTGCCACGTCAACCACGGCCAGGGCAAATATGGCGAGGCGCTCTATCAGGCGGATTGCGCGGTGTGCCACGAAGCCCAGCCGCGCGCGACGATGGTGCCGGATTTGCACGCGCTCAAGGTGCCGACCAACGAGGATTTCTGGCGCACGTGGATCAGTTATGGCAAGCCCGGCACCCTCATGCCCGCCTTCGCCACCTCGCAGGGGGGGGCGCTCTCCGACCTGCAAATCGCCTCGCTGGCCGCCTACCTGAACATGGTCATTCCCTCGCACGTCCGATCCGGACCGCAGTGATGTCGGGACGCGACGGCAACGAGATCGAAGCCCCCTTGTCCCCGCGCGGAGAAGCTATGGAACGGTGGTTGCAGAAATTCAACACGGGTCGAAGGGTGCCTGCCTCGGAGCCGGCCGCGGACCGGCATTCCGCCGCCACGAGGCCGTGGTGGAACATTGATCATCTGCGTTCGTGTTGGTTGCGTTTTTTTGGGCGGTCTTCCCATCTGGCGGCGTTGCTGGCCTTGGGACTGTTGAGCTATTGGCTGGTCACTCATTTCATCTTCCAATCCGTCCAGGTGCTCGGTCCCAGCATGTCTCCGACGCTGATGAATTCGGGTTACTACTGGCTCAACCGGTTTGCCTACCTGGTGGGCGAGCCGCGGCAGGGAGACATTGTCGCTCTCCGAGACCCGAGCGACGGCGGCTTTGATGTCAAACGCATCGTTGCCACGCCCGGCCAGTCCATCGCCTTCAACCACGGACGGGTTTACGTCAACCGCCGGTTGCTGCGGGAACCTTATCTGCTGCCGGACACGCCGACTTATGGCGACGGGGAAAACAGGGACGGGTATTTTCGTCTGGGCAAGGACCAATACTTCGTCATGGGCGACAACCGCCGGAACAGCAGCGACAGCCGCGTTTTCGGCCCGGTCCCGCGGCGGAACATCCTGGGCAAGGTTGTCGAATAGGACCGGGCCTTCTCTTTCTCGCCGGTCATGGCGGTTTTCCTCAATCCGGCCTTGCGCCCGGTTGCAGTGCGGTTAAGCTGTCAACCGTGACCATGACAAAGGTTGACACAAAAAATCACGGCGTGATTGCCGGGCTCGGCGAACGCATTTTGGGCGGCGGACCCATTTCCCGCGACGAGGCGTTGTGGCTCTTCCACCTCGAATCCTCCGTGGATGTTCTGGATCTGCTCTCGTGGGCCAACCGGATCCGCGAACATTTCAAGGGCAACAAGATTCACCTCTGCTCCATTGTCAACGCCAAGGCCGGCGCCTGTTCAGAAAACTGCAGCTTCTGCGCCCAATCGTCCTTTTATCAGACCGGCTCGCCGCGCTATGGCTTTGTGGATCCCGGGCCGGTCGCCGAGGCCGCTGAGGAGGCCGGGCGAAACGGCGTCACCGCCCTCGGCCTCGTCGCCGCGTGGAGGGGGCTGAGTGAAGGCCCGATTCTGGATGAAGTCTGCGACCGGATCCGCGAGTTGAAAGCCGGCGGCAAGACGCGGCCCGACGCCTCGCTGGGCATCATCAAATCGCAGAACGTCGCCGACCGCCTGAAAGAAGCCGGTCTGGAATGTTACAACCACAACCTGGAAAGTTCGCGCCGCTTCTTCCCGAAGACCTGCACCACGCACACGTTCGACGACCGGTTGGAGACGATCCGGCGCGTGAAACAGGCCGGCATCAAAATTTGCTCCGGCGGGATCATCGGCATGGGCGAGACGCGCGAAGACCGCTGCGACCTGGCGTTTGAATTGAAAGCCATCGGCGCAAACGTCGTTCCCCTCAACATCCTCAATCCCATCCAAGGCACGCCGTTTGAAAAAAATCCGCCCCTGCCGGTGCTGGAGATTTTAAAGACCATCGCCTGTTTCCGGTTCATCCTGCCCCGGCAGGAAATCATGATCGCCGGCGGCCGCGTGGTGAACCTGCGGGACGCGCAAAGCCTGATCTTCATGGCCGGCGCCAGCGCGCTCATGGTGGGCAATTATCTGACCACCCTCAACCAGCCGGTCGAAAAGGATCTGCAGATGCTCAAAGACCTCGGCCTGGACCCGAGATGGGACCGCCAAGGTTTCAGCGATCAGGAAGAAGACGGCTGCGGCTGTGGAAACGGCAGTCGCGAAACGGAAATCGAACTTGCGGACGCGAAATAAATCGCCCGTCCGCGAAAATCTTCTCCCTCCCCGCCCGGGCGGAGAGAGGGAATCCTCCATGCTGGCGTGCGCTGTTGTTTGGTGGGGAGAGAACAAATTGCCGCAAGAATCGGGTGGGAGCGGCCGGCGCACCGTGGCAGATTGGGCGCATGAATGATTACGAGCGGATCGCCCGCGTGATTCGCCATCTGGACGAATGCCATGCCGAGCAACCCGACCTGGCTTTGCTGGCCCGGCGTGCCGGGCTGAGCCGGTTTCACTTGCACCGCCTGTTTTCGGCCTGGGCCGGCGTGACGCCCAAAGATTTCCTCCAGTGCCTCACGCTGGCCCACGCGAAGAAACTGCTGCTGGCCGGAGGAAGCATCCTGGATGTCACGCTGGAATCGGGCCTTTCGGGACCGGGCCGGTTGCACGACCTTTGCGTGAGCCTGGAGGCCGCCTCGCCCGGCGAACTGAAATCCGGCGGCGCAGGTTGGGCCATTTCCTTCGGCATCGCGGAAAGTCCCTTCGGCCAATGCCTCATCGCCGAAAGCCCGCGCGGGACCTGCCATCTCTCCTTCGTCGAAAACGAAAAATCGGCAATGGCCGAACTTCAAAGCGATTGGATGCAGGCAGAATTGAAACGCGACGATGCCGCCGCCGCCGGCACCGCCTCAAAAATCTTCAGGCGGCCAGGCGGTTCGACTGCGCCGGCGACGCTGCGGGCGTTCGTGCGCGGCACGCCGTTTCAAGTGCGCGTCTGGCGGGCCTTGTTGCAGGTTCCACCGGGTTCGCTCACCACCTACGGACGTCTGGCTTCAGCGATTGGCCGCCCCGGCGCCGCGCGCGCCGTCGGCGCCGCCGCGGGACAAAATCCGCTGGGCTATCTCATTCCCTGCCATCGCGTGATTCGCGAAACGGGCGTGATTGGGAATTATTATTGGGGCCGGACCCGCAAGCGCGCGATGATTGCCTGGGAAAATGCGCCGCGTATCGAGCAGGGCACTCCGGTTCCGGAGCCGGCGTAAGGGTGTAAATTCGTTTGCCTCTTCGCCTCTTTGCGTGAAATTTTCCGCGTGGAAAGACTGGGCAAAAATCACGGCGGCTACCGCGGCGAAACCATTGACATCCGCGCCGTGCTGCGCGATGTCGAAGCGGCGGGGCAACAACACGGCTGGGCTTCCGAGACCTTCGGCCGGCAAGGCGAATTCAATTTGTTCGCCTTGCATCGCGCCCCGCGTTCCTCCCGTCCCCGGGGCGCCGCGCCGCGCATTTACCTTTCAACGGGCATTCACGGCGATGAACCGGCCGGACCGCCGGCGGCGTTCCGGTTGCTGGAGGAAGACCGCTGGCCCGCCGAGGCGGAGCTCTGGTTTTGCCCGTGCCTCAACCCGGCGGGCTTTGTTTTGAACCGGCGCGAAAACCCCGACGGCGTGGACTTGAACCGCGATTATCGCCATCCCCAAACCGCCGAAGTCCGCGCGCACATCGCCTGGCTGGAGCGCCAGCCGCAATTTGACCTGTACCTGTGCCTCCACGAGGATTGGGAATCGCACGGCTTTTATCTCTATGAACAGAACCCGGACGGCAAACCGTCGCTGGCAGAAGCCATCATGGAAGCGGTGAAACCGGTCTGTCCGATTGACCCCTCGGAGATCATTGAAGACCGGCCGGCCAAAAATGGCATCATCCGACCGAATCCTGACCCGCGCACGCGCCCGCAATGGGCGGAGGCCTTTTACCTGATCATGAACAAGGCCCGGCTGGGTTACACGCTCGAGGCGCCGTCGGATTTCCCGCTGTCCGCGCGTGTGGAGGCGCTGGTCGCGGGCGCGAACGCGGCGCTGCGAAATGAAGCACCGATCCCCTCGTCAGCCTGTTGAGTCCCATGGCCGGACGCGCCGGGCCGCGGCCCACCCCGCGATTTCGCCGGCGTCTGTGCCGCGTCAATGCACCGGCTTTTCCTGAATCACCTTTTCTTTCTCCAGTTTTTCCAGCTTGGGTGCGATGACCAGTTGGCAATAGGGCGCCGCGGAGTTGTGCTCGTAGTATTCCTGATGATAGGCCTCGGCCTTGTAGAAACGGGTGAACGGCACGATTTCGGTGGCGATGGGGTGCTTGAAGTTTTTCTGGGCCTCGGCTTTGGACTTTTCCGCAATTTGTTTTTGCCGCTCGTCGTGGTAGAGGATGATGGAGCGATACTGTGTGCCCTCGTCGGCCCCCTGGCGGTTCAGCGTGGTCGGATCGTGCGCCTGCCAGAAGACGTCGAGCAGCTTCGCGTAGGAAATCTTCGCCGGGTCGAATTGGATCTGGATGACCTCGGCGTGCCCGGTGCTGCCGGTGCAGACTTCCTGATAAGTCGGATTGGGCACGTGGCCGCCGGCAAAGCCGCTGGTGACCGAGAGGACGCCGGGGAGCCGCCCGAAGACGGCTTCCATGCACCAGAAACAGCCGCCGCCCAGGGTGGCCACTTCAACGGGATGGGGGTGGGTCATATTCATGGAATTGGCCGGTTGTGCCGGCGCCGAAAAGTTCAGCGCGCCGGCGGCGAACAAAATGCCCATGGTCCGTCTCATTTTCGGCAATCGGTGACGTTTCAATGGATCGCGATCATGGCTCGATTGGTGCCCATCAAGGCGATATAATCCTCCAATATGTGCTCGGTCTCGTCGAGCATGGGGTCAATTTCCGGCGGCGCGTTCGTCAGGATCGTGGCCGCCGTGGCGGCGATGTTGGTGGCGAGGACACCGGCCAAGGCGTTGGTCTCCGCCAGCGGCGGTGGCAGGCCGGGCTTGCCGGCATTTTCCACGGTGATTTCAAAGGTTTTCTCATCGGGCGCCTTGCGCCTGGCCAGTTCGGCGTCCCAGGCCTTTTTGCGCGCATCCGCCTGCTCGCGTTCGTTCAACTCCTCGCGTTCGTTCAGGGAAACGGTCTTTTCAGCCTGCATTTTTTTAAATTCAGCGATGTCCCGCCGGATGTGAACGAAATCCCGGTTGGTGGCCACGCGTGTTTCCGAACGCCTGCGCAAATCGGCCAGGTAAGGTCCCACCAGGTTCAATTTGTCGTAGCTGGCCGAGGGAATGGTGTCCCAAGGAAGCGCGTTGGGCAGCGCGCTTTCGCCCAGATCGGTGGCATAGCTCAGCACATCCGGCAACACGATGTCCGGCGTGACGCCCTTGAGCTGGGTCGAGGCGCCGCTGACACGATAGAATTTGCGGATGGTGATTTTGACCACGCCCGGATCGTTGGTGGCAGTCTCCGTGGCGGGCCAGATGAACGGCCGCAGCGGGTTGATATCCTGCACCGTACCCTTGCCGAAGGTGGAAGTGTCGCCCACGACCACGGCCCGTCCGTAATCCTGCAGGGCGCCGGCCGCAATTTCCGAGGCGGAGGCGCTGGCGCGGTTGACCAGCACGACCAGCGGGCCGCCGTAGAGCACCGAAGGATCGGTGTCGTCGTCCTCGAGCACGCGGCCGTTGGGCTTGCGGACCAGCACCACGGGGCCGTCTTTGATGAACAACCCGACGAACTTGACGGCTTCATCGAGCGAACCGCCGCCGTTGTTGCGCAAATCAATGATGATCCCCTGGACGTGCTCGCGTTTGAGTTTTTGGATCAGGCGCGTGACGTCCGCGGAAAGGCTCTTGGGCGGCAATTGCTGGCCGGTGTCGGTGTAATTGATGGTTGCATAGAATGCCGGCACCTCGAGCACGCCCAGGCGGTTGGCGCCACCGTGGCCATCGGGCACTTCAATGAGGTCGGCCTTGGCCTCCTGGTCTTCCAGCTTGATTTCGTCGCGGACCAGCGTCACCACGTGGCGCGCGCCCGGTCCATCCGCCGGCGCGATCGTCAGCCGCACCACGGTGCCCTTGGGGCCGCGGATCATCTGGACGATCTTGGAAAGTTCCATGTCCACGACGTCCACCGGCGGTTGGTTGCTTTGGGCGACGGCCAGGATCCGGTCATTGACCTTGATCTGCTTGCTCTTGGCCGCCGGGCCGCCGGGCACCAGCGACAGGATGGTGCAATAGCCGTCGTCCGACCTCAGTTCGGCGCCGATGCCGAAGAGGGAGAGGCTCATGCCGATGGAAAAATCCTGGGCGTGTTCCAGATTGAAATAGTCGGAGTGCGGGTCGTAGGCGTGGGCGAGGGCCTCGAGGTAGATTTGCAGCACGTCGCTGCCGTCCATTTCGGTGAAGAGGCGGAGGCTGCGGTCATACCGGTGTTGCAGCCGGGCGCGGATCTGGTCCTCTTCGGCCTTGGTCAACCGCAAGACCGCCGGGCGGGCGTTGGTCGGTGAGTCGTCCAGGTTGAGTTTCTCCTGCAGAAACTCCCAGCGTAGCCGCCGCCGCCAGAGTTGCCGCGCCTCGTCCAGATCCTTGGGCCAGGCGGCGTCGTGGCGGTCCAGTTGAATGCGCTCATCGGTGTTGAAGTCGAACCGGTCGTGCTGGAGCAGTTTGTCCACGTAGGCCACCCGTTGATGCACGCGCTCCAAAAAACGCCGGAAGATGTCGTAGGCCGGCGCAAGGTCGGCGCTGCCCGAATCGGTAATGGTAAGCTTGTCCAGGTTGGTCCGGTAGTGCGCGGACGTCGCCAGGTCCGACTGTAAAAAATCCACATGCTGCGGGTCCAGTTCATCCAGGTACCCGTCGTAGAATTTTTTGGACATGGCCGCGTCCAGAGGATGCTGCGAGTAATGGTATTCCTCCAGCAGGCGTGCGGTCCAAAACGCAATGCGCCCGTCGTTGGGGCCGGGGGCCAGCGTCGCCGGGGCGTTGGTGCGCGTGCCGGCGGCGGACGCGCCGCTCCAAGGCAGCAGCGCGGCCAGGGCGAGTGGCGCGAGGCGTTTCAGGTGGAGGCGTGGAAACGCCTTTGTCAAGCGGCAGATTGTCATTTGCACAAGTTCGACCCAATATAACAGAAGATGTTCATTGGGAAAACATTTTCGCATGAAGGCTCGAAACTCGACCGCCCCGGAGGCACGGATGAAAAAATGAGATTGCAATTTGAGCGCCGTTTTCAAGAATGGTTTCAATGACCATGAAAAAGAAGATCTGGATGCTGGTTTTATGTCTGGCAGCGGCCCCGGTTTCCAAGGCCGCGGACACCAACGTGTTGAGCGACACCCAATCCCGCGTCAGCTACGCCATCGGCATGAGGTTCGGCTCGCTCTGGAAACAGCAGGGCATCGAGGTGAATGACGACCTGTTTCTGCGCGGCCTCAAGGACGCCCAGAGCGGCCGCCCCACGCTGCTGACCGAACAGGAGATGCAAAGCACCTTGATGGATTTTCAAAAGGAGCTTGTTGCCAAACAACAAAAGATGCGCGAGGAGGCGGCCAAAACGAACCTGGCGGCCGCCGACGCGTTTCTGGCGGAGAATAAGACGAAACCCGGCGTGGTCACCCTGCCCGACGGCCTGCAATACAAGGTCGTCAAGGAGGGCAGCGGCCCCATCCCCACCGCCGACGACACGGTGACGGTGAACTATCGGGGCACGCTGATTGACGGGAAGGAATTCGACAGTTCGGCCAAGCACGGACATCCGGCCGAATTCCGCGTGGGCGGCGTCATTCGCGGCTGGACCGAGGCCCTCACCCGCATGAAGGTGGGCTCCAAATGGCAGTTGTTCATCCCGCCCGACCTTGCCTACGGTCCCATGGGCCGGCAGCCGGTCATACCACCGAACTCGGCCTTGATCTTCGACGTGGAGCTGCTTTCCATCCAGCATCCCGCGCCGCCGCCCGCCGCGGCGCACCCGACCAACCCGCCGCTCACCAGCGACATCATCAAGGTGCCCTCGCTGGCGGAAATGAAAAAGGGCGCGAAGGTGGAAATCATCAAGCCGGATGAGCTCCAGAAGCTGCAACAACAGGCGCAGTCGGCGACCAATCATTCCGCCACAAATCAGTGATGAGGCGGAGCGCTGAAAGGCGGAGGCGTCATTCGCTTCCACGCTTCGTCGCGTCCGCCCATTACCTTTTTTGAACATTTCGGCCCGCAAGGGGTCAATTTTTTTGTGAGCGGACTGAAAATGCGCTCCCTGAACAAACGTGGGGAGCAGTTCTCGTCCCGTCTTCGATGTTGGTGAAATTTCGGCCAAGGCGGCCCGCGGAAATTTTCAGAAACGCTCCGAAAAAATATGAAACGCACGTTGTTTTTTGGAATTTGCTCGGCCCTGTTCGGCGGACTGGTGGTTCTGGGCGGCACACGCCTACTCCCGCTCAAGGCGGACCCTTCGGCGCCGGAGGTCCGGGTCGAGAACTCGCCGGTCAACCGCCGCGCCGCGCCGGTCACCAGTTACGCCGCGGTCATCAAAAAGGCCGCGCCCAGCGTGGTCAACATCTCTTCCACGAGCATTATTCACGAGCGCGCGTACCCGTTTTTTACGGACCCGTTTTTCCAGCAGTTCTTCGGCGGCCAGTTTCCCGGCGGCAGCCGTGAATTGACCCGCAAGGAGGAGAGCCTGGGTTCGGGCGTCATCATTTCGCCCAACGGCTACATCCTCACCGCCAACCACGTCGTCGCAGGCGCGCAGAAAGTCCGGGTGTCGCTGGCCAACGGCAAACGCTACACGGCCAAAATTGTCGGAACCGATCCGCCCACGGACGTGGCCGTCCTGAAGATTGACGCGACCGGCCTGCCCGCCATCACCCTGGCCGACAGCGACAAGTTGCAGGTCGGCGACGTGGTGCTGGCCATCGGCGAACCCTTCAGCCTGCGCGGCACCGTCACGATGGGCATCGTGAGCGCGCTGGGCCGGCACGGTCTGCACTTTGGCGGCGACGAGTATGACTACGAGGATTTCATTCAAACCGACGCCGCGATCAATCCGGGCAATTCCGGCGGCGCGCTCGTGGACGCCGAGGGCCGGCTGGTGGGCATCAACACCGCCATCGTCTCCAGCAGCGGCGGCAACGAGGGCGTCGGCTTTGCCATACCCGTGAATCTGGCCCGCAACGTCATGGAACGCCTCATCCACGGCGGCAAGGTCACCCGTGGTTATCTGGGAATCCTGGAGCGGGACCTCACGCCGTCGCTGGCCCAGGACTTCCACGTGTCTGATGAAAGCGGCGCGCTGGTGGACGACGTGCTGCCGGGCACGCCCGCCGAAAAAGCCGGCATCGAGCCGGGCGACGTCATCATCGGCGTCAACGGCAAGAAGGTCACCGACGCCGACAGCCTGCGCTTGCATGTTTCCGAATTGTCGCCGGGCAGCGAGGCGACCCTCAAGCTCCTCCGCAACGGCCATGAAAAGACCGTCACCGTCACCCTGGGTGAGTTGCCCGAGGAAGCCGAAAATGGCGGGTCCAATAAATCCGGCGCCCAGGCGCAGGCTTCGACGGACGCGCTGGACGGCGTGACGGTGAGCGATCTGGACGCGGACGCCCGGCAGGAACTCCACATTCCGGCAAACATTCACGGGGCGTTGGTCACCGACGTGGATCCCGATTCCAACGCCGCCCGGGCCGGTTTGCGGCAGGGCGACGTGATCCTTCAAATCAACCATCACCCCGTCGAGAACGCCCAGGACGCGGTGAACCTTTGCGAGCAGGCCCAGGGCGACCAAATTCTGCTCTGGGTCTGGCAACGCAGCGGCGGACTGTCCGGCCGGGAGTGGTTGAGCGTGGACAACCGGAAAGAAAAGTAAGTTGCAAGTTTCAGGTTTCAGGTTACAAGTTGACTGCGCGGTGGAACGCGAACGACCTGTGGCGGTCAATTTGCGGCCTGCAACTCGAAATGCCCGTTCAATACAAAGATTACTACGAAATCCTCGGTGTGCCGCGAGCGGCGGGCGACGCCGACATCAAGAAGGCCTTCCGGAAGCTCGCCCGCGAATATCATCCCGACGTCGCCCGCGATAAAAGGCGGGCTGAGGAGAAATTCAAGGAAATCAACGAGGCCTACGAGGTCTTGGGCGACCCGGCCAAGCGCAAAAAATACGACGAACTGGGCGCCCATTGGAAGTCCGGCGCCGAATTCCGCCCCCCACCCGGCTGGGAAGCGTTTTCCGGCGGCCGGGCCTTCAACGGCCGCGGCGGCGTGGGAGCCGAGCGGTTTGAGTTTCACTTCGGCGGCACCGGCTTCAGCGATTTCTTCGAGCAGATTTTCGGTTCGATGGGCCGCGGACGGACCCGCTTTGGCCGCGCGGCGCGCTTTGAAGAAGAGGAAGTCGCCGAGCGCGGACGCGACATCGAAGGGGACATTCTGGTCACGCTGGAGGAGGCGGCGCGCGGTTCGGTGCGCACCGTGACCGTGCGCCACGACTCGCGCACCGAGACGCATCAGGTCAAAATCCCTCCCGGCGTTGCGGAGGGACAACGGCTGCGTCTGGCCGGCCGCGGGGAGACTGGGAGCGGCGGCGCCGAGGCCGGCGATCTGTACCTGCGCGTGCGGCTGGCGAAGCATCCCGATTTCGAGGTCGAGGATCACAACGTGATTTATGAAGCGGAGTTGGCGCCTTGGGAGGCCGTGCTTGGCGCCGAACTTTCCGTGCCCACCCTCGACGGCCGCGTCCAGATCAAAATCCCGCCCGGGACGCAGAGCGGCCAGAAGCTGCGTGTGCGCGGACGCGGCCTGCCAGCCCGGGAAGGCGGGCAGGGCGATTTGATCGTCGCCACCAAAATCGTCGTCCCCGCCAAGGTGACCGACGCGGAAAGAAAACTCTGGGAACAACTCAAACGTGAATCCCGGTTCAATCCGCGAATTTAAGGAAACCGGAGGACCGGGAGGGACATGTCCCAATTTCCGAAACGCAACGCGCGGGCCAAAAAGGATGCGCGTCGTGCCTCCCCCCGGAACATTGTGAAAACGGTTGTCATTACCGGCGTCACGCGCGGGTTGGGGCGCGCGATGGCGGAGGAATTCATCCGTCTGGGCCACGTGGTGGTCGGTTGCGGGCGCTCGGAGGCCGGTGTCGCCCGGTGGCGGGCCGAATTTCAACCACCGCATGAGTTCGATGTTGTGGACGTGGCCGTGGACGAAGAGGTCGCAACCTGGGCCGGGAAAGTGCTGGCGTCCCGCGGGGCGCCGGATTTGCTACTCAACAACGCCGCGCTCATCACCCGCAATGCTCCCCTCTGGGAAATCGGCGCGGAGGAATTTTCAGGCGTCGTTGACGTGAATCTCAAGGGCGTGGCGAACGTCATCCGCCATTTTGTGCCGGCCATGGTCCGGTGCCAACGCGGCGTCATCGTGAATTTCAGTTCCGGCTGGGGCCGCTCGGCGGACGCCGGGGTCGCGCCATATTGTGCGACCAAATGGGCGATTGAGGGGCTGACGCGGGCGCTGGCGCTCGAGTTGCCGCCCGGCATGGCCGCCGTGCCGCTGAATCCCGGCATCATTGACACCGACATGCTGCGAAGCTGCTTTGGCGGATCGGCCGCAAATTATCCCGGTCCGCGCGAATGGGCGCAAAACGCCGTGCGGTTTCTGTTGAATCTCGGTCCCGCCGACAATGGCCGGCCGCTGACGGCGCCGGTCCGCGGCGCGAATGATTGATTGACCGGCCACGGATTTGCCTTTACGTTTGGACATGGGGAACGCGAAACAACTAGGAAAATTCAAGGCCGCCCTCATCGGAATCGGTCTGGATTCAGACGGTCACAAACGGCTCACCACCGGGCCGAATTTTGCGCTGTTTGGCGGCACCCAGGAAACGCACGAGCGGATGACCGAGCACGCCCTCCAAATCAACGAAAAAGTCCGGGAGCGCGGCAAACAACTCGAAGACATCAGCCGTGAAGAGTTCGTGGACATCGTGCGGGAAGCCGGCTTGACACGGCGCCGGCGGCGGGCGGGATGATTTGGCGGCAGCGGGCGCCGATCTCAGCGTGTGCAGCCGCGGGGCCGGCTTGAGTCCCTCAGGGCAGGCCAAAACGCTTCATCACCGCCAGGGTTTGTTCCGGCGATTCGTGCAAAATTGTCCGCCAGCCGCGCGCCGCGCCGGCCGCCACGTTTTCAGCGCGATCGTCCATGTAAAGAATCTCCGCGTTGCGCCGGCCGCTCAGGCGCTCCAGTTCCGCGTAGATCTTCGCATCGGGCTTCATCGCGCCAACTTCATAGGAGACCACGTAGCCGTCGAACTCCCGGAAAAAGGGGAAGTTGCGCCGGATGTGTTCCACCGCCAGATCATTGGTGTTTGAAAAGATGTAGGTCGGGATCTTTTGGCGCCGCACCCAAGCGTGAAGTTCGATCATCGGCGGAATCGGGGTGAAAATGTCGGCAAATGCAGCGCTGAACTCCTCCATCGTTCCGCCATAGCTGGCGACGCCGCGGACGCCTTCAAAAAATTCCCGGCGCGTGAGCCGGCCGGATTCGTAATCCAGGATCAAGCGGGAATGTTCCAAGAGCGGCTTGATTTGCCCCACCGATTTCTTGCAGCGCGCGGCGACCTTCCGCGCCGCGATGGCGTAATCGAAGTCCACGAGCACCTTGCCGAGGTCGAAGACAACGATGGCGGGAGTGGACATGGTCAGTTGCGTGAAGTCCGCGCGGGCGCGGCCGGTTTCAATGGAGTTCCCTCCGCCCTTCCAGCGCGCGGCTCAAGGTCAATTCGTCGGCGAACTCCAGCCCGCTGCCCGCCGGCAGGCCGTGGGCGATGCGGGAGATTGTCAGCCCATTTCGCGCCAGCCGTTTGGCCAGGTAATAGCTTGTCGCGTCGCCTTCCACGTCCGTGCTCAGCGCCAGGATGATTTCCCGGACCGGCTCCCGCGCGAGGCGCTTTTCCAGTTCGGCAATCCGCAGATCCTCCGGTTCCACGCCGTCCAGCGGGGAGATTTTCCCGCCCAGCACGTGGAATCTGCCGCGGAAGGCGCCGGACTTTTCGATGCTCAAAACGTCCACCGCGTGCTCGACGACGCACACCAGGGCCGGGTCCCGGCGCGCGTCGGCGCAGATGGGACAGGGGGATTGCTCGGTCAATGCGCCGCAAATTTCGCACGACCGGATTTTTTCCCGCGCGTCCAGAATGGTTTCCGCCAGTTGCTTCACGGCGGCGGCCTCGCACTGGACGAGGTGCAGCGCAATGCGTTCGGCCGAGCGCGGGCCCACGCCGGGCAGCTTGTTCAAGGCGGCGATGAGCGTAGCGACAGAATTGGGCAGGGCCATGGTGTGACAGCGGCGGGCCTGACAGTGTGGAAGAAGCAACGGTCGGTCCCGTTTTGACGCTTTCCCGAATCCATCAGCCGAAGCCGGGCAGATTCAAGCCGGCCGTCACCTTGCCCATTTCGGCGTTGGCGATGTTTTTGGCCTGGCCGAGGGCCTGGTTGGCGGCGGTCAGGATCATGTCCTCGATCAGTTGCGCGTCGGACGGGTTGAGCGCCTGGGGGTCAATTTTGACCGTCGCCAGGGTGCCGTCGCACTTGGCAGTGACCTTGACGGCGC
This sequence comes from Verrucomicrobiota bacterium, assembly GCA_028873125.1. Lineage (GTDB taxonomy): Bacteria > Verrucomicrobiota > Verrucomicrobiia > Limisphaerales > UBA11358 > UBA11358. The sequence goes on along the minus strand of JAGWMQ010000013.1, from coordinate 6,914 downwards.
CGCCGCCGCTGGTGGCCTCGACGGTGCGGGCGGCCAGTTGCGCCTGCACCTGCTCCATCTGCTGCTGCATCCGCGCAGCCTGTTTCATCAGTTTTCCGATGCTCGACATGCCACAGATTAAGCCGGACGGCGCGAAATTCAAATGCAAGTTTCAAATCGCCAGGAGCAGTTTCTTGATTTCCCGCAATCGCGCCCTGGCGTCCTTTTTTGTGAGCCGCGGAAACTTGCCGCCGAGCGTGATGAAATCGCCGTGGCGCGTGAGCATCAATTTGTCCTCCTGCGCCTCGATGGCCGTCACCGATTTTTCGCCGGCCAGATTTTTCAGTTCGGCCACTTGCAGCAGCGCTTCCACTGGCGGCGGCAACGGGCCAAAACGGTCGCGCATTTCCTTCTGCAGCTCGCCGAGCGCGGCCTTGTCGGCGGCCTGTGCCAGCTTGCGGTAAATTTCAATCCGCTGCCGCGGTTCGGTGACGTAACCATGGGGCAGCGCGGCGGCAGCGGGCTGTCCCGCCACGGACTCTCGTCCGGCTCCCGGCGGCTGGCCAACCCTCGGTCCGGCGTCCGTCGGATTCGTTTCCAGGAAATCCAGCCGGACGCTGACGTCGGCGCGCGGTCGTGGTTTCCCGCCCTTGAGCGCGCTCACGCTTTGCTTGAGCAACTGGCAGTAAAGCTCGAAGCCGACGGCCGTGATGTGGCCGCTTTGCTCGGGGCCGAGCAGGTTGCCCGCGCCGCGGATTTCGAGATCGCGCATGGCGATCTTGAAGCCGCTGCCAAGCGTGGCGTACTGCCGGATGGCACTGATGCGCTTGCGCACGTCGGTGAGCAGGCTGGCGTGGCGCGGCAGCAGCAGATAGGCGTAAGCCTGATGCTTGTAACGCCCGACGCGTCCGCGCAGTTGGTACAAGTCGCTCAAGCCGAAACGGTCGGCGCGGTCAATGACGATCGTATTCGCGTTCGGAATGTCCAACCCGCTTTCGATGATCGTCGTGGACAACAACACATCCGCCTCGCCATTGACGAATTTCGTCATCACCTCCTCCAGGTCGTCGGAATCCATCTGCCCGTGACCGACGACGATGCGCGCGCCCGGCAGGAGTTTCTTCAAGCGGTCGGCCATCGCCTCAATGGTCATGACGCGGTTGTGCAGGAAAAAAACCTGGCCGCCACGGTTCAGTTCGCGTTGGATGGCGTCGCGGATGACCCGCTCGTCGTACTGGCTGATGATGGTTTCCACCGGCAGGCGGTCATGCGGCGGCGTCTGGATGGTGCTCATGTCGCGCGCCCCGGTCAACGCCAAGTAAAGCGTGCGCGGAATCGGCGTGGCGCTGAGGGTGAGCACATCCACCAGTGTGCGCAGGCGCTTGAATTTCTCCTTGTCCAACACGCCGAACCGCTGCTCCTCGTCAATGACCGCCAGGCCAAGGTCTTTGAAGACAATGTCGCTTTGTATCAGCCGGTGCGTGCCGATGACGATGTCCACCGCGCCGTTGGCCAAATCCCTCACGACGCGCTCTTGCTGGCGGCGCGTGCGGAAACGCGAGAGCAATTCGATGCGGACCGGATAATCGGCCATGCGGTCGCGGAAGGTGTTGAAATGCTGCTGGGCCAGCACCGTCGTCGGCACCAGCACGGCGACCTGCCTGCCGTCCATCACCGCCTTGAAGGCGGCGCGGATGGCCACTTCGGTCTTGCCGAACCCCACGTCGCCGCAGATCAGGCGGTCCATCGGCTTGGGCTTTTCCATGTCGCACTTGGCTTCCTCGATGGCGCGGCGCTGGTCGGGCGTTTCCTCGTAGATGAACGCGCTCTCAAACTCGCGCTGCCACGGGGCGTCGGGTTTGAAGGCGTGGCCGGGTTGTGATTCGCGCGCGGCCTGGATCTGCAGCAATTCGGCGGCCAGGTCGCGCACGGCGCGCTCGGCCTGTTCCTTCGCCCTGCGCCAGCGCGCGCCGCCGAGCGTATTGAGCGGCGGCTGCGCCTTGCCCGCCCCGATGTATTTGCTCACCAGGTGCGCCTCGCTGACGGGCACGTACAGCTTGGGCGGCTCGTCGCCGGGGTTGCGCGGCGCGTATTCGATAACAAGGCACTCCGTGCCGGAGTTGGTAGATGGGAGTTGGGAGTTGGGGGAACGGCTCGATGCTGGAAGGTTCTTTAGGCCGAGAAACTTTCCGACGCCGTGCTGCAGGTGAACGACCAGATCGCCTTCCTCCAGTTCGGTGAAATCAATGTCCAGCGCCGAGCGGAGCGCCGGCGCGTGGGGCGATTTAAGCCGGCGCGGACGCTGGATTTTGTAACGCCCAAAAATTTCCGCATCGGTCACAACGACCAGCTTGGCTGCCTCGCAAATGAAACCGCGCGACAGGGTGCCGAGGTGTAACGTGGGGCAGGCGTCTCGCCTGCCCGAATGGCGCGAATCGGGATCGGCGTCGGAAAATTTTATTTCGCTCTCCTCTCCGCCGAGCAGGCGGGACGCCTGCCCTATGTTGAGTTCCGCCCAGATTTCCACGAAGCGCTGCCGCTCGCCGTCGTTGTTGCAGAAGATGTGGACCGCATAAGCCCGCCGCAACCAGCGGTGGATTTGCTGGAAAAATTCGTGGCGTTGCGCCTCGGCGATCTGCGGTTCCAGCGCGCGCTCGGCCAACGGGCGGTAGGCCTCCAAAGAATCGAAACGCAATTCGGTGACGCCAACGTCCTCGCGTGCCGTTGCCGGCGCGTGGTCAGCGAGTGGCTCGTCGTGAGCCTCGACCCACCGATTTTGAGTTTGGCGGCTGTCGTCGTTCAACTCAACGCGCGTGAATCCGCGCCGGTTCAGCCCGGCCAGACAATCCGGCCAGGAAATGAAAAACGGATCGCCGGCGGGGATTGGCGCGGCGTATTCAGCGGCGCGCAAAGTGATTTGTTCCGGGGCGCAAAGCAGGAAAAGAGTCTCGCCCGGAAGAAAATCAAGCAGCGTGGAGTTTTTCGGCGAGGCGCCGAAAACCGCAGCCGGGGCGGCTGCGCTCCTCGGATTCCTCATTAAAATTCCCAGTTCGCCGGCGGGCGGAATCGTGATTTCGGAAATTTCCTGACGCGAAATTTGCGTGAGCGGATCGAACTGGCGGAGCGATTCCAATTCATCGCCGAAGAATTCCAGGCGCGCTGGCCAGGGACTGGTCGGCGGGAACACGTCCACGATGCCGCCCCGGAGGGCCAGTTCGCCTTTCTGTGTCACTTGTCCTTCCGGCTCGTAGCCCTGCGCTTCCAGCCATTCGATCAAATCCAGCGGGGCGATTTTGTCGCCGCGGTGGAGCCGCCGGGTGCGGTTTTTCAAATCCTCCGGCGCGAAAGTCCTTTGCAGCAGAGCGACGACGCTGGTGACGACAATCCTGGACTTTGACTCCTGAACTTTGCGTTCTTGAGAAAGGGTGACGAGCGTCTGAAGCCGGTCGCTGATGACATCGGCGTGCGGCAACCGGCCTTCGTGTGGCAAAACTTCCCAGGCCGGATAGAAAAGGAGTTGGGAGCTGGGAGCTGGAAGTTGGGCGGTCTGGGCTTCGCACTTTGAACTGTGGACTTCGGACTCAAACGCCATCCAGGTTTCCAGGTCCTGCTGAAACGACTCCTGCGCTTTCAAATCCGGCGCGACCAGGACGATGGGGCGGTTTGGGAAAGCCATCCGGAGCCACGCGGCAAAAAACGGCTGGGCGGGCGCGGCGAAGCCGACGCACGACAACACCCCCCCATTCTCCAGGCGCCGCGCCAGGGATTGTGCGGCGGGAGCTTGCGACACGCGATCAAACACTGTGCCTGCCGCTTCCACTGCGGGATGTTGCGCCAAGCCAAGGCACAATCGCAGCGGCGCCGCGCGTCGTCAAGAGCAGGGAGGCGGTCCGGCAGGCCAGGCAGGACGAGGAGCGCATTCCGCGCTCACAGGGCGCATCCGCGCGCCGTCCCTGTCCGATTCCAGGCCTCAATTTGCCACCAAGATGGGAAATACCCGCGAAGTGGAGCACAAGATTGTCGCGGGAGCCGGCGGTGTTCGATAAGGGTATTGTCTTTCATGGTTTCTACTGCTGAAGGAGCCGATAAAAGCCCTGATTACCGATAACCCGATTCGAGATGACATTTTGCAGATTCACGAAGGTTGGGATGTTCGTTACTGTTGTCCAGGAATTTGGATCGGCGAGATTGATGCTGGTTTGCAGGATCACGTTTTGTGGTGAGGACGGCCAGGAAAGGATGACATTCGTGCTAGACCTCTGTTCCTGCACACTCAGCGGAACCGGGACGCCAACACGAATCCAAGTCGGATAACCATCCGCGCAATACCAACTGAGACTTCTGCAAAAGTCGTGGCGGCGACGCCTTCGTCACTTTTTTGTCTGCCTCCTGGGCGCAACCCGGCGTTATCCCGGCGCAAAGTGAACGTTTTGACTGAAAAATGAGGTTTTTGCCAAAATTACGGCAGCACCGCCCGATAAAACCGATACGGCGAATTCGTCGCTGTGGAATCCACGAATTGTCCACTCGAACCGTTCAACGTCAGGTTCGTCAGCGTTTCCCAATTCACGAGGTCTGTTGAAACCTGGATGGGATACGTCTGCCCGGCCAGGCCCGACACCGTGACTTGCGACGCGCCGTTCGCCATCAGCGACACCGGCCCCAGCACAACGTTGACCTGCGCAACGTTCGGCTGAATCGTGATCTCCTGTGTTTGGTCTTGCGGATTGAAATCCGCGTTCGTGCCAGTGTTGACCACCGCATACAAATTCACGCCACTCCCCAGGTTAGACACATTCCAGAGATAATTCACGTCCACCGATTGTCCCGGCGCTAACCCGACGATGTTCGTGGTAAACAGGCTCGTTCCAGTCGGGGAATTCACGAAGAAGCTCACCGTGGCCGGCTGGCTGGCAAACGTTCCCTGATTGATGATCGTGGCCGTGACCGAGAGCAGATTGCTTGTGATTTGCCCCCATGTCACCGCTTGCACCGCCAAATCCGGCTCGACAAAGGTATTGCTCGCCTCGTTGTTGAGCAGATCGCTGTCGGCGTATTGGTGGTTGGGATCAATCACCGCGTAAATGGCCATGGCGTTCGTCGTCGCGGGCACCGTCCACGGAATGCTTACCACATTTGTTGCGCCCGGAGCCAGCACCACGGCCAAATTTGTGGAGGCAAATTCAATCCCTCCATCGGCCGGGTCTCCCTGATAAAACGCGACCAGCACGTTTGACACGGCGTTGTCGCCCAGATTGGCCGCCGTAACAGACAAAGTCGCGCCGGCGCCGGGCGCGGGATTGGCGGGCGAGACCATCAAAGAACTGCCAATGAGCGACAGATCGTTCGTCAGTTGATATTGCAGCACATACAAATCCGCGTTGGTAATCACGCTGCCGATCTGATTGGTATCCCCGACGGCGATGTCCACCCGGTCGTAAAGTGCCATCAATTGATTCGTGCTGTAAAATGTCGCGGCGGTCTCCATCTCTGTCTCCGGGTCTACTGTCATTTGATAGGGTCTTCCCCAAACTCCAAAGTTTGGGTCATAAAATATTCCCCACAAATCCGAACTGTATTGTGCCGACGGCGCGGCCCAAAGAATGGCCAACCGCCCGTCGCTGCTGTTGGCCAATCTGAAATCCCCTAGGTTGCTCGAATACTGGTTTGTGCTGACGATCTGCGGATTGGCAAAGTTAAAATCCGCCACGGACGCCAATGTGTTGCCCTGAAGCCAGACCAGCACGGCGTGCCCATTAGAATCAATCGCTATTTGTGGATTGTCGTTGGGCGCCTGGTTGGTGGTCAACTGTTGCAGACTGCCCCAACTGCCGTTCTGATAAGCCAGTTCAAACAATTCGTGGGCGTTCACGTTCGTCAACGTGTTGTCGGCGTCCAGGCTCATCACCACGTAGGCATTGGTACCGTTGTAGGTCATGTCGTATTTGAGCAGCGGATAAGGCACGTTGGCGAACGCCTGGGGCGCGCTCCAGGCCGAGGCATTCCAAGTGCTGAACCAAAGCTGATTGACGTTTGTCGCGCTTCCTTCTAGATCATTGTTGGTGTTGGCCACCCACACCAGCATCAGGTTGGTTTCCGAAGGCCCGGCAATGAGCGGGCTGCGGTCCAAATAATCGTTGGTCGTGAATTGCCGCATTGGCCGCCAGGCGCCGCCCGCCGGATTGTAAAAGGCCGTCGCGATTTCCAGATTGGTCGTCATGGCGGTAAAACCGCCGTTGGCGGGGATTACCGCGCCTTCATTTTCCCAGGCCACAACCGCCGACCCATCCGCAAATGTCCGCAACTGCGGATGAAAATCAGCCGTTCCGTCGTCCGCAACCGCGCTCGGAGCGCTCCAATTCGTGCCGATATATTTGGAAAATACCAGCATCGTCCGATTGATTGCTGTCCGGTTCGTGTTGTCGTAGGGCCAGACGGCATAGCAATTGGTGCCGTTCGCCGAAAGGCTGGGTTCCGAGAACGGGAAAACGTTGCTTTGTAGCGCGTAAAGCAGTTGGTTCTGCGTGTTGCTGGGCTGCCCCAGAGGACGAATCAGCGGATGAATACCAGTGGATGGTCTGCCGCTAAAGGTCGCATACGAAATTTTCAAGTAATTGCGTGAATAAAGATGTGGAGTGCCAGGCTGGTTCACAATCACAATAGGCGCACATTGCGTCAAAGGAGCGTTTGTCTCTGGCCAATCCCATTCGAACAGCTGATCTGTGTAAGTGAATAACAGCGCATACACTGTTACGCCACCGGAGATTTGGATTTGGTAATATACCAATACCAGCGAGGCAGAGCCTCCGACCAGGCGAGGTGTAGGAGCGTTTGGACGTCAGGCTTGCAAGGGCCTGGCCGGAGGCTCTGCCTCGTGAAAAAAGGCTCTGGTGCCCCTTCGAGCAGCGGTGCCCGGTCGGGCGGCTCGGCAGCTT
>JAGWMQ010000127.1 GCA_028873125.1 Verrucomicrobiota bacterium | reverse complement strand
GCCTTCAGCTTCGGCGCCGGCGCCTTCCGCGCGCATTTCCCCTATGACACCCTGGTGCAATGGTCCGGCGCAGGCACGATGAAAATCGCCGACGACCTGGTGGTCGCCGGCGCGTCGAGCGTGTTGAACGGGGCGACGACGGTGGCCGTGCCCTATTCGCAGGATTGCGTGGATTGCGGCAGCGGCACCAACGACATCGCCACGCCCGCCATCACCCCGGCCGGCGGCCTGTTCAGCTTCACGCCGGACGGCGGACTGATGGCGTCCGGGCCAACGACCGCGACGGTGGATTTGAAATGGGGTTACATCACCAGCCTGCCGGATTTTGCCCAACAAGCCTTCGCCTTCACCAACGGCGTGTTCCACATGCCCGGAGTGTTTTTGCGCGGCGACGAGAACCTGCTGCCCGGCGAGCAAGGCCCGACAACGATCCTCTACACCGGTTTTGCGGGAACAAATTTGAACTACGCCGAGCGTCCGCTCTCGGCCGGCTACAGCGCCGGTTTCGCGGATTACGCCGGCCTGAATTTCCGTTGCGACGCGGACAACGCGCACGCCGCCCGCAGCACCATCGCCAACCAACCGAACATCAACTGGAAACTCACCGGCCGCTCCAAATACTACGTCCGCTACGCCGGAGTGACCGGCATCCACGAGGGCGTGCCCGGCTCCTTCCCGGCCTCGCTGACGTTGTGGGGCTACCCGTTCACGTTCAGCAACTACGGCGTGTCGTATCTCGACAGCCGGAATAAGGATTCGCTCACCGACGGCCAGATCGCGCTGCCGTATCCGTCCGACTTCACGCAGGGATTCGACAATCTCAAGTTCTCCTGCCTGGGCGCGCCGGTGTCGGGCGACGTGCCGCCGGGCGACGGGTTCAAGGTGATGGCCTACTGGACGGCGGATTTCCGGACGCATTCCATCACGTTCAAGAACAACAACGGCTGTTCGCCCACCGCCGGCTATCTCGTCTTGGGTGTGGAGGGCTATGCCTCTCACGTCAACCAGCCGCTCTACGGCCAGATCGGGTTCTTCCCCGGCGGCGACCAGATTCCGGCCTCCTTCGGCCTGAGCAACGTGACCTCGCGGCTCAAGCTGCCGAACGTCATCACCGTGGATGGCCCGTCCAACACGACCTACACCTTCACGCCCGCGCAGGACGGCTATTACAACACCTGGTCGAACCGCGACCTGGCCTCGCCCGCGCCGGGCTGGGTCAACATTTTGGGCAAGATGGGCGTGCCGTTCTTCGACGACCTGCAACTGCATCTGCAAACCAGTTGCCACACCAACGGCGTCATCGCCAGCAACGCGGTCATTTATCTTTCCGGCGGCTGGCCGCGCACCGGCAGCAGCGACACCGATTACGGCTGGGACGACGCGTCGGGGCGCACGCCATTCGAGACCAATTTCTTCGATTCCGCCAACGCCGGCTGGCCCGGTTCCGGCGGCGGGCTGACGATTGACACTTACCGCGACAACGCCGGCGCGCAGAATTATCACCCGCGCGCCCAACGCCTCTGGCTGGGCGTGGTGGATTTCGATTATCCACTGGAATGGAATTCCTCGCTGCGCTCGTTCAAGTCCTGGGCGCCGGTGACCAACAACCTGCTGATCGTCACGATTCAGCACCAGGTCACCTACCTGGACCCGGTTCACGCCGAACTGGATTTTGGCGCCCAATACGCCGGGCTGCCGCAGATCAGCATCGCCAACCTCGCCTTCAACGCCATTGACCAGGCCACCGGCATCGGCGACGCCATCGTCAAGGCCGCTTCGCAGCCCATCGAAGACGCCTTGAGCACCGGGCTGGACCAGATGAACCAGCTCCTGGACACGCAGATGAAGCAGCTCATGGACGGCGTGTTCGACAAGACGGTGGACCCGGTGATTGACCAGTTTTACAACTCGCTCTCCAACCAGTGGGCCAACAACTGGAATTCGCTGAGCCTGTCGCAGCGCCAGCAGTTCGTCCAGAGCGTCTATACCAACGGCCTGGGCTTCTTCCTCGGCACGGGGCCGGACGCGATCTCCGGCAACCTCACCGAGGTCCTGACGCAACTGGGCAGCGGCGTGAACTCGGCCAACGACCTGATCGGCCAGATCCAAGGATACTTGCGCGACGGCACCAACGCCATCAACGCCATCATCGGAGTGGTCAGTATCGGCACCAACGGCCAGAACCTCGGCTCGAACGTGGTCGGCCTGATCACGCAACAATTGGACGGCAGCCGGGACGGCGTCGTCAAGCTGGCGTCGTCGCTCATTGGCGATTTCGCGCCGCAACTTGTCAGCGCGACCGTCAGCCCGACCTTGAGCAACCTGGTGGCGCAGGCCGAGCCGTCGCTGCAGGAACTCCAGCAGTCGCTGGCCGACACCGAAGGGGTGCTCATCGAGGTCAGCACCCAACTGGATGCCGCCGGCCAGTTCACCGCCCAGATCAGCAACATCCTCGCCTCGGCCGCCGCCGAAATGACCAACGTCTCTCTGCAGGTCTCGCTCTCGGCCACCCAATACTTCGGCCAATTGAATTACTCCATTGACAATCCGTTCCAGGCCGTCAGCGCCGACGACGTCAAACAGTTCCTCCGCCAGAAGGTCGAAGACCAGTTCTTCGCGTCCGACGCCGCGTCCCAGATTCAGACTGCGGACCGGGAATGGCTCTACGACCTGGACGCCACGATGCGGCAGCAGATGGATTCGGTCTTCCAGCAGGTCAACGACCTGATGCGCAACCTCCTGAGCCAGTCCCTGGCGCAACTCGACAATTCCATCAGCCAATGCCTCGGTTCGGTCAGCAATGTCATGGGCGCGGCCAGCCTGCAGGGGCATGCGGACATTGACGGGGATTCCCTCAAGGACCTGCGCATAGACGGCCACTTCCAGTTCAAGGTGCCCGACAACATGGACCTGGACGCCTTCCTGGAAATCAAGGAGCTGGATTCGGACGGCAGCGCCAACGGCTGCGGCGACACCAACGCGCCGTTTACTGAGGTGACGCTCGGCGCCGACGGCGTGCCGCTGAACTGGATCAGCTCCGGTCTCACCGCCGATGTCGAGGCCAAGTTCACCTTCGACGGGGTGGTGCCCTTCCCGATTGATCTCGGCGGCCAGTTGGCGTTGAAGGGCACGGTGGACTTCCAGACCTTCAAGCTGCACGACTTGGCGGTGGGGATGGCGTTTGGCGCGACGGAAAATTACATCGCGCTCAAGGGCGGCGTGAAATTCAACGGCTTTGATTTCTCCGGCGCGGCCTTCTTCGGGCGCACCTGCACGCTCGACCCGCTCAAGTTGATTGACCCGGACGTGGCCAAGGTGATCGGCAATCCGCCGTTCACCGGCGGCTACCTTTACGCGCAAGGCTGGCTGCCGATCTCGCAGCTTTACACGGGCATCCCGGCGTCGTGTCTGTTTGAAATCTCCGCGGGGGTCGGCGCCGGCGCCTTTTACTTCGCCGAAGGGCCGACTTACGGCGGCAAGATGTTCCTCGGCGTCTCCGGCCAGTTGCTGTGCATCGTGAGCATCGAAGGCGACGTGACCATGATCGGCGTTGACCACGGCGGCAACGTGCAGTTCCTCGGCAAGGGGCATTTTGCGGCGTCGCTGGGGCCCTGCCCGTTTTGCATCCAGGTGAGCAAGGACGTGAGCATTTCCTACCTGAACAATTCGTGGAACATCCAATGAGTCGCAGTGTCAACCCATTTCTCTGCCGTCGCGAGCCAACCGCGATTTTGCTCGCCGCCATGTTGCTGGCCGCGCTCCCGCCGGTCGCCTCCGCCCAAACCGGCATCGGCGACATCGTCTATACCGTCGGCACCACGGCGCGCGATTCGCACGGGCGCGATTGGGCCTACCTCCTGTGGCAGGGCACCGAGCCGAGTCTCGTGAGCAACCGCGTCTTCGCCATTTACGCCAAGCCCGGGGCGGCGACCAACAACGCGCCTTATACCCGCCTGTCGCTGGTTTCATTGCAGACCGACGCGCGCGTCATCGAGCCGCTGCTGGAGCGCGCCGCCAATCTGGGCGACGACATGCAGAAGCTGGACCAGGACATCCAGCAGCTTTTCGGCAGCTTCATCCCGCCGGCGTCGGTGACGCGCGCGGAACAGCTTTCGGCCGTCATTCGCGGTTCGATCGGCAGCGCCGAGTATTACCAGGACCTGCTGCTGCTGGCGCGCAATCACCCGGGCGTGGACCTGGCGCTCGGCTTTGCCGACGCCGAACTCATCGGTCCGGGTCTCACCACGTTTGAGGTGCGCGCCTACGACCCGGCGACGGGCCGGGACCTGGCCGTGATCGGCCGCGTGACCGTCGAGGCCGGCAATCCCACCGTCCTGCCCGCGCCCGACCCGCCGGTGCTGGTGCCGGTGCCCAATCCGATGGGCGATTTGAATTTGAAATTCCGCTGGGGCACGCCCGACAATTTGCGCCGGCTGGGCCTGATGCAATTCGGCTTCAACCTGTATCGCGTCGAGCAGCATTATGCCAACAGCCAGGGCTGGAACGCCGCCACGCCGCCGCCCGACGCCGCGCTGCTGGCCCTGGTGGCGACCAACCCCGCCGACGCCAAGCGGGTCAACGTGGTGCCCATCACGCCCGCCGCCGAGTTCACCCTGGCCGAGGCCGCCAACCTGACGCCGCCCGGCGACACCAACACGTCGTTCATCATGGACGACGACGGCCGCGGCCGGCCCGGCTACATCAACTACGATTGGACCAACGGCGCGCAGTTTTACTATTACGTCGCCGCGCGCGACGTGCTGGGCCGCGACGGGCAGCTTTCGGCCGGCCTGCTGGCGACGGTGTGCGGCCGGATGCCGCCGCTGCCGCCGACCGGCGTGGAGGTGCTCAACGATTATCAGTTCGATCCGAACACCCTGGCCTCGTCGCAGGCGCTGCGCATCCAATGGAAACAAAACCTCCACACCAACGACACCATCGTCAACTATTGGATCTACCGCTGGACGAACGTCATGGAGATGAACCAGAAATCCGGCGACATCAGCAACAACCTGATCGGCATCGTCGCCCACATCCCCGGCGCGACCAACAACAGCTTTCTCGACACCGGCTCCAATTCGCCCTCGACGCTCAGCGCTTATGGCGAGACGTATTGGTACACGGTGCGCGCCGGCGATGCGGGCGCCTGCGGGCAGAATCTTTCCCAGCCGGCCGGCCCGGCCTATGGTGTGTTGCGCCAGCGCGTCGGTCCGGCGGCAGGCAGCGGCTACATCGAGATCAACTGCCTGCGGCCGCTCGTGAATTACCTGGGCGAGCGCTACATCCAATACGTCGTTGACCCGACCAATTACGATTTCCAACTCAATTGCACCCGGCTCGATCCCCGCGTTGAATGGGCGGAGTTCTACGCCATCGGCACCTACACCGTCGCCACCACCGGTGTGCCCATCGTCCTGACCGTCAGCAATGATTTCGGGCGGCTGTATTACCTGGATCACCGGACTGTGACGGCCTGGTGGTCGCCGCCGCACGATCCGAGCGGGCAGGGCGACCAGTATTCTTCGATTGTCATGCAGGTCTGGTGCCGCGCGGCATTGAACAACGGAAAAATTTCCAGCTTCAACATCCAAACCGTCAACCTGCCCGAATCGGGAACTTACGCCGAGGTGGATTTTCAAGCCGTCGCCCAGAGTTTCCGGACGGTGGCCGGCGGGGACGCCAATGGCCTCGGCTGCACCGAGCACGATCCGGGCGGCGGCGGCGGCGGCGTGCCGGGCACCAACAACATCTGTGTCCACGTCGCGCCCTCGCCGCGCAGCCGGGAGTATCGCATCTACCGCCGCGTGGACGAAGGGCCGCTCTCGCTGTTGCAGGCGGGCGAAGTCACCAACGGCACGACGGACATCGAGGCGTGCGACAACAACACGCCCGTCAACGGCGGTTCGATGTGTTTCTACGTGCAGTTGCTGGATGAAAACGGCAATCCAAGCCCGCTGACGTTTCTGGGTTGCGTGGACACGGCGCCCGTGACGCCGCCGCCGACGCCGGTGCTGGCCAAAATCACTGCCACCGGCACGAACATCGCGACCGCCGGCATGAACCTCTCGTGGTTCTGCCCGCCCTACGGCGTGGACCGCTTCGAGTTGTATATCGCCGGCACGCCGACGCCGCCGGACACCAACCTTTTCGACCTTTCCTCGCAACTGGTCAGCACCGGCGCGCCGCCGGCGATGGCGGCCTTCCCGCTCAACGGCACCAATCTCACGCTGCCGTTTTATTCCTTCCTGACGCCGCGGGTCGGGCCCGCCTTCGGCAACAACGGTTCGCAGTTCACCGTGCCGTGCAACGTCGAAGTCGGGAAACAGTATTACGTCGCGGTCCGTGCGCTGAGCCTGCACGGCGACCCGGGCAATTTCAGCGAACTGCAGCCGTTCGTGTGGACGCCGAGCAACGCGCCGACGCTGCAAGTGCCCTGGCCGGCGCGTCCGCTTCCGACCACCAACGACAATTTTCCCTACGGTTTCGCGTTCGCCTTTTACCTGTCGTCCACCAACACCTCGCCGGCGCTGCGGACTTCCTCGCCGGGCGGCGTCGGGGTGCTGATCGGTTCGGGCAACGTGGGCCGGGAATTCAACCTGCAACTCAAGGAGATTTACGGCGCCGTGGACCCCAACGCGCTGCTGGAGACCAACGGAGCGGGGGACGCGATTTTTCCGTGCGCGCTCTATCGTTACCAGGTGCCCAACACCAATTTCCCGACCGTCTCGGGCGACGTGATCCAGGTCTCGCCGCTCATGGAAAAGATCGCCTACCAACAGACCAGCATTCCCGGTCAAACCACAAACACGTTCGTCCAGGACCCGTTCGTGGCCGTGAGCGCCAACTATCCTTATTTGTTCTTGTGGCTGCGGGACACGCAGCCGCAAGTTTCCGGGGCGACTTACAAATACATTCTCGTGCGGTTCAATCCGGTGACGCACGAGATTGATCAACTCATCCCGTCCAGCGAGGTGGATGTGCCATGAAAACCAAGGCTAAAGTCCAAAGGCTAAAGGCCAAAGTTTCGGCAATGGCAAAGCTTTTCAGCGTCAGCCTTCAGCCTTCAGCCTTTGGCCTTTGTGTGTTGGCTGTTTTGTTGAGCTTTAGCCTCAAAGCTGCGCCGGCCTTTGTTTACGAAAACAATTACGAACTCCAATCGGGCGGCGATTTCAACGGAGACGGCCGCGGCGATTTGATCATTCTGGATAAGGCCACCGGCAGCTACCGCATCGGCTACCAACTTTCGCCGGGCAGCTACACCTGGGTTTCGGCGCGCGCCAGCGGCGTTGCCAATGCCACCGGCCTGGGCATTGGCCGGCTCGATTCGCTGGCGTTCGATTCGCTGGCCGTCGCCGGCCCCGACGCCAACCGTGTCAACATTCTCGACGCCAGCAACACCATTTCCGCCGGCCTGCCCGCCAGCGTGTTCATCCCGTCGCTGGGGCCGAATCTCGTCGGGGTGATTGACATTGGCGGCGTGGGCAACACGGCCAACGACGACCTTTACGTGGCCAGCCTTTACAACGGCCTCCTGCCGTATCGGGAAACGCTCCTGCGCAACGACGGCACGACCAACCGCACCGTGCTGGCGGACAACGCAATTTTCTACCAGCGCGAGCGCGCCAATGCCGTCCTCATTCACACCAACCGCTACGCGCGCCTGGCGCTTTTCGACCGGAGCGTCAGCGCCGGCGCGGACGTGTTTGAGATTCTGGACTTTTCCGGCGGCGCGGCCGTGAGCGCGGCGTCCGTTGCCACGGCGCGCGCGCCACAGCCTTACGAATACGTCACCGGCCAGTTCGACACCAACAATCCCTACACCCAATTCCTCGTGTATCCGCCGACGGGCTGGTATTTTTACGAGTATCAAATCACCGAGCCGTCGCCGGGCACCTACACGCTGGCCTACACCAATACGGTCCTTTTCACCAATTATGTGGACCGCATCTTTGCGCTGCCGGGCGCCGGCGGAACGAAACTGCTCGTGCTCTATTCCAACGACGTGTCCGCCGCCGTGTTCAATTTTGACGGGAAAAACCCGCCGTCGCTCGTCCAGTCGTTCAATGCCGATCCCGGCCAGCATTTCACCGGCGCGGGCGTGCTGGACAACAACGGCTTCATGGCCTACTCGGCGCCGCTGGGCCAAAACACCTCGGCGACCTTCAAGCAATTTAATTGGACCGGCGCCGGTTACTCGAACGCCGCCGCGGGCAGCCTGCCGCAGATTTCGCCTTACAGTTCGTCGGGCAACGTGATGCAGTTCCGCTACGAGCCGTTCGTCACCAACAATCCCGTCCTGCTCCGCCTCAACAATGCCGGCGACTGGACGGAGTCGCCGAGCTTCTCCGGTTCGCCGGGAAACATTTCCGTGACGACCGAGACGTTTTTGAACCCGATGATGGGGCTGGCCAACCCCACCAATGTGTCGCTCGGCTCGGCGCATCCGCTGGCGCAGTTCGGCCTGGCCAACCAGTACAGCAACATGATTTCACTCTTCAGCTTCACGCCGCCGACGGGCGACAAAATCAGCGACGTGACCATCTCGCCGGTCCCGGGGACTTACGCGACCTCCATCCAACTGCAATTCGCCGCCGCCAATTCGGGCGACAACATTTATTTCCGGCTCGGTTCCGGCGCCTGGAACGCGTGGAGCAACGGCCTGGTCGTCTGGGTGTTCACCAACACGACCGTGCAGTATTACGGACAGCCCACCAACAGCGCCACCGCCAAGTCGCTCGTCAAATCCGCCGCCTACACCTTCACCGCCGGGCCGTCCACGCTGGATTCCAACGGCGACGGCGTGCCCGATTACGTGAAGATCGCGCGCGGCCTGGACCCCAACGGCCCGGCCGACAGCGACGGCGACGGCTATTCGGACCTGGAGGAACTGATTCACGGCACCGACCCGTTGGATCCCAACAGCGCGCCGACCAATTTCCCGCATCTGGACAGCCAGGCGGTGTTCAACGTGCGCGTCACACCCCGCCCGTGGGACGGCTTTTCCAACGCCCCGACGCTCTGCGCCACCGGCGCCGTGCTTCACGCCTATGATTTGCAGGGCAGCCTGTTGAGCGAGGCGGCGCTGGACGCCGGGTCGTATCCGACGATTGACTTGAGCAACGTCATCATTGTCCTCGACGACCGGCTCGTCGCGGAGGCGACGGATTTGCATTATCACATCCTGACCACCAATTCGGACACGAAGGTCGGGCGCGAGATGATCGGCCTGGTGCCCGTGCCCTCGCCGCCATTCCCAACCGTCACCTACACCTTTGGCAGCGCCGGTGGCAACCTGACCAACGAAGCCAACGCCTGGATCGCCGCCGCGTCCAACGCCTTTTACAACCTGCCGCGCGCCACGCTCACCAACGACCTCACGGTCAACAGCACGATCGAATCCCTGCTCTTTGAGCGCGCCGTGGCCCAACAGTTGGGCGCGCGCAGCAATGCCTGGTGGACGAACATCACCCTCTTCCCGTTCCGTCCCGGTGACGCCGGACGCACCAATCCGCCGCAGGACCTGCTGCTGGCGCTGGAAACGGCCAGCACCAACCAGCCCGGCTACCAGTTGCAGACCTTGTTCGAGACCATCAGCAACCTGGTGGAAGGGTCCGGCAATCCCAACGTCGCCAGCCTGCGCGCCGTGGTTCAGGACATCTACCGCACCGACAGCCTGCTGAACAACAGCAACCCTGGCAAGTTCGTCTCCCCCGTGGACGAAATCCGCTACTTTCTCTGGAACGGCGCGGAAGACTCAAATTATCTGGCCCAGGCCACGACCGTTTCGCAATTCGCCGCCGCCAGCAACGGCGCCGCGCAAATCCTTGCCTCGCTCGCGCCGCGCCCGACCACCAACGTGCTGCTCGTCGTCCGTGCCGACACGATGAGCGGCGACTGCCGGCTGCTGGATTTGTATGGCGGCGGCGCGACGTTTGCGCTCGAGGATTCCAGCGGACTGCCGTTTGCCTTCCCCGGCAACTTTCAAATGCTCCCCGGCACCTTCGTCCAGGTGGCCGGCTACACCGATGTCAGCAACACCGCCTGCGGCGATCCGGGCATCGAAGTCACCGCCGCGATGCTCAACAGCGTGCCCATCGCCAGCGACGCCGACAGCGACGGCAATCTGCTGATTGATTCGTGGGAAAATCGGTTCTTCGGGCACACGGGCGTGGATCCCTTCGCCGACGCGGACGG
The DNA here is from genome assembly GCA_028873125.1 of Verrucomicrobiota bacterium. Classification (GTDB taxonomy): domain Bacteria; phylum Verrucomicrobiota; class Verrucomicrobiia; order Limisphaerales; family UBA11358; genus UBA11358. Next base: position 12 of record JAGWMQ010000127.1, on the reverse strand, counting down.
CGACGGCTACCA